>NZ_CP162102.1:620555-930833 GCF_042466665.1 Peterkaempfera podocarpi
GCGGGTCTCGGCGACGAAGTCGGCGATGCTCTGTTCGGGGGTGGTGGTGCCCAGGCCGGGGAAGGCCATCGAGGTGAGCGGGCCGTCGGGGCGGCGCACATAGTCGTAGAGAATGTCGTCGAAGCCGAGCGTGGCGGCCTCCGATGCCAGGTCCATGTTGTACTTGCGCACGATGGGGTCGGCGAAGTTGGTGAACGCCAGCGAGCCGTAGTTGCCGCCGCCATAGGGCTCACCGCTGGGCGTCTGCACCACCGAGGCGCGGTGCCCGGAGCCCCAGGCCGCATTGGCCAGGATGGGGTCGCGGAAGGCGACGATCCGCCCGATGACCTGGGCGCCCAGCTTGTGGATCTCCGCAATGGCCTTGCGGGCGTCGTAGTAGCCCTTGGCGGAGCCGATCTTCCGGGCCAGCGGGACCTGGGAGGCGTAGCCGATCTCGCCATCCTCGTCCTTGATGTCCAGCTCGACGGCGTTGAGCTTCTTCTGCCGGATCAGATTGAGGACGCCCTCGCGCAGCGAGTCGGAGGTCCAGCCGATGGCGGTGAGGTGGGCGGCGCGCATCAGCGGGTGGTGGACGACCGCGTGGACGTCGTCGGTCACGGAGTTGCCGGCCCGGTCGCGGGCGGTGACCTCGACCCGGGGCGGCGGGTTGGGGACGGTGACGGAGAACGCCCCGTCGGAGCCCAGGTCGACCTCGCGTCCGTCGACCTCGACCTTGCTGGCGCCCTTGGCGGTGCCGCGTACGGTCACCGGCGAGTGCAGGGTCTGGGCCTGGGCCGGGGCCAGCCGCAGGGCGGGCGGGGTGGTGTCGACGGTGAAGGTGCGGGTGGTCCGCGGGCTGGTGAAGGGGATGGATCCGCCGCGGCCCTCCACGGACAGGCGGTGGCGGCCCTCGGCCAGCGGGGGCGGCTGGATCTCCAGGCGGTCGCCGTTGAGCCTGGTGGGCACCGTCCGGCCGTCGAGGGTGACCTTGAGTGTCCGCAGCAGTGAGGTGTCATCGGCGGTGACCGACATGGCCAGGGACTTGGCATGGGCTGCGTTCAGCACCGAGTCGCGGCCCAGACCGCGGACCGTCAGCTCTGGTGTGAGCGCCTGGACGGTGAAGGCTCCGGCCGCCCCGCAGGCGACGACCACGACTCCGGCGGCGAGCGCCAGCCGGGCCTTGCGACTGCGCAGGAGAGGACGCTTTCGGTTCCGGGAAGCCCGGGACCGGCTTGCTGATGCGGGAGACATAGGACACCACCTGATCGATGACTGACCGTCGATGAGTCATTGACCAAATGGGGTCGGATAATCCTGATAATCCCCGCATATCACCCGAACGGATGGACTGATACGCCGCCCGTACCCGGCAGCGGGTATTCCTTGCGCCGTTCGGCCCCACCTCGGTTGTGAACCCGGACGGAACGGCTACCACTTCGCTGTCCACCACCACCCGGGAGGTTCCGTGCGTCGCCCCGTACCCGTTCTGTCCGCACTGCTCGTCGGCCTGCTTGCCACCTCCTGCTCGTCAGGCGGCGCCACCCAGGCCGGATCCCCCGCCGCCTCGGGCTCGGCCGCCCGGCCCGCCGGGGACGCCGGCTCCGCCTCGGCCCAGGCTGCCAAGGACCCCGCGTCGGTGCACGCCAATGAGCTGGGTGCGGTCCCCGTTCTGATGTACCACCAGCTCACCGAGCACCCGGCGAGCGTCTACGACCGCACCCCGGCGGACTTCCGCGCCGAGCTGGAGCGGCTGGCCAGCGAGGGGTATGTACCGATCACCGCCGCCGAGTTCACCAGCGGCCGGATCGACATCCCCGCGGGCGCCCATCCGGTGGTGCTCACCTTCGACGACTCCACCAACAGCCAGGTCCGGCTGGGCTCCGACGGCCAGCCCGCGCCCGACACCGCGCTGGGCATCCTGCTGGACGTGGCCAAGCGCCACCCCTCCTTCCCCGCCCGGGCCACCTTCTTCGTCAACAGCGAGCCCTTCTCCGAGACCGGCGGGAAGCAGGCGCTGGCGTGGCTCACCGCGCACGGCTTCGAGGTCGGCAACCACACGATGGACCACGCCAATCTGCGGACCCTGGGTGCCGACGAGGTGCAGCACGAGATCGCCGGCGACCTCAAGGAGATCAAGCAGCTGGCACCGGGAGCCACGGTGACCTCCTTCGCGCTGCCGTTCGGCGCGATGCCGCAGCCCTCCTCGCTGGCCGTACGCGGCACCTCGCAGGGCGTCTCCTACCAGCACCGCGGGGTCTACCTGGTCGGCGCCAACCCGTCGGTCTCCCCCTTCGCCGCCTCCTTCGACCCGACGGCGATCCCGCGGATCCGCTCCGAGGCCGCCACCGGCGAGGAGGCCGAGTACGGCTCCACCAGCTGGCTCGACAAGCTGGCCAAGGACCCCTCCAACCGCTACACCTCCGACGGCAACCCCAACACGGTGGCCTTCCCCAAGTCCGAGGAGTCCCGGCTGGCCCCCGCCTACCGCACGCAGGCCCGCGCCTACTGACCGGACGTACCGGAGCGGCTCCGGCTGCCCGCACCCTCGACTGAGCCCTGGGTGCGGGCGGCCCCGGCCGGGCGGCCGAGGAAGTCCAGCAGCAGCCCGTCGAACGCGTCGGGGTGGCGCAGCGGCACGGAGTGGTGGGAAGTGTCGGCCAGGACCGCGGTCTCGGCGTGCGGCAGCAGCCGCCGGGCCCGCTCGGCCAGCCGTCCGACGTCATGGGCGCGGCTGTGCTCGGCCGTCAGCACCAGGGTCGGTACGGTCAGCGCGCGCAGGGCGGCCGCCCTGGGCCTGCGCATCATGACGACCTTGGTCCGGCGGAAGTCGGCAGCCCCGCGGGCGGCCAGCTCCAGCCAGGCGGGTTCGAGCGCGGCTCCGCGGGTCTCCCAGCGGTAGAAGCCGCGCAGCCGCTCGGCGGTGGGCCGCAGCAGCGGCAGGGCGTGGAGGAGATAGCCCGGCCTCAGGCCGGTGAAGCATGCGGTGGGTTCGAGCAGGACGAGCCGGTCGACCCGGGCGGGGGCGTGCAGGGCGAAGCCCAGGGCGATCCAGGCGCCGTAGGAGTGCCCGCACAGATGGGTGCGGTCCAGGCCGAGCCGGTCGAGGACCTGGTCGAGCCAGTGCATCAGATCGCCGGCGCCGCGGATGGCACGGCCGTCGTGGATGCTGCGGCCTACGTCGCCCATCAGGTCGAGGGCATGGACGCGATGGGTTCGGGCCAGTGCGCGAACGTTGGCGGACCAGACGGCGGAGGTCGCTCCGCCGCCGGGCAGCAGCACCAGAGGCGGCCCGTCCTGGGGCCCGCAGCGGTGCACCCGGGTGGTGCCGAAGTCCCCGGGCAGGTCCAGGGCCTCGGGAGCGACGGGCCACTGGGCCAGGGCGGCGTCATAGGCCGCCGTGAAGCCCGTCGCGGCGTCGGCGGTACGGAAGACGGCCCTGGGCGGTGCGGTGTCGGTCATGGCAGCACACCTCGCGATGGTTACCTCGATGGACAAGATTCTCGTTCATCGAGAGAATAGCCGCGAGTGTCAACCGGGGAAAGGCGGTGGGTCATCCGTGGACGACCGGGAACCGGGCCTGGACATGGTCCATCTGCTGCGCGGCCTCACCGTCGAACTCGATCTGCTGGGCGCCGAGTTCGCCGCTCTGCACCGCCTGCACCCCACGGACCTGCGGGCACTGATCCACCTGCTGGACGCCGACCGGGCGGGGATCACCGTGACACCGGGTCGGCTCGGCGCCCAGCTGGGCATCAACTCCGCGTCCGCCACTGCCCTGATCGACCGGCTGGAGCAGCGCGGCTTCATCCGGCGGGTCCGCGACACGGCGGACCGCCGTCGCGTGCTGCTCGCGGTGGAGGAGCACGCCATCAGCCTCGGCTGGTCCTTCTTCGGTCCGCTGATCTCGCGGATGGTGTCGGCCACGAGCTCCTACGACGAGGCCGAACTCGCCGTCGTACGGCGCTTCCTGGTCGAGATGGGGGAGGCGGTGGCGGCGGAGCGGCAGCAGCTGGCCCCGCCGCCCGGGGCGCGCGCCGGTGGCCGCAGGCCGCCCGCCGGGGGCGCATCCACGGCCGCCGGCCGCAGCGAGGGGGAGTGAGCCGGCGACTGCCGCAGACTCAGTCGAGGCGACGGCGCCCTTCCTTGGGCGTCTCGGCCTCGATGCGCTCCTTGCGCACCCTGCCCTTGACGGTCTCCTGCTCGACATGGTCCTCGGCCAGCAGCCGGACCCGCTCGACCGGCACCGTCTCGGTGCTCGCCACCGCCCGCTCGCCGTGGAGCACGACCTCGTACTCGTCCTCGGTGAGGTCGGGGCCGCTCAGCGCAGCATCCCGGCTGGCATCGGTGATCGGCTCGCGCTCGATGCGGACCTCCTCGTGGTGCACCGGGACGGTCATCTCCTGCTCCTCGGTGACCACGAACTTCCGCAGCCGGGCACGTCCGGTCTCATAGCGCTCGGTGGTGATGCGCAGCCGCTCCTCGGAACGCGTCATGGCCCCGCCGGCCTCGGTCGCCTTCCCGCGCTCGCCCGTACGCCGCATGCCCTTCGCCCCGGGCGCGGCGTAACCGGTGTCCGCGACCCCGGCCGCGGAGGACGTGCCGGGCGTCCGGGACCGCTCGCCGGCCTTGGACGTCCCGGTGGCTGCGGCGGCTCCGGCGGCTCCCGCCGCACCGGCGCTCGCGGCACCGCGGCCGGAGGAGGCCCAGCCGGTGTCACCGGACTTCTGGGCCTGGGCCCAGGTCGCGTCCATGTCGATGCCGTAGTAGTCGTAGAGCCGGTGCTCCTCGCTCTCCGAGAGGTGTCCGCCGGCGTCCACGTCAACGGCGGGCGCGTCCTTGATCTTCTCCTTCGGGTAGGCGACCTGCAGGTGGTCCTCCACGAGGGTGGCGTCGTGGATCGGCACGAACGACTCGCTGGTTCCGAACAGCCCGGTGCGCACGCTGACCCACTCGGGACGCCCGCTGGCGTCGTCCAGGAACACGTGCTTGGCCTCGCCGATCTTGTTCCCGTGAGCGTCGTAGACCGGGTGGTCCAGCACCGTGGTGATCTGCTGTCTGGTGATCATGGAGATCCCCTTTCGCGTTCACCCGATCGCTTTACCCCTACACATGGGACGAAACGACTTGAGCTGCTTCGATTCGCCCACAACCCATCCCTGTGCAGGGCAGCCTTCAGGCCGGGGGGTCGCCCATCGGAAGAATGCCGACCTGCTCGGCGAGCCAGCACAGCGCAAGCAGCCGCACCTCGGGAAAGGGCTCACGGTCGTGCGGGCGCCAGCCCTGGGCATGGAGTTCGTCCAGGAAGCCGAGCAGATAGTCGGCCATATGCCCGGGGTCCAGCGGCACCGAGTCACGCACGGCGGCGGCGTGCTGGTCCACGGCGGCGACCAGGTGCGGCTCCCGCTCCAGCCGGTCGAGGTCGGGACCGTAGACCTCGGTCAGCCAGGCCAGCGGGTCCTGGGAGTAACTCTCAAGGGGCATTGGTCCACAGTAGTGAGCCGACCGCCGCCCCAAACCGCTCCCTCGAGTGTCTCTGGTCACACCACCACAGTCCCGACATTCCACCCATGAGCCCCGCCGCCCCGCGCCGGGCCCCGGCCCCACCCGTTGCCATCGAGGACCCAGGAATCCGCCCCCGGCCGGCCCCGGAGCAGCCGGCCTCCGCGCGAGGACCGCGCAAGGGGCGCCCGGCACCCCGCGAGCGGGCAGACCGCAGCCGGCGGCGGCCCGGCCCCCTCCCTCCGGGTGTGCCCGCCGCCGGCTGCGGCGTCTCAGCCCCGGGCCGCCGGGGTGTACTTGTAGCCGACCCGGCGCACCGTGACGATGCTCTCCCGGTGCTCCGGCCCGAGCTTCCGCCGCAGCCGGGCGATGTGCACATCCACCGTCCGGCCGTCACCGACGTGCCCGTACCCCCACACCGCGGAGACCAGGTGGTCCCGTGAGTGCACCCGGTGCGGATGGGCAGTCAGATGGGCGAGCAGCTCGAACTCCAGATAGGTCAGGTCCAGCGGCGTACCGTCCACCTGGGCCGTGCGGTGCTCCACATCGACCGTGATGCCCGGCGCGGGCTCGGACACCGCGGCCGGCGCGCTGCGCAGCACACCCGCCCCCGGCAGTGCGGTGTCCGCGGGCACCAGGACCAGATAGCCGACCATCGGGGCCCCGGCATACCGGCCCTGGGCAGCGGTGTACTGCTCCAGCAGCTGCGGGGGGAGCACCGTCTGCGGCAGCGCCGCCAGCACGGTCGCCCCCTCGGGCAGCTGGGTGAGGACGGACGGCCGTGCGGGCGCGGCCGGTTCGGCGACGTCCCCGGGCGCGGCGGTGCGCGGGCGTACGGCGCGCAGATACGGGACGGAGGGTGCGGTTGCGGTGGACGGGGTCACCGGCAGCGTGGAGACGGTCGACATGGCTGGGTTCCTTCGCGCGAGACGGATGCGGGGCGTCGTCTGCGCGCGGTCCGGAGCCTGCGGCCGGACGAGGAGCCGGGCTCCTGGTCAGGCCGTGCAGGCGGGCCGGCGCGCGCCGGGCACGCCGGGACACGTCTGGTCGAAGTGATGCGCCTGCCGGGACGGCCAGAACGGCTCGAGGTCGTGGCGACCCGCGGCTCCGTCTCTGGTGGTGTCCATGGCCCTATTGAACCAGAAGACCGGCACGCTCCGCCGCATCGGGATGCGACCTCATCACCGTCCTGCCCGCCGTCAACTCATGGACGGCGGTGCCGGTTCGGGCTGCGGGGTGGGTTCCGGGTCGGGAAGCGGCCCCGGCCGCGGCGGCTGCGGTACGGGCTCGGGAGGCAGCGGGCCCGGACCGGGCGGCGGGGTCGGCCTGGGCGGCATGGGGTCGGGCACGGGCGGCACCGTACCGACGGTGCCCCGCTCGGGGGTGTCCGCCGCCTTCGGCGCTGTGCTGGTCATCGGCTCCTCCTCGATCGGTTCTCTGCCGCGGCCGACCGCGGCCCCGAGGGCGGCGAGCCGGTCGCGACCCGCGCCTACCCGTCGCACCCGGGGCTACCCACGGCCCGCGTCGGCGGCCGGGTAGCGCCCCGGTCGGGCGGGGGCCACGGTGGAGGGATGGACGAGGGTGCAAGCCCGGGCCGGTCCGCTCCTCCCGGGTGGCCGCCGGCGGTGCCCCCGCCGGGCACGGCCGGCTGGGAGCAGGCTGCGCAGCGCTGGCTGTGGGGGCTGTTGCCGGACCGGTACCGCCGCTATTCGCTGCTGGAACGGCAGCCGGTGGTGTTCGCCCGGCAGGTGCTGCTGCAGATGGAGGCGGAGCTGGTGGCGCTGCGCAAGGGCTACCGCTCGGCGCAGGTGGACCTGGCAGGTCTGGGGATGGAGCCGGCGGTCATCGAGGAGGCACTGGGGCTGTACGCCGCCGAGGCCGAGCGGCTGCAGACGCTGGCGCAGCAGACCCGGCTGGTGACCGATGCGCTGGTGAACGGCGCCCGCCGGGGACGTCCGGCCCCGGGCTGAGCGCGCCCGGTGGCCCTCCCCCGCACGCGGGAGGGCCACCGGGCGCGGGCGGGTCAGCGGATGGGCAGCCCGGAGAGGGTACGGGCGATGACCAGGCGCTGGATCTCGGAGGTGCCCTCGAAGATGGTGTAGATCGCGGCGTCGCGGTGCATCCGCTCCACCGGGTACTCACGGGTGAAGCCGTTGCCGCCCAGGATCTGCATGGCCTGTGCGGTGACCCACTTGGCGGTCTCGCCGGCGTACAGCTTGGACATCGAGCCCTCGGCCGCGGTGAAGGGCTTGTTGTTGACCGCCATCCACGAGGCGCGCCACACCAGCAGCCTGGCCGCGTCGATCCGGGTGCGCATGTCGGCGAGGGTGAAGGCGATGCCCTGGTTGTCGATGATGGGGCGGCCGAACTGGACCCGGGTCCTGGCGTAGTCCAGGGCGACCTCGTACGCGGCCCTGGCGATGCCCACCGCCTGGGCGCCGACCGCGGGGCGGGACGCCTCGAAGGTGGCCATGGCCGCGTTCTTGCTCCGCTGCCCGGACTCGCCGCGGGCCTCGGCGGCAGCGCGCTCACGGGCCCGTGCCAGCCGCTCGTCGAGCTTCTCCTTGCCGCCGAGCAGGCAGTGGCCGGGGATGCGGACGCCGTCCAGGACCACCTCGGCGGTGTGCGAGGCGCGGATGCCGTGCTTCTTGAACTTCTGGCCCTGGCTCAGCCCCGGGGTGCCCGGCGGCACCACGAAGGACGCCTGCCCGCGGGCACCGAGTGCGGGGTCCACGGCGGCGACCACGACATGGACCCCGGCGATGCCGCCGTTGGTGGCCCAGGTCTTGGTGCCGTTGATCACCCACTCGTCCTTGGCCTCGTCGTACACCGCCCGGGTACGCATGGCGGAGACATCGGAGCCGGCGTCCGGCTCGGAGGAGCAGAAGGCGGCGACCTTGACGTCGTCCGGGGTTCCGAACATCTGCGGCACCCAGGTGCCGATCTGCTCCTCCGTGCCGTTGGCGAGCACGCTCACCGCGGCGAGGGTGGTGCCGACGATGGCCAGGCCGATGCCGGCGTCGCCCCAGAAGAGCTCCTCCATGGCCATCGGGATGCCCAGGCCGGAGGGGTCGAAGTACTGCTGGGCGTAGAAGTCCAGGGAGTAGATTCCCAGCTTGGCGGCCTCCTGGATGATCGGCCAGGGGGTCTCCTCACGCTCGTCCCACTCGGCCGCGGCCGGCCGGACGACATCGGCCGCGAAGCCGTGCAGCCAGTCGCGGACGGCGATCTGGTCGTCGGTGAGCTCGAGCGTGAAGGTCATCAATGTCTCCGGGGGGAATCCGACGCGCTTTGGTGTTACCTCGGGTAACCTCGTAGCAGTCTGTTACCGGACAGTAGGAGATGTCAACGCCCGGCGGGCGTGACCAGTGAGGAGCAGCGCCATGACGGGGAGCGGGTCTGGCGGTACCACCGAGGAGCGCCGGCAGCGCCTGCTGGACGCGGCCGACCGCGTGATCCGCCGCGACGGGCCCGGCGCCAGCATGAACGCCATCGCCGCCGAGGCCGGCATCACCAAGCCGATCCTCTACCGGCACTTCACCGACAAGCACGGGCTCTACCAGGCACTGGCAGAGCGGCACACCGCCGGGCTGCTGGCCTCCGTACGTGCCGCGCTCGCCCGCCCGCTGGAGCGCCGCGACCTGGTGGAGGGGGTGCTGGACACCTATCTCGCCGCCATCGAGGCGCGGCCGCAGGTCTATCGCTTCCTCACCCACCCCGAGGCCGGCGACGGGCTGGGACCGGGCAGTCCGCTGGCACCCGCGCTTCAGAAGATCGCGGACGAGATCGCGGCCGCCGTCCGCCACCAGGTGGACCTCGGAGCGGAGGCGGACCTGCTCGCCGAGACCTGGGGGCGCGGCATCACCGGGATGGTGCTGGCGGCCGGCGACTGGTGGCTGGAGCAGCGGCCGTGCTCCCGCGAGGAGATGGTCCGGGCGCTCGCCGACCTGCTCTGGGGCAGGCTCGCGGCGGCGGGTCAACGCCCGGTCGCCGCCGGGACCGCGGAGTCGGCAGCACCGGGGAACCCTGCGGGGCCCGGCTCCGCCGACTGACCCACCCCGCATACGACGAACCCGGGCGGCGCGCGGGGCTGCACCCCTCAGGACCCACCGCCGCCGCGGCGCGCCCTGCCCTGCCCGTGGTCGCTGTTCCCAACTCCGGCAAATTAAACCAAATTATGACAAATCCTTTTGCGAGCCAGGGCCGTATACCCAAGCAGGGACGAACACTCTGACGATCCGAAGAAGGGAGGGTCATCATGAGCGTCTTCGCACTGTTCGGCGGAGGTGGCTGCGGCCATGGGCGGCGCGGCGGCCGCGGCTACGGCCGGGGCTTCCGGCGTTTCCGCCGGGACCGCTACCGCGGCTGGTTCCGCTACTGAGCCGGACCCGCACACATCCTGACGCGGGGACCGGCGGCGAGGCCGCCGGTCCCCGCACCCCTGCCAGGCCCCGCGCCGGGAGGTGCTTGTGAACCAGGAGTCGCCTGGGATCCCCGCCGGTGAACCGCCGGTGGGTCTGGCCCCTGCCATCCCCGTCCGCGAGATCTTCCGCCGCTTCTGGCCGTGGGTGCGGCCCGACCGCTACTGGCTTCCCGTGAGCACCGCGCTGCTGGTCGCCGGGGCGGCCGGCGAGGTCGTCTCGGTGCTGCTGTTCAAGAACCTGATCGACAATGTGCTGGTGCCGCGGAACTTCGGGGGCTTCTGGGCCACGGCGGCAGCCATGGTGGTGGTGGCCCTGGCCTCGGCGCTGCTGGTCTTCCTCGGCCAGTACACCGCCACCAGGATCGCCGAACGGTTTCTGCTGCGGCTGCGCACCGGTGTGGTCGCGCATCTGCACACCCTGCCGCCGGACACCCTGCGCAAGCGCTGGCACGGCGACGTGGTGGCCCGGCTCACCACCGACATCGACCAGATCGAGCAGCTGGTCGCCTCGGGGGTCATCGACGCCGCCTCCGCCCTGATCAGCCTGGTCTTCTTCGCCGCCGCCGCGTTCTACCTCAGCTGGCCGCTGGCGCTGGCCGCGTGCGCGGTCGCGCCGCTCTTCTGGTTCGCGGCACGCCACTTCGCCGGGCGCATCCAGCGGCTCTCCCGCGAGTCCCGGCGCTGCGAGGGCTCGGTCACCGCGGTGGTGGAGGAGAGCCTGGCCAACTCCGAACTGGCGCACGCCTACAACCAGCAGGGCCGCGAGGTGGACCGGGTACGGCGGCACGGGCAGTCCCTGGTCCGGGCCGACCTGGCCACCGCCCGGGTCTCCGAGCTCTACCCGCCGCTGCTCAATGTGCTGGAGGTGGTCGGCGGCCTGTTCGTGGTGGGCCTGGGCGCCTTTGAACTCACCCAGGGCAATCTGACCCTGGGCGGCCTGCTGGCCTTCGCCGCCTTCATGGCCCAGCTCTTCGGTCCGGCCCAGGAACTGTCCGGGGTGGCCGCCGTGCTGGGGACCGCCGGGGCCGGCGCCGAGCGAGTGATCGAACTGCTCGACACCGAGTCGCCGATCAAGGAGCGGCCCGGTGCGACCGCCCTGGCCGACGTCCGCGGCGAGCTGCGCTGCAAGGGCGTACGGGCCGGCTACGGCGGCCCCGACGGCCGCCCCGCCCTCCAGTGCGTCGACTTCGCGGTCGCCCCCGGGGAGATCCTCGCGGTGATGGGGCCGAGCGGCGCCGGCAAGTCCACGCTGGCCAAGCTGCTGGTCCGGTTCCTGGACCCCGAGCAGGGCAGCGTCCTGCTCGACGGCACCGATCTCAGGGACGCCACCGTGGCTTCGGTACGGCAGGCCGTGACCCTGCTGCCGCAGCAGCCGCAGCTCTTCCACGCCTCGGTCCGCGACAACATCGCCTACGGCAGGCCGGACGCCACCGAGGAGCAGATCGTGCAGGCCGCGGTGGACGCGGACGCCGACGGTTTCCTGAGACTGCTGCCGAACGGCTATGACACCGTGCTCGGCGAGGAGGGGCTCCAGCTGTCCGGTGGGCAGGCCCGGCGGGTCGCCATCGCCCGTGCCCTGCTGAGGGCCACCCCCGTCCTGGTGCTCGACGAGCCCACGGCCGACCTTGACGCTCCTTCCGCCCGCCGGGTAGCCGCCCCGCTGCGCCGCCTGATGTCCGGCCGCACCACGGTGCTGATCACCCACGACCGGGAACTGGCCCGGGAGGCCGACGCGGTCTACCGGCTCTCCGCCGACGGCTCCGGCCTCGGCATGGACCGGTCCGACCGGTCCGACCGGCGCTCCGCCTGACCGCCGCACCGGCGATCAGGCGGCCAGGCGGGGCGCACAGCGCATGGCCGAGCCGGTCGGCGGGCAGCCGCCCGGGTGGGCAGCGTGCGACGGGAGGCGGGATGGCGGACCAGGAGGACGAGGGCGAGGGCGAGCACCGCGGCAGTGTGGGCCGGCGGGCCGACCGCCGCTGGTCGGAGCTGCTCCAGGAGGTCAGGGTGGCCCAGACCGGGGTGCAGATCCTGCTGGGCTTTCTGCTCAGCGTCGCCTTCACCCCCCGCTTCGCCCGGCTGGGCGACTTCGACCGGACGGTCTACCTGGTCACCGTGGTCCTCGGCGCGGCCACCACCGGGGCACTGATCGCACCGGTCTCCGTCCACCGGCTGCTCTCCGGCCACCGGCTCAAGCCCGAGCTGGTGCACATGGCCGCCCGGCTGACCGCCCTGGGGATGGTGCTGCTCGCCCTGACCCTGGGCTCCACCCTGCTGCTTCTGCTCCATGTGGCGTCGGGCCTCGCGGTGGCGGTCTGGGTGGTCGCGGCGGTGATGACCTGGTTCGCGGTCTGCTGGGTGCTGCTGCCGACCTGGATCCGCCGACACGCCGAACGGACCCGCATGGACCATCGCTGAGCGGAGCGTGCACCGGATCCGCGTCGCTGGCGCGGTGCCCGGGCTTGGGCGAGGATCGCTCCATGAGGCGGCGCACGGTGGACGGGGCGACTGCGGGTGTACCGCGGCACGCCCTGACGCGGACGGACGGCACAAGGCCGTGAACGGGGCCGCGCCCGCCACCGTACTGGTCGTCCACGACACCCGGGGCGGCCCTTGGCCGGTGTCCGGATGGCTGAGCGCCGCCGGGCACCGGGTGGTCGAGGCCACCGACCACGCGCAGGCGCTCGCCGCCCTGGCCGACCCGCAGGACCCGCCGGACGTCGCGGTGCTGGACGCCCGGCTGCCGGACGGCCGTGTCGACGAACTCTGCGCACGCTTCAGGGGCCGGCCCGGCACCGCGGTGGTGCCGGTGGTGCAGATCTCCTCCGAGGTCTCAGCCGCGGCCGACCCCGCCCACAACCCGGACGGCGGCGCGGACGCCTGCCTCACCGAGCCGATCGCGCCCGAGGAGCTGCTGGCCACCGTCACCGCGGTGCTGCGCTACGCCCGGGCCCGGGAGCGGGCCGAGCGGCTCGCCGCACGGATGACCCAGCTCAACCGGGCCGCCCTGGCCGTCTATGCGGCCACCCGGGTGGAGACGCTGGCCGCCGCAGCCGCGGCCGGCGCGGCGCAGCTGACCGGTTCCGCCGCCTGCGCCGTGGTGCTGGCCCCCGACGGGCGGATGCTGCGGATGGCCACCCCCACCCCCACCGCGCGGCCGGAGCCCCGCCCGGCGCACCCGGGGGTGCTGGACTGGCTGGCGTGCCGCGCCCTGGGGGACCGCCTCGGCGCCGACATGGCGGTGGTGCCCCACCCCGAGTGGAAGGAACAGCTGCCGGAGAGCCCCATGACGGGCGACGTCTGCATGGTCCTGGCCCGCACCAAGCGCGCCCGCCCACCGGTCTGCCTCGCCGTGGAGGCCACCGCCGTGGCCGACGGCGAGAGCCGGGAGCTGCTCAACCAGCTGGCGCACGGGGCCGCCATGGCGGTGGAGGCGCTGCGGACGTACTCGGAAGAGCACTCGCTGGCGCTGACCCTTCAGCGCAGCTTCCTGCCCACCCGGCTGCCCCGGGTGCCCGGGGTCGAGCTGGCCGTACGGTATGTCCCGGCCTCCTCCCGGCCGAGATCGGCGGGGACTTCTACGAGGCCGTGGAGACCGATGCCGGGCTGCTGCTGGCGATCGGCGATGTGGCGGGGCACTCACTGGAGGCCGCCGCGGTGATGGGCGAACTGCGGCATGCGCTGCGCGCCTACGCCGCCGAGGGTCACGGGCCGCGCCAGGTGTTGGACCGGCTGGACTCACTGATGGTGCGGTTCCAGCCCGGGGTCACCGCGACGGTCTGCCTGGCGCTGGTGGAACCGGGGCGGCGCAGGGTCCAGGTGGCCAATGCCGGCCATCTGCCGCCGCTGCTGCTCGACCCGGTCTGCGGGGCCCGCTACTCCCGGGCCCGCGGCACCCTGCTGGGTCTGGGCATGCGGCATCCGGAGCCGCTGGTGGAGGAGGTGTCGGCGGGCACCCGGCTACTGCTGGTCACCGACGGCCTGGTGGAGGTCCGGGGGGTGGACCTGGGCGACAGCCTGGACGAGCTGCGGCAGGCCGCCGAGCGCGGACCGTCCGAGCTGGAGCAGCTGTGCGACGCGCTGGTGAGGGCCTTCGGCGAGGCCAAGGGCGACGACATCGCCGTACTCGCCGCCCGGTGCGGCTGAGCCGGCGGACTCCGGCCTCCCGGGTCAGCCGGACACCGGGTCGGCGAAGGTGAGGCCGCGGCGCCGGGTGGCACGCAGGGCCCGGCGGCGGCGCAGGCCGGTGAGGTGGTCGAGGAAGAGTCCGCCGTCGAGGTGTCCGGCCTCGTGCTGGAGACAGCGGGCGAAGAACCCGGTGCCCTCGATCCGCAGCGGCCTCCCGGTGAGGTCCAGCCCCTCGACCACGGCGCGGTCGAAGCGGGGGGTGCCGGCCCGGACGCCGGGGACGGAGAGGCAGCCCTCCTCCCCGGTGACGACGACACCGTCGACCTCGGTCAGGACCGGGTTGACGATACTGCCGAGATGGCGGACGTCCTCGTCGTCGGGGCAGTCGTAGACGAAGACCCGCAGCGGCACCCCGATCTGGTTGGCCGCGAGGCCGACGCCGCCCTCGGCGTACATGGTGGCGAACATGTCCTCCACCAGTCGGAGCAGTTCGCCGTCGAAGACCGTCACCGGCGCACAGGCGGTGCGGAGCACCGGGTCGCCCAGCAGGCGCAGCGGCCGGACGCCGCCGGAACTGCCGGGGATACGGATGCCTGCGGTGCCTGGAGCCATGGCGTCGAGCCTATCCGGGGGCGCTGCGGGGTCGTCCCCGGGGAGCCGTTTGCGGGGCTGCTGACGATCATCGGGGGTGCGGCGCGCGGCTCCGGTCACAGGAGTCGGTAGGCTGACGGCGTCCCCGTTGCCCCGGTGGCCGTGATGCGGCCAGGGTGGCGCCGCACCGAGGAGGAACCACTGACGATGCCAGGCACCGGTTCGGAGGCCCCGGCGCAGGGCGGCCGCGACGCGTCGCTGCCCGCACGCGCCAAGATCGCCGTCACTGCGGGCCGCGTGGCGGCCGCCGTGTCCCGCACGGCGGGCCGCGGCAGCGGCTCGGTCATCGGCGGCAAGGTCGCCCTCAGACTCGACCCCGATCTGCTGGCCAAGCTCGCCGATCACCTCGACGTGGTCCTGGTGAGCGCGACCAACGGCAAGACCACCACCACGCGGTTGATCGCGGAGGCACTGCGGGCCGCCGGCCCGGTGGTCTCCAATGCGCTGGGCGCCAATATGCCGGCGGGCATCACCGCTGCGCTGGCGGGCGGCAGCGACTCCCGCTTCGGGGTGATCGAGGTGGACGAGAAGTACCTGGCCGGTGTGGCCCGGGACACCAGTCCCAAGGCGATCGCGCTGCTCAACCTCTCCCGCGACCAGCTGGACCGCGCGGCGGAGACCCGGATGCTGGCGGAGCGCTGGCGCGAGGGCCTCCAGGACACCGAGGCGGTGGTGATCGCCAATGCCGACGACCCGCTGGTGACCTGGGCCGCGTCGTCCTGCCGCCGGGTGGTGTGGGTGGCCGCCGGACAGTCGTGGAAGGAGGACGCCTGGTCCTGCCCGGCCTGCGGCGGTGTGATGCAGCGCCCCGGGGACGACTGGTACTGCGGCGAGTGCGGCTTCCGCAGGCCGCAGCCGCACTGGGCGCTCTCCGGCGACCATGTCTACGACCCGCAGGGGGTTCCCTGGCCGATCCGGCTGCAGCTGCCGGGCCGGGCCAACCTCGCCAATGCGGCGACCTCCGCCGCGGTCGCTGCGGTCTTCGGGGTGGCGCCTCAGACGGCCCTGGAGCGGATGCAGTCGGTGGCGGCCGTGGCCGGCCGGTACGACGTGGTGAGCTACGAGGGCCGTGAGGTGCGGCTGCTCCTGGCGAAGAACCCGGCGGGCTGGCTGGAGACCTTCTCGCTGATCGACGGGCCGCCGACGCCGGTGATCCTGTCGGTGAACGCCCTGGACGCGGACGGCACCGACACCTCCTGGCTGTGGGATGTGGACTACGAGCGGCTGGCCGGCCACCCGGTGTTCGTGATGGGCCAGCGCAAGCTGGACCTGGCGGTGCGGTTGGAGGTCGCAGGACTGCACTTCCAGGTGGTGGACTCGCTGGCGGAGGCCGTCCGGCTGGCACCGCAGGGCCGGATCGAGGCCATCGCCAACTACACCGCCTTCCAGCAGCTGCGCCGCGCCGTGGCCGGCTGAGACCCGGCGGAGGGCGACCGATGAGCGTGGAGAACGAGGGACGAGGATGAGCGACAGCAGTCTGCGCCTGGTGTGGGTCTACCCGGACCTGCTCAGCACCTATGGCGACCGCGGCAATGTGCTGGTGGTGGAGCGGCGGGCGCGCCAGCGCGGCCTTGATGTCACCCGGATCGACGTCCGTTCCGACCAGGCCGTCCCGACCAGTGGCGACATCTATCTGATCGGCGGCGGTGAGGACCGCCCGCAGCGGCTGGCCGCCGAGCGGCTGCGGATGGACTCGGGGCTGCCGCGGGCGGTGGAGAACGGTGCCATCGTCTTCTCGGTGTGCGCGGGCTACCAGATCCTGGGCCATGAGTTCGTCAACGACCTGGGGCAGCGCGAGGCGGGCCTGGGCCTGCTGGATGTGCACAGCACCCGCGGCGAGGGCGCCCGCAATGTCGGCGACATCCTGGCCGACGTCGACCCCCGGCTGGGGCTGCCGCCGCTCACCGGCTTCGAGAACCACCAGGGCATCACCCATCTGGGCCCGGGCGTGGCACCGCTGGCGTCGGTTCAGGTCGGCGGCGGCAACGGGACCGGCGACGGGACCGAGGGGGCCTGGCGGGACACCGTCTTCGGCACCTATCTGCACGGCCCGGTGATGGCCCGCAACCCTGCGATGGCCGATCTGCTGATCAAGCTGGCGCTGGATGTGAACGCACTCCCGCCGGTGGACAGCAGCTGGTACGACGCGCTCCGCTCGGAGCGCATCGCGGCGGCCCGGCAGCAGCAGAGCGCCTGACGACCTGCCGACGGGGGTCCTCGCTCCGGTGTCCGAGGGGCGAACAGACATCGGCTCCGTGTGCCGGCGGCCCTTAGGCTGGGCAGGGATACACGGAACAACTGCATGAGGGAGGCCGGCGCGATCCGCGGGCCCCCGGATGTGCTGCAGCGCGGGGGCGCCGAAGGCGCCGCCTCCGCGTCCGCCCCCGTCTGGCCGGACGCTGGGGCCGGTATGATCGGTTAGCGGATGACTGTGATCCGAATCCGACCGTTCCGTCATGTTGCGGCAATCTCCGCGCCAGATCGGCGTGAGAGTGGACCGCTACGGTGATGGAGTCGTTCAAACGTGGTAGTCCGGCCGTCCGGTTCTGCTCGGGAGTTGCAAAGCGATGCGTATTGGTGTGCTGACCAGCGGCGGTGACTGCCCTGGTCTCAACGCCGTGATCCGTTCCGTGGTCCACCGCGGAGTGGCCGACCACGGGGACGAGATCATCGGGTTCGAGGACGGCTGGCGAGGGCTGCTGGAGGGGTCCCACCGACCGCTCACCCTGGACTCGGTGAGCGGCATCCTCGCCCAGGGCGGCACGATCCTGGGTTCCACCCGGGTCCAGCCCAGCCATCTGCGCGACGGTGTGGCACGGGCGAAGAAGTACTGCGAGGACCTCGGCCTGGACGGGATCATCCCGATCGGCGGCGAGGGCACCCTCAAGGCCGCCCGGCTGCTCAGTGACGGCGGTCTGCCGATCGTGGGCGTGCCCAAGACCATCGACAACGACATCGCCTGCACCGATGTGACCTTCGGCTTCGACACCGCGGTCTCGGTCGCCACCGAGGCGCTGGACCGGCTGAAGACCACCGCCGAGTCGCACCAGCGGGTCATGGTGGTGGAGCTCATGGGCCGCCACACCGGCTGGATCGCGCTGCACGCCGGTATGGCGGCGGGCGCGCACGCCATCGTGGTGCCGGAGCGGCCGTTCAACATCGAGAAGGTCACCGAGGTCGTGCGCGAGCGCTTCGACCGGGGCAAGAAGTTCGCCATCGTGGTGTGCGCCGAGGGCGCCAAGCCCGAGCCGGACACCATGCACTGGGAGGCCGGCACCACCGACATCTACGGCCATGAGCGCTTCACCGGTGTCGCCACCCAGCTCTCCCGCGAGCTGGAGCACCGCCTGGGCAAGGAGGCCCGGCCCGTGATCCTGGGCCACGTCCAGCGCGGCGGCACCCCGACGGCGTACGACCGGGTGCTGGCCACCCGCTTCGGCTGGCACGCCGTGGAGGCCGTGCACAAGGGCGCCTTCGGGCACATCACCGCCCTGCAGGGCACCGACATCAACCTGGTGCCGCTGGCCGACGCCGTCGCCGACCTCAAGACCGTGCCTGCCGAGCGGTACGCCGAGGCCGAGACGGTCATCTGAGGCCCCGCCGACGACCCTTCCGACCGCCCGTGGCCGACCCCGGCCACGGGCGGCGGCATGTCCGGTTCTACTCTGGTGCGGACGAAAGCCGGACGAAGCGGACCCTGGGGAGCGCTGCGTCCGCCGGAGCGAGGGAAAGCGGGATCCGCCGATGGGCGACGGCATGGCAGGGATGCACCACCACGGGGAGGTGCTGGCACCGTACTCGCTGTCGACCGCCCTCAGCTGGTCCGCCGACTGGGTCTTCCTGCTCGGCAGCCTGGTGGCGCTGGTGCTCTATGCGGCCGGTGCGGTGCGGCTGTGGCGGCGCGGCGACCGCTGGCCGGTGGGCCGGGTGATCGCCTGGACCGCCGGGCTGGCCACGGTGGTGCTCACCACCTGCACCGGGCTCAACGACTACGGGATGGTGCTGTTCAGCGCCCACATGCTGCAGCACATGGTGCTCTCCATGCTGTCGCCGATCCTGCTGCTGCTCGGCGCGCCGATCACCCTGACACTGCGGGCGCTGCGCCCGGCCCCGAAGGGGCGCAAGGGTCCGCGTGAACTGGTGGTGGCGCTGCTGCAGAGCCGCTATGTGCGGGTGGTCTCGCACCCGGCCTTCACCATCCCGCTCTTTGTCGCCAGCCTCTACGGGCTCTACTTCACCCCGCTCTTCGACTTCCTGATGGGGCACCGGATCGGCCATCTGGCGATGATGGTGCACTTCCTGGCCGTGGGGCTGCTCTTCTTCTGGCCGATCATGGGGGTCGACCCCGGGCCGCACCGCCCCGGGTATGTGATGCGCATCCTGGAGCTGTTCATGGGCATGCCGTTCCATGCCTTCTTCGGTGTGGCGGTGATGATGGCCAGCACCCTGCTGGTGGACACCTTCGCCCACCCCCCGGCGTCACTGGGTACCAACACCCTGACGGACCAGCAGCTGGCGGGCGGCATCACCTGGGCCTTCGGGGAGATCCCCACCGCGCTGGTGCTGATCGCGCTGGTCTTCCAGTGGGCCAAGTCGGAGGATCGGCAGGCGCGCCGCCGGGACCGCGCGGCGGACCGGGACGGCGACGCCGAGCTGACCGCGTACAACGCCTATCTGGCCTCCCTGGAGGCCCGCTCCCGGGGCACGGAGCGCTCCCCGGAGGCAGCGGGCTGAGCAGGGCGTGCGGCGCGCCCACGGACGGGTGACCGGGCGCGCGCGGGCGGTGTGCTGCGGTAGGTGTGGCTGCGAGCACCGCCGAGCCGCCCTGGAGGAGACCATGTCCTGGAGCCACGCCCTCACCGCCGCCGGGCTGGCCGCAGCGGCCGCCCTCGGGATCCCCGCCCACGATCTGGATGCCGTCCACCGTCTGGACGGGGATCCCGGCTCCCGGCTGGAGCTGACCCTGCACAGCGGTGAGGAGGTCTCCGGCCGGGTGCTGGCCTCGGTGGTGCTGGAGTGCGACCCCGACGGCGGCTCCCACCCCGATCCTGCGGCCGCCTGCGGCGCACTGCGCAGGTCCGGCGGCGACTTCCGGGCGCTGCGGGCCCGGCAGGGTGTGATGTGCCCGATGATCTACGCACCGGTGACCGCGGAGGCCACCGGACAGTGGGACGGCCGTCCGGTGCGGTGGGTCCGCAGCTATGCCAACCGGTGCGCGGCCGCGGCGGAGTCCGGTGGTGTCTTCGGTTTCTGAGCGGGCGACCTGGCGGAGTGCCGCGCTCAGTACCAGCTCTCCGAGGCCCGGGTGACCCTGATGTGCCCGAGGATGCTGCGGCCGGTGATGCGGATCGCCGGACCGTCGGCAGCCGGGGTGTGGTGCGGCCCGGAGGGTGTGGAGCGCTTGCCCAGCAGTGCCGTTCCGGTGTCGTACACCTGGGCGCCGTCCGGGACGATCATCTCGATCTTGCCGCAGAAGGAGCCCGCGTCGATCACCACGTCGCGTCGGGTGAAGACGGCGTGGCGCAGATCCAGCACCACGGCGCCGAAGCGGGCCCGTACGGCGCTGTGCGGCGGCACCGGCCACTGGCCGCCCCGGCGGAGCTTGCTGAGGACCGCGACCACGGGCTCCGCGGCAGGCGGCACGGCGCCGGGGCCGGGGCGGTGCGCGGGGTCGGCCGGCTCGGGGAGGTCGTGGGTCAGCGGGGCCAGCTCGGCGAGGGTGCGGGCGAGGTAGGCGGCCTCCAGACGCTCCGCATGCTCCTCCGGGGTGAGGCGGCCCTGGGCGAGCCCCTCGGCGAGGACGCCGGCGGTGCGGTCCCGGTCCTCGTCGGCGGCACGCAGCTGCACGGCGGGAGGGGTGTGGCGGTGGGCGGGTACGGAGGCGTTCACCGGTCACTCCTGCGGGTGCGGGCGGATGCGCGACAGACCACTCACGATATATCGCGTCGAGCGCCCGGTCAACGCCAAGGACACGATGCAGTCGCGTATGGCCGGTCCGCACCCCGCAGTGGCCCCGGGACGTCAGCCGGGCAGGGCCAGCAGGCGCCGCAGCGCGAGCCCGTCCGGGGCCGCCGCGCTGAGCAGGACTCCGGGGCACCGAGCCAGCGGCAGCAGGGCGGCGTCCGCCTCGGCGGGCGGGGCGGGCAGTGCCTGGTCGGGGCCGACCAGCAGCAGCTGGCCGCAGGCGCGATGGTGGGCCAGTACGGCCGGGCCGTCCCAGCCCGGGGCGCCCGGCCCCAGATCGGTCTGCTGGTCCAGGACGGTGCGGCCGTCGTAGCGGACGGTCGTCCGGGAGGTGATCCGCCCCGGGTCCTCACCCGCCCTGCCGAGGATCTGCTCCTCGCGCAGCAGCAGCCGGGCCCCGGCCGCCAGCTCGACCCGGGTGCTCAGCAGCAGGTGGCTGCGGGTGGCGGCCACCAGCGGTTCGGGCCGCCACTCCAGCAGCGCCCCGGGCCCGACCCGCAGTTCCAGGCCGTAGTGGGCCGGCGCGCCGCTGCGGCCCGGAAGGCTGACGGTGGCCGCGGCGGAGATGACCCGCAGGGCCGCACCCGCCGCCACGTCCACCGTGATCCGCAGCCGGTCGCCGCCGAGCGGTCCGGCCATCGCACCCACCACGGCGACCTCGGCGACGGCGGGGCCGCCCGGCCCGCGGGTGCGGCGCAGGGCGAGCGGGCCCTCGCCCACGAGCAGCGGCAGCGCCGTGCCGCCCCGGCCGTCGGGCGCTGCGGCGATCCGGGCGGTGGCGCTGACGGCCGCTGCGGGGACGGTCATCCGGCGAGGTCGGCGGGGGCCTGCCAGGCGGCGAGCCGGGCGCGGACCCAGGCGGCCACGGGGGCGATGCCGTCCGGGGCCGCCAGCGAGCAGAAGACGGTGGGCAGTTCGCCGCGCTGCGCCCGGGCGTCGCGGGCCATCACCTCGAGGTCGGCGCCGACCAGGGGCGCGAGGTCGGTCTTGTTGATCAGCAGCAGATCGGAGCGGGAGACACCGGGGCCGCCCTTGCGGGGGATCTTGTCACCGCCGGAGACGTCGATCACAAAGATCTGATGGTCCACCAGCCCCTTGCTGAACGTGGCGGTGAGGTTGTCCCCGCCGGACTCCACCAGCACCAGGTCCAGCGGCCCGAGGGAGTCCTCCAGCTCCTCCACCGCCTCCAGATTGGCGGAGATGTCGTCGCGGATGGCGGTGTGCGGACAGCAGCCGGTCTCCACGGCGGTGATGCGCTCCGGTGGCAGCACCGCGTTGCGCAGCAGGAACTCGGCGTCCTCGGTGGTGTAGATGTCATTGGTGACGACGGCGATGGAGATCTGGTCGCGCAGTGCGCGGCAGAGTGCGGCGACGGTCGCGGTCTTGCCGGAGCCGACGGGGCCGCCGAGCCCGATCCGCAGGGCGCGGCGGCGGCCGTCGGGGGTGTGGTAGCTGTGCCGGGCGGGGAGGGCGCTGCCGAGGTCCTCGGCGTGGTCACGATGCAAAGAGTCGCACCTTCCAGGAGGCGTGCTGCTCGGCGTAGCGGTCGAGCAGCGGGGCGGAGGCGGCGGGCAGCTCGTCCAGGCCGCGGCTGCGGGCCCGGTGGGCGGCGGCGGCCGCGGCGGCGGTGACCGCGTCCACGTCGGGGGCGAGCCGGGCGAGGACGGCGGCGACCTGGTGCGGGTCCAGGCCCAGCAGCCGTACGCAGGCGGTCGCCGGGCCGCTCACGCTCTCATGGGCGGCCGCGGCTGCGGCGGCCTCGGGAGCGAGCCCGGCGGCTGCGGCGGTGACACCGAGGGCTACGGGGTGGTGGGCGCCCTTGGGGCGGGCGGCGGCGAGTGAGTCCAGGTGCGGGTGCGGCCAGGCCGTGCGGGCGGTGCGCAGCAGTTGGCGGCCGAGGCGGCGGGAGGCGGCGCGTTGGGCGGGCGAGGGGGTGCGGGCGTCCGCGGCCTCGTCCAGGGCGAGCGGGTCGGTGCCGCCGGCCGCGGCGGCGGCCAGCGCCGCCGCGGTGAGGCCGGCGGTGTGCAGACGGCCGGTGAGGAAGGCGTGCAGGGTGGCGGTGTCATGGATGCGGCCGGCCTGGACGGCGGCCTCGGCGCCGCCGGAGTGGGCGTGGCCGCCGGCCGGGAAGCGGCCGTCGGTGAGGATCAGCAGAGCGGTGTGCACGGCGCCTCCCCGAGGTGCGGGTCAGAACAGGAAGTACCGCTGAGCCATGGGGAGTTCGGCGGCGGGGGCGGGCTCGACGACATCGCCGTCGATGGTGACGGTGAAGGTGTCGGGGTCGACTCGAACGTCGGGGCGGGCGTCGTTGTTCACCATGTGGTCCTTGGTGACGCCGCGGGTGTTGCGGATGGCGGTGAAGCGCTTGCCGAGGGCGAGCCGGCCGGGCAGGTCGTCCTCCAAGGCCGCCTGGGCGGTGAAGTTGACGGAGTTGGCGGCGGGGGCGCGGCCGGTGGCGCCGTACATCGGGCGCGGCAGCACCGGCTGGGGGGTGGGGATGGACGCGTTGGCGTCGCCCATCTGCGCCCAGGCGATCTGACCACCCTTGATCACCAGGTCGGGTTTGACGCCGAAGAACGCGGGCGTCCACAGGACGAGGTCGGCGAGTTTGCCGGGCTCCACGGAGCCGATCTCATGGTCCAGGCCTTGGGCGACGGCCGGGTTGATGGTGTATTTGGCGACATAGCGACGGGCCCGGTGGTTGTCCGCGCGGCCGTCCCCCGGCAGGGCGCCACGGCGCCGCTTCATCACATGGGCGGTCTGCCAGGTGCGCAGCACCACCTCGCCGATGCGGCCCATGGCCTGGGAGTCGGAGCTGATGATGGAGATGGCGCCCAGGTCGTGCAGATGGTCCTCGGCGGCGATGGTGGACGGGCGGATCCGGGACTCGGCGAAGGCCAGGTCCTCCGGGACCGCAGGGTTGAGATGGTGACAGACCATCAGCATGTCGAGATGCTCCTCGACGGTGTTGACGGTGTGCGGGCGGGTCGGGTTGGTGGAGCTGGGCAGGACGTTGGCCTGGGAGACCACGGTGATGATGTCGGGGGCGTGGCCGCCGCCCGCACCCTCGGTGTGGTACGCGTGGACGCCCCGTCCGGCGATGGCGGCCAGGGTGTCCTGGACGAACCCGGCCTCGTTGAGGGTGTCGGTGTGCAGGGCGAGCTGGGCGCCGGTCTGCTCACAGACCGTGAGGCAGGCGTCGATGGCCGCCGGCGTGGCACCCCAGTCCTCATGGATCTTGAAGCCCAGCGCTCCGGCGCGCAGCTGCGCGTGCAGGGCCTGGTGGTTGACGGTGTTTCCCTTGCCCAGCAGGCCGATGTTGAGCGGAATGCCGTCCATGGCCTCGAACATCCGGGCGAGGTGCCAGGCGCCGGGGGTGACGGTGGTGGCCTTGGTGCCCTCGGCGGGGCCGGTGCCACCGCCGACCAGCGTGGTGACGCCGCTGGACAGGGCCTCGTCGGCGAGCTGCGGGCAGATGAAGTGGACATGGGCGTCGATCGCCCCGGCGGTGAGGATCCGGCCGTTGCCGGAGATCACCTCGGTCTCCGGGCCGATCACCAGGTCGGGGTGGACGCCGTGCATGGTCTCCGGGTTGCCGGCCTTGCCCAGCGCGGCGATCCGGCCGTCCCGGATGCCGATGTCGGCCTTGACCACGCCCCAGTGGTCCAGCACCACGGCGCCGGTGATCACGGTGTCGGGTGCGCCGTCGGCGCGGGCCGCCCGGGACTGGCCCATGGACTCGCGGATCACCTTGCCGCCGCCGAAGACGGCCTCGTCGCCGCCGGCCGCGAGGTCCTGCTCCACCTGGATCAGCAGATCGGTGTCCGCGAGCCGGATGCGGTCCCCGGCGGTGGGGCCGTAGAGGTCCGCGTAGCGCGCCCGGGCGACGGTGAGCGCGGCGGGCCCGGGATGAGGGTCAGTCATCGAGGGGTCCTCCGGTCTCACCGCGCAGGCCGGCCACCTCGCGGCGGCCGCCGAGCGGGATCAGTTCGACCTCGGCGGGGATCCCGGGTTCAAAGCGCACCGCGGTGCCCGCCGGGATGTTGAGCCGCAGGCCGCGGGCGGCGGCACGGTCGAAGTGCAGTCCGGGGTTGGCCTCGGCGAAGTGGTAGTGGGAGCCGACCTGCACCGGCCGGTCGGCGCCGTTGACCACGGTGAGCCGGGTGACGGTGTGTCCGAGGTTGAGCGCGACCGGGCCCTCACCGTGCAGGATCTCCCCCGGCACCCCGGTGGGCGTGGTCATGTGATGGGCCCGTGGACGGTGACGAGTTTGGAACCGTCGGGGAAGGTCGCCTCCACCTGTACGTCCGGGATCATCTCCGGGATGCCGTCCATGACGTCCGCCCTGGTGAGGACGGTGCGTCCGGACTCCATCAGCTCCGCGACGGTCCGGCCGTCGCGGGCGCCCTCCAGGATGTGGGAGGTGATCAGCGCCACCGCCTCGGGGTGGTTGAGCCGAACTCCTCGGGCGCGGCGGGCGCGGGCGACGTCCGCTGCGACATGGATCAGCAAGCGTTCCTGCTCGTGCGGGGTGAGTCTCACGGGTGCGCACCTCGGATCGCATCGGAGGGTGCGGACACACCGTTGTGCCGCGATGGCACTCCCGGGTCACGGCACGGTCGCCGTCCGCCCGGGAGGTCGTACTCGTGCGGGACACCGTAGCGGACGAGCGGCACCGCTGGTCAGAGGTCCTGGCGTGTCGCAGGCCGGTGCGGGTCGCGGGCAGCGATGCCGAAGGGGCGTGCGGGCAGCGCCGCGGGGCTGGTGCCCAGCTCCGAGACGGCGCGGGCGGCACCGGCCGGCTCGCTGTCCAGGGCACGCAGCCGCTCCAGGTCCTCTGCGGAGACCAGGGCGGCGACGGTACGGCCGTGGCGGGTCAGCGCGATGCGCTCGCCCGCGTAGGCGACCCGGTTGACCAGATCGGCGATCGCGGCTCGGGCTTGTGTGACCGGAATCTCGGCGGGCATGCTGTCATTCTAACGTTCTGTACATTCTGTACGCACCTGGGAGGTGGCGAGCCGTGCAGCGGACGCCCTGGAACCCCGTACCGACCCCCTATGAGCGGCTGCTGCGGGAGCAGCGGATCGTCTTTCTGCGCGGGCCGCTGGACGACGCGGCAGCCGCCGATGCGACGGCGCAGCTGCTGGAGCTGGACCACACCGCACCCGACCGGCCGGTGAGTCTGTACATCAACTCCCCCGGAGGGCCGTTCGAGGCGCTGATGGCGGTGCACGACGCCATGCGGCACCTCTCCCCCGACGTCGAGACGGTCTGCACCGGGCGCGCCGAGGGAACGGCGGCGCTGCTGCTCGCGGCAGGCACCCCGGGGCAGCGGCTGGTGCTGCCGGGCGCGACGGTGCTGCTGCGCGAGCCGCCCGCACCCGAACTGCGCGGCCGGGCGGCCGACCTGGAGATCCACGCCCGGCAGGTGGAGCGCACCCGGGAGCGGATGGTGGAGCTGCTGGCCGGCTACTGCGGCCGGACCCCCGAGCGGGTGGCCGCCGATCTGGAGCGCGGGCGGCCGCTGGAGGCCGCGGAGGCGGTCGGGTACGGCGTGGCGGACCGGGTGGCCGAGCGGCAGCGTGGCGGCCCCGCGCCGGCCGTGCGGTAGGGGGCGCGGTGCAGGAGGACGGATCGGCGCCGCTGCCCGCCCTGACCCGGGCCGAGGCGGAGGTGGTGGATCTCTATCTGGAGGTGGCCGATCTGCTGGGGCGGGTCAACCCGGCTCGCGGCCGGCACACCTACGGCAGCCTGCGGGCCGCGCAGACACTGGTGGTGAAGGCCGCCGAGTTGCGCGATGCGCTCGCACAGATGCACGAGCGCGGTGAGCACGAGTTGCATGCGGCGACGCTGGAGCGGGCGTTGCGGGTGCTCGACGGGGCGCGCCGCACGGGCCGGGTGGGGCTGCCTCCGGCAGCGGGTGGCTGACTGCTGCTCATGACCCGGCCGCTCCAAGCTCCCCTGACAACGCGTCGGCTGCGGATCGGTAGCGGGGCGGCCGGGTTCCGCACCCCGGACGGGTGAAGGGACCACCCGTCCGGGCCTGGTTGCGGCGTGTCGCCCACATGAGCCATGACACTCCCCCGGATGCGGTAACGGAGCACTTTCCGAGACCCTCCGAATCGTCTCCGGACCGCCCTGTGCGATCTCTCCGGGAGCAGTGGAAATGCCCAGGTGAAAGGCAGATTCCCGGGCCGTGGAAGGCTGTTGTCGAAGCGTGGGGAAACGCCCCGGGGAGCCTGGTCCCAGCGTGCCGTTCGAGCGGGTGACAAGAGTCACAAAGGCTCACTCCGAGATGAAGACCGATCAGAAATCTGCCAATACTGGCCGCCGAACGCGACAAGTCCCCGTCACCGTGGCGGGGCGGTCCGGCCGGACGCCTAATTCCGCCACCGACCCGGACGCCAGGCGCGACCTCCTTTTCGGCGGAAGCGGGAGACCCGAGCACGCTGGGGTGCACGACCCCCCGCCGCGGCACCAGCCGCGGACAGGATCGACGCAGCCCCTTGGGGTGAAGCCACTGCGGTGGCCGGGCAGCTTTCGGTGCCCGAATCCGACAGGTCATCTTTCGCAGGCGGTTCCGGAAGGACTTCGTATGTCTGCGACACCCCCCATGCATGCCCCCGCACCACAGGGCGGCGCCGAGGAGGGCAGTCATACCCCGTCCCACCAGGGGCGGCCCATCGGAGCCCAGCGCGGCCGGCTGATCGACCGGGTGGGCGCCACCGCCGTACTGACCGCCGCCGCGGTGGCGGGAGCCGGCCTCACGCCCGGTCTCACAGCCCAGGCGGAGGCGGCCACGCTGTCCGGCAAGGTGCTGCGGATCGCAGCGGCCAAGAAAGGCGCACCCTATGTCTACGGAGCAGCGGGACCGAGCCGTTTCGACTGCTCCGGACTGGTGATGTGGTCGTACCGGAAACTGGGCCGGAAACTGCCCCGCACCGCCCAGGCGCAGTACAACAAGGCGAACCACATCGCGAAGTCCAGCCGTGAACCCGGGGATCTGGTCTTCTTCCATCAGGGCACCAGGGTTTACCACGTGGGCATCTATGCCGGGTCGGGCCGGATCTGGCACGCCCCGCACAGCGGTGCCCGGGTGCGGCTGGAGAAGATCTGGACCAAGAACGTCTGGTACGGCCGCATCGGCTGATCCCCTCGGGGAGCGCCGTCCCGCCGTAGGCCACTGCCCGAATGGCGTACGGCGGGACGGCCCGACGGTGGATTCCTCCGGTTATCCGCGGGCATTCTCCGGCGCGGTCCGGGAAATGACCTCGACGGCAAAGGCGATCTGCTCCTCGGTGAGGTCACCGCGAGCGGTGAGCCGCAGCCTGGACTGCCCGTCGGGGACGGACGGCGGCCGGAAGCACCCGACGGCCACCCCTGCGGCCCGGCAGTCGGCGGCCCAGGCCACGGCGGCCTCCGGAGAGGGCGCCCGCACCGACACCACCGCGGCGTCGGGCACCGCCGTGAGCAGCCCGGCCGCACCGAGCCTGCCGGACAGCTGCCGGGCGACCTCCCTGGCGCGGCCGGCCCGCTGCGGCTCCTCGCGCAGCAGCCGCAGCGCCCCGAGCGCCGCCCCCGCGGCGGCCGGGGCCAGGCCGGTGTCGAAGATGAAGGTACGGGCCGTCTCGGTGAGGTGCCGGATCACCCGGCGCGGGCCGAGCACCGCTCCGCCCTGGGAACCCAGCGACTTGGACAGGGTGACCGTGACCACCGTGTCCGGCGCCCCCGCGAGTCCGCAGGCGGCGGGTCCACCGGTGCCACCGGGGCCCAGTACGCCCAGTCCGTGGGCGTCGTCGACCAGCAGTGCCGCACCGTACTCCCGGCACACCGCGGAGAGCTCGGGGAGCGGCGCGGCATCGCCGTCCACCGAGAACAGGGAGTCGGTGACGACCAGCGCCCGCCCGCCGTCGTGCCCGGCAAGCGCGGCCGCGACGGCCCCGGGGTCGCGGTGCGGCACCGGGCGGACCTCGGCCCTGGAGAGCCGGCAGCCGTCGATCAGCGAGGCATGGTTGTAGGCGTCGGAGACGATCAGGCTGCCCGCGCCGGTCAGCGCCGTCAGCGCGGCCAGATTGGCGGCGTAGCCCGAGGAGAGCACCAGCGCCGCCTCGGCGCCGCAGAAGTCGGCGAGCTCCCGCTCCAGTTCGGTGTGCAGCTCGGTGGTGCCGGTGACCAGGCGGGAGCCGGTCGCCCCACCGCCCCAGCGCAGCGCCGCCTCGGCGGCCGCCCGGGTGACCCGGGGGTGGCGGACCAGTCCCAGATAGTCGTTGCTCGCCAGGTCCAGCACCGGGTCGTCGGACGGGCGGCTGCGCAGGGTGCGGGTGAGCCCGGCACGGGCGCGCAGCGCCGCCTCGCGGTCCAGCCAGTCGAAGACGGCCCCGGGGTCGGGGGCTGCCTGGTGCGGGGAGGCTGCGGTGGCGGTGGGATGGGCCATGCCGGGCACTCTGGCACGGCCTGTCGCGCGGCGGCAACGCGTTCTGGATCACGTCGGGGTGCCGCCGGGCGCGTGCCGGCGTCCCGCCGTGACCGCCGCGCTGCCCGCTGCCGGGCCCGGCCCGGGGTGGGCCCAGCGAGCGCATACGGGCCGCTGGACCTCCCGTGATGGTGCTGCTGGGCCGTGATGGTGCTGCTGGGCCTGGATCCGGCGGCCTTCGCGGAGCCTGAGCAGCTGTGCCGGTACCGGGAGAGCATCCGCCGTCATCCGGCCTTCGACGCGGGTCGGCACCGCTGCCCGGGCGCCTCGCCGGCCCGTACCCGGGACGGCGGTGGGACCGGGGCCATGGTGCGCGCACTGACGGACGCAGGGGCGGACGAAGCGGGTGATGAGCTGCCGATGCCGGGCCTGCTCTGCTTCCCCGCCCCGCCGCGAGTCCCCGTCGGTCCGGGCCGAGCTTTGCCCGGGGTCGGGCCGACCAGGCAGTATGGGGCGGTGAGCCTCATTGACGAGCTGCCCGGCAGCGCCGACCCCGACACCCTCTTCGAAGTCTTCGCCGGCTGGGCCGAGGAGCGGGGGATCACGCTCTACCCCCACCAGGAGGAGGCGCTGATCGAGATCGTCTCCGGGGCGAACGTCATCCTCAACACCCCGACCGGCTCGGGCAAGAGCCTGGTCGCGGCAGGGGCGCACTTCACGGCGCTGGCGCGGGGGGAGCGGACCTTCTACACCGCGCCCATCAAGGCGCTGGTGTCGGAGAAGTTCTTCGAGCTGGTGAAGATGTTCGGCACCGCCAAGGTCGGGATGATGACGGGCGACGCCAGCGTCAATCCGACGGCGCCGGTGATCTGCTGCACCGCCGAGGTGCTGGCCAATATCGCCCTTCGGGACGGCGACCGGGCGGACATCCATCAGGTGGTGATGGACGAGTTCCACTTCTATGCGGAGCCCGACCGGGGCTGGGCCTGGCAGGTGCCGCTGCTGGAGCTGCCGCAGGCGCAGTTCCTGCTGATGTCGGCGACGCTGGGCGACGTCCGGCGGTTCGAGGCCGATCTGACCCGCCGCACCGGCAAGCCCACCACCGTGGTGAAGTCGGCCGAGCGACCGGTGCCGCTGTACTACGACTACCGCCGCACCACCATGCACGACTCCCTCGAGGAGCTGCTGACGACCGGTCAGGCACCGGTGTACGTGGTCCACTTCACCCAGGCTGCGGCGGTGGAACGGGCGCAGTCGCTGATGTCCATCAACATGTGCAGCAAGGCGGAGAAGGACGCCATCGCCGCGCTGATCGGGAACTTCCGGTTCACCACCAAGTTCGGCCGCAACCTGTCGCGCTTCGTCCGGCACGGTATCGGGGTGCACCACGCCGGCATGCTGCCCAAGTACCGGCGGCTGGTGGAGCGGCTGGCGCAGGCCGGGCTGCTGAAGGTGATCTGCGGGACCGACACCCTGGGCGTCGGGGTCAACGTCCCCATCCGCACCGTGCTGTTCACCGCGCTCTCCAAGTACGACGGCCAGCGGGTGCGCCTGCTGCGGGCCCGGGAGTTCCACCAGATCGCCGGCCGCGCCGGGCGGGCCGGCTTCGACACCGTCGGCAATGTGGCGGCGCAGGCCCCCGAGCATGTGGTGGAGAACGAGAAGGCGCTGGCCAAGGCGGGCGAGGACCCCAAGAAGCGCCGCAAGGTGGTCCGCAAGAAGGCCCCTGAGGGCTTCGTCAACTGGGGCGAGGAGACCTTCCAGCGGCTGATCGGCGCCGAGCCGGAACCGCTGGTCTCCCGCTTCCGGGTCAGCCACGCCATGCTGCTCTCGGTGATCGGCCGGCCGGGCAACGCCTTCGAGGCGATGCGCCGGCTGCTCACCGACAACCACGAGGAGCGCCCGGCGCAGCGCCGCCACATCCGCACCGCCATCGCCATCTACCGCTCCCTGCTGGACGCGGGCGTGGTCGAGCGGCTGCCGGAGCCGGACGCCGACGGCAGGATCGTGCGGCTCACCATGGACCTCCAGGAGAACTTCGCCCTCAACCAGCCGCTGTCCACCTTCGCTCTGGCCGCCTTCGAACTGCTGGACCCGGCGTCGCCCAGCTACGCCCTCGATGTGATGTCGGTGGTGGAGTCCACCCTGGACGACCCCCGGCAGATCCTCGCCTCCCAGGAGAACAAGGCACGCGGCGAGGCCGTGGCGGCGATGAAGGCCGACGGGATCGAGTACGAGGAGCGGATGGAACGGCTCCAGGAGATCAGCTACCCCAAGCCGCTGGAGGAACTGCTCAGCCACGCCTACGACGTCTACCGGCGCGCCCACCCGTGGATCGGCGACCACCCGCTGCGGCCCAAGTCGGTGGCGCGCGACCTCTACGAGCGGGCCATGACCTTCTCCGACTACGTGGGCCACTACGAACTGGCCCGTGGCGAGGGCCTGGTGCTGCGCTACCTCGCGGGGGCGTACAAGGCGCTGGAGCAGACCGTGCCGGAGGAGGTCAAGACCGAGGATCTCAAGGACCTGATCGCCTGGCTGGGCGAGCTGGTGCGGCAGGTCGACTCCAGCCTGCTGGACGAGTGGGAGCAGCTGGCCAACCCGGCGGACGAGGAGGACGGCGCAACCGTCGCCATCGAGGAGCGGACCACCCCGGTCACCGCCAACGCCCGGGCCTTCCGGGTGCTGGTCCGCAATGAGATGTTCCGCCGGGTGGAGCTGGCCGCCCTGGAGCGGTACTCCGAACTGGGCGAGCTGGACGGCGAGTTCGGCTGGGATGCCGACCGGTGGGCGGACGCCATGGACGGCTACTGGGACGAGCACGACGACCTGGGCACCGGCCCGGACGCCCGCGGGCCCAAGCTGCTGCTGATCGAGGAGGAGCGCGGACTGTGGCGGCTCCGCCAGGTCTTCGACGACCCGGCGGACGACCACGACTGGGGCATCAGCGCCGAGGTCGACCTGGCCGCCTCGGACGAGGCAGGCCGGGCGGTGGTGCGGGTGACCGCGGTCGACCGGCTGTAGCGCGGACCGGGGGTGGCAGCCCCGGCTCGGGCGTCCCGCCGAGAGCGGGGCGCCGGCCGGGGCTGCGCCCTCGGCGTCCTCGGCCGCAGGCCGTCCCACCGGTCCCGGCAGGTCCGGCTCACTGCGACGCTCTGCCGGGGACGGCGGCCAGCGACCGCCCCCGGCACGGCGCCCGGACGGTCAGAACCACATGATTCAGAACCACATGAAGTGGGAGCCGGCGGTGTGCGCCACCGCGCGGGTGGCATCGGCCAGCTCGTCCTTCTCCGGCCCGGTGGGCTTGTTGCCGTCGCGGAAGGCCGAGCTGGTGACCGTGACGTAGTCCTGCACCGCGGCCACCCGGCTGAACTGCGCCTCGGCGGTGGGCGGTACCGGCGGGACCACGTCCTGGCCGAGGTCGTCGGGGAGGTCGAAGCTGACATCGCCGGCTTTGGTGCGCAGCAGCGCGGCGGCCCGGTGCGCCCGCGTGTCGTCGCTGAAGCGCAGCACGGTGACCGTGGTGAGGACGGCGCCGTCGGCGCGGGTGTAGGTGGCCCCGATGTAGCCCTCGCAGCCGCCGATGCGCCCCAGCCGGGTGGCGGTCGCACCCTGCACCACATCGCTGCAGGCGGCGCCCTGCCGGAAGGCCGTACGGTGAGCCGCGGACGCGTCTTCGTCGATGGCACGGTCGGCCGGGAAGTAGCGCTCGACACTGAACGCGTCGGGGGCCGCGGAGGAGGCCGACGCCGGGCCGGGGCCGGCCACGGCTCCCGTCCCGGTTGCGTCCTGGGAACTGCCGAGGATGCCGCCGTCGGAGCTGTCCACCCATAGCGCCGCCCCCAGGCCCACCACGATCACACCGGCGAGCGCCGCCCAGATCCTCGGCGAGGAGGGCTTCTCCGCATGGCCCTCGGCCGGCCGGACCACCGCCGGGGCGACTTCCACCTGGGCCGCCGCGGCCTGGACAGCCTCCGCCTCGACGGCCTGCGGCTGGACGGCCTGCGCCTCGACGGGCGCCGCCTTCTCGGCCTCTGCCTCTGCGACCGCAGCCCCGTCAGCCACCGGCTCGACGGCCACCGGCTCGACGGCCTCCGCCTTCACGGCCGCTGCCTTCACGGCCTCTGCCTCGGCAACCACTGTCGCGTCGGCCGCCGCCTCGGCAACCACAGTCCCGTCGGCCGCCCCCTCGACGACGTCCGCCTCGGCGACCCCCGCCGGGGCAACTCCCTGCTGGGCAACTCCTGCCTGCGTGGCCGCGGTCCGAGTGGCCGCGGTCCGGGTGGCGGCGGGCGCTGGGTCGCGGTGCGGGGCGATGCCCTCCCCCTGCTGTGTCATGGCACGGGAGTCTATGCGTCGAGATCATGAACGGCCATGGGGGTGGCCCTCGCGGCGGCCTCGCGCCGCGCTGGTCCCCCGAACGGCCGTGACCTGCGTCACTACGGTCTGCGCCGGGCCTGTGACAACCGGTCAAAGTCGCACGCTGATCTTCTGGCAGGTTTCGCTCTGGCGTGGCTGCCGCCTACGGCGGCAGGATCTGCCCCATGGATCTCCTGGACACACTGGTCGCCAAGGGCCTCTCCCGCGAGCTCCCCACTCGGGAGGAAGCGCTCGCCGTACTGGCCACCACCGATGACGAGCTGCTCGATGTGGTGGCCGCCGCCGGGCGGGTGCGCCGTCACTGGTTCGGCCGCCGGGTGAAGCTCAACTACCTGGTCAACCTGAAGAGCGGGCTCTGTCCCGAGGACTGCTCCTACTGTTCTCAGCGACTGGGCTCCACCGCCGGGATCCTCAAGTACACCTGGCTGAAGCCGGAAGAGGCCGCCGAGGCCGCGGCCGCAGGTGTCGCGGGCGGCGCCAAGCGGGTCTGCCTGGTGGCCAGCGGCCGTGGACCGACCGACCGCGACATCGACCGGGTGGCCGACACCATCGCCGCGATCAAGGGCCAGAGCGAGGGCGTTGAGGTCTGCGCCTGCCTGGGGCTGCTCTCCGACAACCAGGCGGAGCGGCTGCGCGCGGCGGGCGCGGACGCCTACAACCACAATCTCAACACCTCCGGCGACAACTACGCCGACATCTGCACCACCCATGACTTCCAGGACCGCGTGGACACGGTGCAGCAGGCCCAGGCCGCGGGCCTGTCCGCGTGCTCCGGGCTGATCGCCGGTATGGGCGAGAGCGACGCCGACCTGGTGGACGTGGTCTTCGCCCTGCGGGACCTGGACCCCGACTCGGTGCCGGTCAACTTCCTGATCCCGTTCGAGGGCACCCCGCTGGCCAAGGAGTGGAACCTCACCCCCCAGCGCTGCCTGCGGATCCTCGCCATGGTGCGCTTCGTCTGCCCCGATGTGGAGGTGCGGCTGGCGGGCGGTCGCGAGGTGCATCTGCGTACCCTCCAGCCGCTGGCGCTGCACCTGGCCAACTCGGTCTTCCTGGGCGACTACCTCACCAGTGAGGGCCAGGCCGGCCAGGCCGACCTGGACATGATCGCCGACGCCGGGTTCGAGGTGGAGGGCACCGACCGCACCACCCTGCCGCAGCACCGCTCCGCCGCCGCGGGTCACGGGGGCTGCGGACCGTGCGGCGGCGAGGAGGCGTCCTGCGCCACCACCGCCACCACCGCCACCACCGCCACCACCGCCACCGAACCGGCGACCGAGACCGAGGCCGAGCAGGCACTCGAGCCGGCCGGCACCGGGGCCGCCCGCACCGACCTGGTACAGGTCCGCCGGCGCGGCGCCGGAACCGACCTGCCGCCCAACGCCTGATGCCGCAGCCCCGTCCGCGCACACCGCTGGACCCCCGCACACTGCTCGACCTGGACCAGGCCCATGTCTGGCATCCCTACGGGCCCATGCCGGGCACCGCCACCCCCCTGCTGGTGGAGTCCGCCGCGGGCGTCCGGCTGCGGCTGGCCGAGCCGGCCGAGGGGCACCGGGAGCTGGTCGACGGCATGTCGTCCTGGTGGGCGGCGATCCACGGCTACGGGCACCCGGTACTGGACGCCGCCGTACGCGGCCAGCTCGACCGGATGAGCCATGTGATGTTCGGCGGGCTCACCCACGAGCCGGCCGTACGGCTGGCGGCGACCCTGGTGGAGATCACCCCCGCGCCGCTGCAGCATGTCTTTCTCGCCGACTCCGGATCGGTGTCGGTCGAGGTCGCCGTCAAGATGTGCCTCCAGTACTGGGCCTCGCTGGGGAGGCCGGAGAAGCACCGGCTGCTCACCTGGCGCGGCGGCTACCACGGTGACACCTTCCACCCCATGTCGGTCTGCGACCCGAAGGGCGGGATGCACCGGCTGTGGGGCGGGGTGCTGCCCCGCCAGGTCTTCGCCGGGGAGCCGCCGGCCGGCTTCGACGCCGCCGTCGACGAGGCGTATGCGGCGGAACTCGCCGACCTGCTGGAGCGTCATGCGGGTGAGCTGGCCGCGGTGATCGTGGAGCCGGTGGTGCAGGGCGCCGGCGGGATGCGGTTCCATTCCCCCGGCTATCTGCGGCTGCTCCGTGAGCTGTGCGACGCCCATGACGTCCTGCTGGTCTTCGACGAGATCGCCACCGGCTTCGGCCGTACCGGTGAGCTCTTCGCAGCCGGGCACGCCGGAGTCGCACCCGATGTGATGTGCCTGGGCAAGGCGCTCACCGGCGGCTATCTGACGATGGCTGCGACGCTGTGCACCTCCCGGGTGGCCGACGGGATCAGCCGCGGCGAGGTGCCCGTACTGGCCCACGGGCCCACGTTCATGGGCAATCCGTTGGCCGCCGCCGCGGCCAACGCCTCGCTCGGGCTCCTCCTCGACCAGGACTGGCGCACCGAGGTCAAGCGGATCGAGTCGGCGCTGCGGACCGGGCTCGCCCCGGCCGCCGAGCTGCCCGGCGTCGCTGACGTCCGGGTGCTGGGGGCGATCGGCGTGGTGCAGCTGGACCACCCGGTGGACATGGCCGCGGCCACCCGGGCCGCGACGCGGCACGGCGTCTGGCTGCGTCCGTTCCGCGACCTCGTCTACACCATGCCGCCCTATGTCACGGGCGAGGACGACCTGGCCCGCATCGGCGAGGCCGTGGTCGCGGCGGCCGCCGCCGGATGACGCAGCCGCCCGGGGAGCCACCAGGCGGTGGGCCGCTTCCGCCGGCCCCGGCACACAGCAGACCCCCCTCAGGATCGGAGCAGCACATGGGCGTACTGGTGGTCACGGGCACCGGCACCGAGATCGGCAAGACCGTCGTCACCGCGGCCGTCGCCGCCCTGGCCCTCGACGCGGGCCGCCGGGTCGCGGTACTGAAGCCGGCCCAGACCGGCGTGGAGCCGGGTGAGCCCGGTGATGTGGACGAGGTGGCCCGGCTGGCCGGGCCGCTGACCCGCCGTGAACTGGCCCGCTACCCGGAGCCGCTGGCCCCGGACACCGCCGCCCGCCGCTGCGGCATGCCCCCCGTCGGACCGCAGCAGATCGCGGCGGAGGCTGCCCAGCTGGCGGAGGACCACGATCTGGTGCTGGTCGAGGGCGCCGGCGGGCTGCTGGTCCGTTACGACGAGGCGGGGCACACCTTCGCCGACGCCATCCGGGCCATGGCCGACCACGGCCTGCCCGTCGACGTCGTCGCCGTCGCCCCGGCGGGACTCGGCACCCTCAACAGTGCCGCCCTCACCGCCGAGGCCCTGCGCCACCGCGGCCTCCCCCTGCTCGGCACGGTGGTCGGCTCCTGGCCCGCCCATCCCGATCTGGCGTCCCGCTGCAACCTCGCCGACCTGCCAGCCGTCACCGCCGCTCCCCTGCTCGGGGCGCTGCCCGAGCGCTGCGCGGCCATCGGCGGCAGCGCCTTCCTCGGCATCGCCCGCACCGCGCTCTCCCCTCGCCTCGGCGGCTCCTTCGACCCGGCTGCCTTCACCTCCCGTCACGCGGCGCCGCTCCCTGCCCCGGTGGGCTGACGGAGTACGACCGGACGCTCGCGGGACCGCGCCGGGACACCCGCTGTCCGTGACAGCGGCGCGGCGCCGGCGGAAGGGCAGAGTCGCCCCTGCCCCTGGCGCCACCGTCAGATGGCCATGGGTGTCCGCTGGGACCAGGCGTCGGCGATCTCGGTGGCGAGGCGGACATTGCCGCGGACGGCGGCGAGGTTGGCCTCCAGAGACGCCCCTTCGGTGTCGCGGACCATCCGGGCCAGCAGATAGGGGGTGACGGCCTGGCCGTGGATCCGGTCGCCCTCGGCGGCGGCGAGGGCGTCGGCGAGGACGCGGTCGTGGAGGGCCGGGTCCAGCTGGTGCTCCTCGGCGACGGGGTTGGCGACGACCAGCGCCGCGGGCGGGCCACCGAGCCTGTCCTGGGCGTGCATGGCGGCGGCGACCTGCTGCGGGGTGGTGAGCGTCCAGTCGACCGGCTCACCGGAGCTGCGCAGATAGAAGCCCGGGAACTCGGCGGTGCGGTAGCCGGCCACCGAGATGTTGAGGGTCTCCATCCGCTGCAGGGTGGCGGGGACGTCCAGGATGGACTTGACGCCCGCGCAGACCACGGTGATGCGGGTACGGCTGAGCAGATTGAGGTCGGCTGACTCGTCCTGCACGGTGGTCCAGCCGCGGTGGACGCCGCCGAGGCCGCCGGTGGCGAACACCCGGATGCCTGCCGCCGCGGCCAGAAAGGCCGTCCCTGAGACGGTGGTGGCGCCACTGGCACCCAGCGCCAGGGCCGGGGGGAGATCGCGGAACCCGAGTTTGCGGATGCCCTCCTCGGTGGCGATCCGCTCCAACTGGTCCGCCCGGAGGCCGACATGGGCGACACCGTCGAGCACCGCGACGGTGGCGGGGACCGCACCGCCCGCGCTGACCAGGGCCTCCAGCTCGCGGGCGACCTGGAGGCCCCGCGGCCGGGGCAGCCCATGGGCGATGATGGTCGACTCCAGTGCCACCACCGGCAGCCGCCGGCGCAGGGCCTCGCGGACCTCCTCGGTGATGTGCGGGCCGACCGGTGCGGCGTGGGCGGGGTCCGGCATGGGCGGGTGTGCCTTCCCTCGGTGCGGTACGGATGTCTCAGTGGTGTCGCGTGGGAGGCGCCGGGAAACCTCGGGTCAGCTCTGCCGGTGCGGCTCCCTCAGCTCGGCGCGCGCCGCCGCGTCGAAGACCGCGAGCAGCTCGGCGGCCTGCTCTGCGAGGTCCTCGGCCTGGCCGGGGGCGGGCTCCACACCGTCGGTCAGCGGCTGGAGCAGCTCGGCGGCCTCATGGAGCGGGTCCAGGCGGTCGGCGGGCACGCCCTGGGCCGTCAGCTCGGCCAGCAGGGCCGTCAGCCGCGGGCCGAGGCCGCGCAGTCGGAGCAGTCGGGCGGATGCCGGGGCGCCGCCGGTGCGCAGCGCGTCGATCTCGTCGCGGACCTTGCGCAACGCCTCCGCGGGTATGCCGGGCATGGGGTCTCCTCCCGTTGTCCCGCTACGACGGTACGCCCCGGCACTGACAACCGGTCAGTGCGCGACCGGTCACAGGGGCTTGGTCCACCGGCTCCAGCCGCTGTCCGGGGTGTAGCCGGCGGACTGCCAGGCGCTCCGGCCGAGGGCGTTGTGGTCCAGGACCATGGCGTCGCCGCGGCGTCCGCCGAGGGCGCGGAAGCGGGCTTCTGCGGCGTCCAGGAGGGCGGTGGCAACGCCCTGGCGGCGGTGGTCGGGGTGGACGGCGAGGCGGTAGAGATGGCAGCGCCAGCCGTCCCAGCCGGCGATCACGGTACCGGCGAGGCTGCCGTCCCGCTCGGCGAGGATGAGGGCCTCGGGGTCGCGCTCCAGCAGCCGGGAGATCCCGTCCGGGTCGTCGGTGATGCTGGTGCCCTCGGCGGCGTGCGCCCAGAAGGCGAGCAGTCCGGGGAGGTCGGCGGGGCGGGCGGGGCGGATCTCGATGTCGGTCATGGGGATCGGTCTAGTCCGCCGGGAGGGCGGCCCGCCGGGATTTCCGCAGTGTGGGACGGGCCCGGCAGCGGATGTCCGCTGCCGGGCCCTGGTGCGCCCCGGTCGGTGGTGCCGGCCGGTGGTGTGGATCAGGAGGTGGTGAGGGCCGTGTCGTCGACCACGAAGCTGGTCTGCAGCGAGGAGTCCTCGGCACCGGTGAACTTGACGGTGACCGACTGGCCGGCGAAGGACGACAGGTCGTAGCTCTTCTGGGCGTAGCCGGTGTTCTTGTTGAGGTTGGAGAAGCTCGCCAGGGTGGTGGAGCCGGCCTGGACGGTGAGCTTGTCGTAGGCGGTGCTGGTGGTGGTCTCACTGGTGTCGATGTGCAGCCAGAAGGTCAGCGTCGCCTTGCAGCCGGCCGGCACCGAGACGGTCTGGGAGAGGGTGTCGGTGTGGGTGGTGCCGTAGCCGTCCATCCAGGCCTTCCAGGAGCCGGAGTGGGCGGCCTCGCCGGAGCTGTTGTCGACCACGCCGCTGCTGGCCGTCCACGGGGAGGCGGAGCCGGTCTCGAAGCCCGCGTTGCCGAGCAGCTGGGTGGCGGTGCAGCCACCGCCGCCGCCGCTGCCGACGGTCCAGGTGAAGGAGGCGCTGCCGGTGGCTCCGGCGCTGTCCTTGGCGGTCACCTGGACGCTGGAGGTGCCGGCGGTGGTCGGGGTGCCGCTGATCACGCCGGTGGAGGAGTTGATGGAGAGTCCGGCGGGCAGGCCGGTGGCGCTCCAGGTGTAGCCGCCGCTGCCGCCGGTGGCCTTGACGGTCAGGCTGACCGCGGTGCCCACGGCGGTGGACTGGTTGCCCGGGCTGGTGACGGTGACTCCCCCGGTGGGCAGCGAGCCCACGGCGACGCCGGCCCAGGCGGTGGCGACGGCGTTGTACTCGGCGCTGCCGTTGCCGTAGAGGTCGGCCGCGGCGCTGAGGGTGCCGGTACGGGCGCTCGCATAGTTGGTGGTGGAGGTGAAGTAGGTGGTGAGGGCGCGGTACCAGATGGCGAGCGCCTTGTCGTGGCCGATGCCGGTGACGCTGATGCTGTTGACGGTGGGGCTGTTGTAGCTGACCCCGTTGATCACCTTGGCGCCGCTGCCCTCGGAGAGCAGGTAGAAGAAGTGGTTGGCGACACCCGAGGAGTAGTGCACATCGAGGTTGCCGACCCCGGAGTACCAGCTGTCGGCCGAGGAGCCGTCCTTGGAGGGCTTGTCCATGTAGCGCAGCGGGGTGCCGTCCCCGTTGATGTTGATCTCCTCGCCGATCAGGTAGTCCGGCGGGTCCGCGGGGAGGTTGGCGTACCACTCGACGCCGGTGCCCATGATGTCGGAGGTGGCCTCGTTGAGGCCGCCGGACTCACCGGAGTAGTTGAGGCCCGCGGTGGCGGAGGTGACGCCGTGGCTCATCTCGTGGCCGGCCACGTCCAGCGCGGTGAGCGGGTGGGTGTTGCCCGACCCGTCCCCGTAGGTCATGCAGAAGCAGCTGTCGTCCCAGAAGGCGTTGACATAGCTGCTGCCGTAGTGGACCCGGTTGTAGGAGCCCCGGCCGTCGTTGGCGATGCCGTTGCGGCCATAGGTGTTCTTGTAGAAGTCCCAGGTGGCGGCGGTGCCGAACTGGGCGTCCACGGCCGCGGACTGGCGGTTGGAGGCGGCGCCGTTGCCCCAGACGTCGTCGGCGTCGGTGAACAGGGTGCCGGTTCCCGAGGTGCCGCCGTTGAGGTCGGTGGTGTACAGGTTGCCGCGGCTGCCGTCCTTGAGCTGGTACGTGGACCCGGACAGCGTGGTCGTCAGGGAGACCTGGCCGACGTAGACGCCGGTGCCGGAACCGGTCTCGATGCCCTCGAAGCTGCTCAGCACCTTGCCGGACCGGGCGTCCGTGATGATGTGCAGCTTGCTGGGCGTGCCGTCCTTGGCGACGCTCTCGACCACGTTCTCCCAGGCGAGAGCGGGGGTGCCCTTGGCCGCCCACACCACCAGGCGCGGTGCGGTGCCGGAGGCGGTGGCGCCGGGGTCGGCGGCGAGGGCCGCCTTGCCGGCCGCGGCCGCGGCCACTGCGGGGGTGGTGCTGCTGATGTTCAGGGCGGCGGTGGAGGCGCGGTCCACTGCCTCGGGTGTGCCGTCCTGGCCCTCGTGCACGACCAGGTCGCCGCCGAGGACGGGCAGGCCGGCGAAGGTCCGGTTGTACCGCACGTGCCGGTTGCCGTCGGCGTCCACGACGATGTCCTTGGCGACCAGCTTCTCCTTGGCGCCGAGGCCGAGGGCGGCGGCGACCTTGCCGCTGTCCTGGCCTGCCCGGTCGAGGAGTTGGGTGCGCTGGGCCTCGCCGAGCGGTATCGCATGGGTGCTGGCGGAGGTGCCTGCCGGTGCGGGGGCGGCTGCGTGCGCGACGGTCGCGGGAACGCCGGTGGCGAGCAGCGCGGTTGCCGCGGCGAGAGCAGCCGTGGCGACGCGGGCAGGGGTGGGGCGGGGCATACGGACTCCTTCCGGTCGACCGCTGGTGGCGGTCGATCAGGAACCGGGCCGCTGGGTGGCGGCCCACGAGGGTCCCGGTCCGCCGATGGGCGGTCCGGGGCGGTGCGGCGTGCGCGGAGCCTGGTGCTGCGGCGCGCCCGGGGTGGGGCGGTCGCCGCGATCGGCCTGCGGGCGGGTGCGGAGGCGCCAAGGGCCGACCGACCGTACGGACGGGTACTCCTACGGTCGGAGGCGATCGTGACAGGAAACCCTTGTCTCGTGACAGGTACAGAACATAGATTGTCCGGTTCCTGTCAGATGCCCTTGCCGAGATGCCCGCGGCCGGGCGAGGATTCCAGGTGCCTGTGGCTTCTCCCCGGCGCCGGCGGGCGCGGAAAACCGTTTGCATGCCCAGCAGGCAGCCGCCAGCGTATGTGCGGGGCCGTCCGCCGGGCGGACGGCCTCCTCGGCCCGGCGGCCGCCGGCGCCGCGCGGGAACACGGCATTGATGAGAAAGCGGCGTCGCGATGACGGAATCCAGCCACTCAGCCCCTCTGGTCTCAGCTCTGGCCGACCCCGACCGCCTGCGCGTCCTCTCCAGGATCGTGCTCGCCGGACCCGGTGGGATCACCCAGGAGGAGCTCGCCGCAGCCGAGCCCCACAACACCCGGGCACTGGCCCGCCTGATCGCCACCGCGCTGGTCCGGCGCGCGGAGGACGGCCGACTGACGGCCGGTCATGAGACGTTCGCGCAGGCCCTGCGCCCGGCGGCACCGCAGGACGACCGGGCCCGGCCGGCGGCGCTGGCCTCCCTCTTCACCGCCGACGGCCGGCTGATCTCGGTACCCGTCCGCCAGGAACTGCGGCGCGCCCTGCTGAAGTACCTCACCGACCGGATGTTCCAGAGCGACGCCGTCTACTCGGAGGGTGAGGTGAACATCGCCATCCGGCAGTACTGGAACGACTATCCGGCGATGCGCCGCTATCTGGTCGAGACCGGCCTGCTGGTCCGCACCCCCGACGGGTCCCGCTACCGGGTCGCCGCCTGACAGCGGCCAGGCACCGCCCCGCCGCATCCGTTCCGGACTGCCCGTCACCGTCGCCGTCACCGTCACCCCCGCCCGCCTCCGGCCGTTGAGACGGAGGGGGCGACCGGAGGCCGGTCGGTACCATGCCGGGGACGGTCCAGGTCCAGCAGTCGAGGGGGTTCCGTGGCGGAGAGGGCCCGGTCTGCCGGGGGCGGTTGGAGCGGCGACCCCCTGCTGTCCGATCTGATGCCCTGGTCCGTACCGGCACTCCGCACCGGCCGCGACTGGGTGCGCGCCCAGGACCCCGACACCCTGCGCGCCCGCTGGCAGCGCCTGATCGGCGCGTCCGGCGAGCAGCGGTCCGACCTCTTCCGACCCAGCCGCTCCCGTACGCTGCGCAGCGCCGTGGCCCAGCTGCCCGGCCGGGCGGCGGCCACCGGACGGCTGGCCCGGGAGCAGGGAGCGTGCCCCGACCCGGAGCCGATCCGGCACGGCGCCTTCGACCGGCAGTGGCTGCTGCCCGACCAGCGGCTGCTGGATGCGGCCCGGCCCGAACTGTGGCGGGTCGCCGACGCCCACCAGCTGTTCGCCGTGGTGTCGGAGGCGCCGGGTCCGGCGGTGGTGTTCAGCGCCGAGCTGCCCGACGGGCACCGTCAGCGGGGTCGCGGTGCGGTGCTTCCGCTGCACCGCCGCCCCGGTGGTCAGGAGCCCAACCTCGCACCCGGTCTCCTCGCGCTGCTCTCGGACCGGCTGGGACTGCCCGTCACCGCCGGGGACGTCGCCGCCTGGACCGCCGCCGTGGCCTGCGGGCAGGAGCCGCCGCAGGGCGACACCCCCGACGCCGTACCGGTACCGCTGCCGGCCGCGGCGGAGCTGTGGCAGCGCGGCACAGCCCTCGGCCGACGGGTGCTCTGGCTGACCACCTACGGCGCCCGGTGCACCGACCCCGCCGCCGACCGTCCGGCCGGACGCCCCCGGATGCCGGGCGGGCAGCGGCCGTTCGTCCGCCGGCCGGTCCCGGACAGCCCGGCGGGGTTCCCCTCCGCCATCGCCTACGACCCGGAGGAACAGGCACTGCTGCTCGGCGACGGCCGGATCGCGCCCGTACCGGCCGGAGCCTGGGAGTACCGGGTGGGCGGGGAGCGGGTGCTGGAGAGCTGGTTCGCGGAGCGCATCCCCGGCGAGGCCGCGCCCGGGTCCCTGGAGGCGGTCCGCCCGACGGCCTGGCCACGGTCCTGGACCACCGAACTGATCGATCTGGTCACGGTGCTGGCCCTGCTGGCGGACCTGCACAGCGAGCAGTCCGCTCTGCTGGGGCTGCTGGCAGCGGGCCCCCGGATCGGCGCGGCTGAACTGCGTACGGCGGGGGTGCTGCCAGCACCCGGCTGGGCCGCCTGTCCGGCCTCGGTGCTGGCACACCGGGAGGAGGGCCCGGAGGGCCAGTTCGCACTGCTTTGAGCTGCGGTCGTCCCCGGTGGGGATAGGGTCGGGCGATCGGCTGGGCCCGGCGGTGCTGGAGGGAACACGTGTCAAGCGTTGCGGAGAGCACGGCTGCGGTGGGGCTGCGGCCCGAGGAGTTCGTCCTGGCCCACACGCGGGTGGCGCCGGCGGCCCACCTGCCGGAGCTGCGGCTGCACCAGGCCGCCGAGGCGATCGAACTGTGGGAGCTCACCGAGCAGGTGCAGGGCGGGATACGGATGAATCCGCCGTTCTGGGCCTTCGCCTGGGCCGGCGGTCAGGCTCTGGCGCGTCATGTGCTGGACCGCCCTGAGACGGTGGAAGGCCGCCGGGTGCTGGATCTCGCCTCGGGCTCGGGGCTGGTGGCGGTGGCCGCGGCCGTGGCGGGAGCCGCTTCGGTCACCGCAAGCGACATCGACCCGTTCGCGGCGGCCGCGGTCGGCCTCAACGCCGCGCTGAACGGGGTACGGGTGGAGGCCCTGCTGGGGGATCTGCTGGACGGCGACGGCGGGGACGCCGAGGTGGTGCTCGCCGGGGATGTCTTCTACGAGCGCCCGATGGCGGAGCGGGTGCTGCCCTTTCTGCAGCGGGCCCGGGCCCGGGGCGCGCTGGTGCTGGTAGGCGACCCGGGCCGGGCCTATCTGCCCCGGCAGCGGTTCGAGGCGGTGTCGCGGCAGCAGGTGCCGGTGGTGGCGGATCTGGAGGACCGCGCGGTCAAGGCGACCACGGTCTGGCGCCTGCAGGCGGACTGACCGCCCGGGGAGGCTGCGGGTGGGGTGTGGACGCGCAGGCCGCCGGGCACAGTGCTCGCTGTCGGACGAGCTCGCCGCCGGTCCCGGCGCAAGGGCTCAGGAACCCCCGGGACCGCCGATGGCGCCGAGCCGCCCGGATCATAGGCCGATGCCGGCAGAGCGGGCGGACGCTGCCCCGAATCCACAAGCGCCGCAAGGAATCGGACGGTACGTCAGTCACGCGGCCGCGCATTGCCCAGACGGATCCCGCTGAAGCCGAGGGTGCTGCGGATGACGACGTCCCAGAACGGCCACAGGGTGGGGAGGACCCGCAGTTCGATGCCCGCCTCCTCATGGAGCCGCAGCAGGTCGCCGACCCGCTCGGGCGGGCCGAGGGGTACCACGGGCTCGGTGGCGACCTGGGCGTTGACCGGGTCGCCGAACGGCCGGAAGCGGTCGGCCGGCAGGCGGTAGGCGTAGAGCTCCACCGTGGCCATGGCGGGCAGCCAGCCGTACTCGACCGCGTGCACCCGGCGGGCTCCACCGGGGCCCAGGATCCGCTCACGGTCGGCGGCGGTTGTGGCGGGCTCCTCCCAGGCCATCGCCCGGGGGCAGTCGCGGGGGAACCAGTAGTCGGGGCTGCGCGCGGCATCCACTGCCCAGACATAGGCCTCGGGTTGCCGGGCGGTGGCGGCGACATGCGGGTCGAAGCGGGTGATGGCGGGGTTGTGGGAGAAGTGCAGTACCTCTCCGGGCTCTGGGCGCACCGCAGACACCTACCACAGTCGCGGGTGTGACGTAGGTCATATTGCCTCCGGGAGGAGTGCGCCTACGATCCCGTCCATTGGTGAATCGATTCGACGGACAATCTCGATGCATCGTCGAAACGATTCGTCGAATCGATTCACCATCCTGGGGGCAGACACCGGGAGCACCAGCGGAGGACTGCATGGCCACTATCAAGGACGTCGCCGAGCGCGCAGGCGTGGCGCCGAGCACGGTCTCCTATGTGCTCAACGAGTCCCGCCCCATCTCCCCCGAGACCTGCAGGCGCGTCCGCCAGGCCGTCGAGGAGCTCGGCTACCACCCCCGCGCCAGCGCCCGGACGCTGCGCTCCACCCGCACCGACGTCCTGGCCCTCGCCCTCCCCCGCACCGACGGCAGCCAGCGGGCCATCGACGGCCGGTTCGCCATCGACATCAGCGACGCCGCCCGCCGTCTGGGCTACGACCTGCTGCTCACCACCGCCCAGGAGAAGGCCGAGGGTCTGCGCCGGGTCGCCCGCAGCGGACTGGCGGACGCGGCGGTGCTGATGGCCGTCGACATGGAGGACGCCCGGATCGAGGTGGTCCGCGAGCTGGCCTTCCCCGCCGCCCTGATCGGCCGCCCCGCCGACGAGCACGCCCTGCCGTGGACCGACCTCGACTGGGAGGCCGCGGCCTTCCTGGCGGTGCGGGAGCTGGCCGCCGCCGGACACCGCGAGATCGTCTACCTGGCACCCACCGAGCGCGAGGTCAGCGCCCGGCGCAGCTACGCCCTGCGCGGTATCGCCGGCGCCCGGCGCGGCGCTCAGCAGACCGGCGCCACGGTGCGGGTGGTCCATGCCGACGGCGACCCGGCCCGGCAGGTGCCCGCCCTGCTCGGCGGCCCCGCCGCGCCCACCGCGCTGGCCGTGCAGCACGGTCTGGTGCTGCCCGACATCCTGACCGCCGCCGCCGCGGCCGGGCTGCAGGTGCCCGAGGACCTGGCGGTGGTGGCGATCGGCAGCCTCCCGGACCACCCGTCCGGGCGTGAGCAGCCCCGTATCGAACTTCCCGTGGAGACCCTGGCCGCCGAGGTCACCCGGCTGGCCGCGGCGGCCGCCGAGGCGCTGCGTGAGCCCGGCGCGTCACCGCCCGCCCAGCGTCTGCTCGCCGACTCCGTCGGCCATCTGCTGATCCCACCGGTCCTGCTCGCCGAGGGCGGCATCGCCGGCCCCCGGTCCCGCTGACCGCCCCCTCCCCTGCCCGGGTCTTCCCACCCGGCAGGCCCGAGCCGCACACCCCCGGAGCCCCACCATGCCCCACCGTCCACGGCTGCCGCTGCTGGCAGCCGCGCTGGCGACCACCCTGGTCGCCGGTCTCGGCGCCGCCGGCTGCGCCGCCCAGGCCGACCCCGATGCCCTTACCGTGATGGACAACTCCACCGACGACCCGTTCCACACCTGGGACCAGCAGGCGTACAACCGCTGCGCCGCCCAGGCCGGGATGCGGATACGCCAGGTGAGCGTCCCGGCGAGCCAGCTCACCACCAAGGCGTTGCGGATGGCCTCGTCGCACTCGCTGCCGGACATCCTGATCCTGGACGGCTCCGAGATGCCGCAGTTCGCCGCGGCGGGCGGGCTCAAGCCGCTGGAGGAGCTGGGGGTCTCCACCGCCGGTGTCCCCGAGGGCATCGAGCGGTACGGCTCCTACCAGGGCACCTATTACGCGGCCGCGCGTGCGGTGAACTCCCTCGGCCTCTTCTACAACAAGGACATCCTGGCCAAGGCGGGCATCGCCCCGCCCGCCACCTGGCAGGAACTGCGCGACGACGCCAGGAAGCTCACCCGGGGCAAGCAGTACGGCATCGGGCTGAGCGCGGGCGGCGCTGAGGACGGCGTCTTCCAGTTCCTGCCGTTCATGTGGTCCAACGGCGGCGACGAGCGGAAGCTGGACACTCCCCAGGTCGCCCAGGCGCTGCAGTTCTGGAAGGACCTGCTGGCGGACGGCTCGCTGTCGAAGTCCACCGTCAACTGGACCCAGGCGGACGTCAACGACCAGTTCATCGCCGGGAACGCGGCCATGATGATCAACGGTCCCTGGCAGGTGCCGGTACTGGACCAGCACAAGGACGTCCACTGGGGCGTGGTGCAGATCCCCGTCCCCAAGGCGGGCATGAAGTCGGTCGCCCCGCTGGGCGGCGTGGTGGACGCGGTGCCCAACACCGGCGACGAACGGCGCGAGAAGCTGGCCGCCGAGGTCGTCTCCTGCCTCACCAGCGCCAAGGAGCAGGTGGACTGGGCGGTGAAGGCCAACTACGTCCCGGTCACCCCCGACGGGGCCCGCCAGTACCGGCAGCAGGTGCCGCAGCTGGCGTCCTTCGCCGACCAGGTGCAGACCGCCCGCAGCCGCACCCAGCTGGTCGGCGACAAGTGGCCGACCGTCTCCCTCGCCCTGCAGAGCGCCTTCCAGTCCGCCCTCACTGGCACCACCAGCCCCGAGGCCGCGCTGAAGCGGGCCCAGGCCGCCGCCTGGGGGAAGTGAGGACCCGCCCATGACCACCACCGCTCCCGTCACCGCCGCCCGTCCGGCCGCCCCGGCGCGCCGCCCGGGCCCACCGGACCGCGCGCCGCCGGCGCACCCTGCTGCACTGGGCGTTCGTCGCCCCCGCCGTGGCCTATATGGCGGCCTTCTTCGGCTACCCGCTGGTCCGCAATGTGCTGATGAGCTTCCAGCACTACACGCCGTCCACCTTCTTCACCGGCAAGGCGCCCTTCAACGGGCTGGACAACTGGCGCACCGTCCTGCACGACCAGCTCTTCGGCGACGCCCTGTGGCACACCCTGGTCTTCACCGCGGGGTCGCTGCTGGGCCAGTTCACCATCGGGCTGGCGCTGGCGGTCTTCTTCAGCCGCCGCTTCCCGCTCTCCGGGGTGGTCCGCTCACTGCTGCTGCTCCCCTGGCTGATCCCGATGGTGGTGGCCGGCACCGTGTGGCGGCGGCTGCTGGACCAGGACACCGGGGTGCTCAACCGCCTCCTGGACGCGCTCGGCATCACCAGCGGCCACACCCCGTGGCTGAACAGCCCCTCCATGGCGCTGCTCTCGGTGGTCCTGGTGAACATCTGGATCGGCATCCCCTTCAATATGGTGATCCTCTACGGCGGACTCCAGGAGATCCCCCGCGACGTCCATGAGGCCGCGTCCATCGACGGGGCCTCCGCCTGGCGCACCTTCCGCTCCGTCACCCTGCCGATGCTGCGGCCGGTGATCACGGTGGTGCTGGTGCTGGGCTTCATGTCGACGGTGAAGATCCTCGACCTGATCCTGGCGCTCACCGACGGCGGACCCGCCGACGCCACCCAGACCCTGGGCACCCAGACCTACCAGCTCTCCTTCGTCCGGCTCGACTTCGGTGCGGGTGCCGTCGTCGGCAACATCCTCATCCTGGTCTCCGCCGTCTTCGCCGTCTTCTATCTGCGGGCCAACCGGACCGACTTCGGCACCGAGGGGAAGTGACCGTCCCGATGTCCACCACCACCCCGCCCCGGGCACGCCGCCGAGGCATCGGCTCCGCCGTGGTCGCGGTCGCCATCCTGGCCGTGATGCTCTTCCCGCTGTACTGGATGCTCAACACCGCACTGCAACCGGGCACCGGGCTGGCCTCGCTCGATCCGTTCCCGATCCACCCCGGCTTCGGCAACTTCAGCCGGGCGCTCTCCTCCCAGGGCGGCAATCTGCTGACCTCGCTGGGGATCGCGCTGGGCGCCGTCGCCATCTGCCTGGTGCTGGCCGCCCCGGCCGCGTACGGGCTGGCGCAGCTGCGGATCAAGGGCGCCCGCTCCATCGTCTTCGGCACCCTGATCACCCAGATGGTCCCGGGGATCGTGGTCGCCAACGCGCTGTACAACGCCTATGTGGACCTGCACCTGGTCAACTCCTATCTGGGCCTGATGCTCGCCGACGCGTCGCTGGGGATCCCCTTCTCGATCGTGCTGCTGAGGGCCTTCATGGTGTCCATCCCCGGCGAGGTGGTGGAGGCCGCGATGGTCGACGGTGCCGGGCGGTTCCGGGCGTTCGTCCGGATCGTGCTGCCGATGAGCCGCAATGCGCTGATCACGGCGGGCCTGTTCACCTTCCTCTTCGCGTGGAGCGACTTCATGTTCGCTCTCACCCTCAACACCACCGACGATGTCCGCCCGGTGACCCTGGGCATCTACCAGTACCTGGGTGCCCATGTGGGCGACTGGGGCGCCGTGATGGCCGTCGCGGTGCTGTCCTCGATCCCGGCCGCCGCGCTGCTGCTGCTCGCGCAGAAGTACGTCGCCGCCGGAGTGACCGGAGGTTCCATCAAGTGACCGACATATCCGATCTGCCCCGTTTCCCGGCAGGCTTCCGCTTCGGCGCCGCCACCGCGGCCTACCAGATCGAGGGTGCCGCCACCGAGGACGGCCGCGGCCCCTCCATCTGGGACACCTACAGCCACACCCCCGGCCGCACCGAGGGCGGGGAGACCGGCGACAGCGCCTGCGACCACTACCACCGCTACCCGGAGGACGTGGAGCTGCTGCGCCGCCTGGGCGTGGACGACTACCGCTTCTCCATCGCCTGGCCGCGGGTGCGCCCGGCCGGGGACGGCCCCGTCAACGACAAGGGCCTGGACTTCTACGACCGGCTGGTCGACGAGCTGCTGGCGGCCGGGATCGAGCCGGTGCCCACCCTCTACCACTGGGACCTTCCGCAGGCGCTGGAGGACCGGGGCGGCTGGCGGGTCCGGGAGACCGCCGAACTGTTCGCCGAGTACGCCGCGATCACCGCGGAGCGCCTCGGCGACCGGGTACGGCGCTGGATCACCCTCAACGAGCCCTTCTGCACCTCCTTCGTGGGCCACGCGGTGGGCCGCCACGCCCCCGGAACCCGCGAGGGCGTCCCGGCGCTGGCCACCGCACACCATCTGCTGCTGGGCCACGGCCTCGCGGCGCGGGCACTGCGCGCCGCCGGCGCCGCCGAGGTCGGCGTCACCCTCAATCTGGACCACATCTCCCCCGCGACCGACTCCCCCGCGGACGCGGCCGCGGCACGCCGCGCCGAGACCCTGCACAACCTGGTGTGGACCGAGCCGCTGCTGGCGGGCCGCTACCCCGGGAACGAGGCGGAGACCTGGGGCGAGCTCGCCCGCCACCAGGAGTTCCGGCGCGAGGGCGACCTGGAGGTGATCGGCGCGCCGCTGGACTTCCTGGGCATCAACTTCTACCGGCCGCTGGTCTTCGCGGACGCGCCGTACACCGAGCCCGACCCGGCGCTGCGCACCGCGGTGGACATCCGGGCCCGGGAGGCCGGCTGGCCCGGGGTACGCCGCACCGCCATGGACTGGCCGGTGGTGCCGCACACCTTCACCGAGCTGCTGACCCGGCTGCGCGACCGCTACCCGAACCTGCCCCCGGTGCTGATCACCGAGAACGGCTCCGCCGAGCCCGACCAGCCGGACGCCGACGGAGCGGTGCACGACACCGACCGGGTGGAGTACCTGCACGCCCATCTGCACGCACTCACCGCCGCCCTCGATGCGGGCGTGGACGTACGCGGCTACTTCGTCTGGTCGCTGCTGGACAACTTCGAGTGGGCGTACGGCTACGCCAAGCGCTTCGGCATCGTCCGGGTCGACTACGCCACCCACCAGCGCACACCCAAGGACAGCTACCACTGGTACGCCGGTCTCATCGCCGCGCACCGCAGCTCCTGACGTTCCATCAGCACCTCCCTCATCCCCCACGAGCAGGCAGGGATCGCAGAATGAAGTTCACCAACGGCTTCTGGCTGATGCGCGAGGGCGTCCGCGCCTCGTACGCCACCGAGGCCAGGGACGTAGTCACGGAGGACGACCGGATCCTCCTGCACGCCGCGGTACGCAAGGTCACCCGGCGGGGCGACACCCTCAACACCCCGCTGATCACCGTCGAGTGCTGGTCGCCGGCCGAGGGCGTGATCGGGGTGCGCAGCATCCACCACGCCGGCGGACGGAAGCCCGGCCCGGAGTTCCAGGTGCGCACCGATCCCTCCCGCAAGGTGCGCACCGTGCGCACCGGCTCGGTGGTGGAGCTGATCAGCGGGCCGCTGACCCTGCGGGTGGACACCGCCGGGCCGTGGAAGCTGGAGTTCCGCGACACCGCCACCGGCCGCGCCGTCACCACGGCCGGCGCCCGGGGGATCGGCTTCGCGCTGGACGCGGACGGCTCCCACCACATGGTCTCCCGGCTGTCGCTGGGCGTGGGCGAGCTGGTGTACGGGCTCGGCGAGCGGTTCACCCCGTTCGTCAAGAACGGCCAGACGGTGGACATCTGGCAGGCGGACGGCGGCACCAGCAGCGAGCAGGCCTACAAGAACGTGCCGTTCCACCTCTCCAACCGGGGCTACGGCGTCTTCGTCAACCACCCCGGGAAGGTCTCCTACGAGATCGCCTCGGAGTCGGTCGGCGAGGTGCAGTTCAGCGTCGAGGACCAGGAGCTGGAGTACTTCGTGGTCCACGGCCCCACCCCCAAGGAGGTGCTGCGCCGCTACACCGGGCTGACCGGCCGTCCCGCACTGCCGCCGGCCTGGTCCTTCGGGCTGTGGCTGACCACCTCCTTCACCACCTCCTACGACGAGGAGACGGTCAACTCCTTCATCCAGGGCATGGCAGAGCGGGAGATCCCGCTCAGCGTCTTCCACTTCGACTGCTTCTGGATGCGGGAGTACCAGTGGTGCGACTTCACCTGGGACCCGGCGGTCTTCCCCGACCCCGAGGGGATGCTGCGCCGCCTCAAGGAGCGCGGACTGCGCATCTCGCTCTGGATCAACCCCTACATCGCCCAGAAGTCGCCGCTCTTCGCCGAGGCCGCGGAGGCCGGCCACCTGGTGCGGAGGGCCGACGGCTCGGTGTGGCAGTGGGACCTGTGGCAGCCCGGCATGGCGCTGGTGGACTTCACCAGCCCGGCGGCCAGGGAGTGGTACGCGGGCAAGCTGCGGCCGCTGCTGGAGATGGGCGCGGACTGCTTCAAGACCGACTTCGGGGAGCGCATCCCCACCGATGTGGTGTGGCACGACGGCTCCGACCCGCAGCGGATGCGCAACTACTACACCCAGCTCTACAACGAGACCGTCTTCGACCTGCTGACGGAGGTGCGCGGGGAGGGCGAGGCCGTGCTCTTCGCCCGCTCGGCGACCGCCGGCGGGCAGCAGTTCCCGGTGCACTGGGGCGGCGACTGCGACGCCACCTTCTCCTCGATGGCGGAGTCGCTGCGCGGCGGACTGTCGCTGGGCGCCTCCGGCTTCGGCTTCTGGAGCCATGACATCGGCGGTTTCGAGGGCACCCCCTCGGACGCCCTGTTCAAGCGCTGGCTGGCCTTCGGGCTGCTCTCCTCGCACAGCCGACTGCACGGCTCCACCTCCTACCGGGTGCCGTGGCAGTTCGGCGAGGAGGCGGTGTCGGTCGCCCGCGACTTCGCCCGGCTGAAGAACCGTCTGATGCCCTATCTCTACGCGGCGGCGGTCGAGGCCTCCCGCACCGGGGTGCCCGTGATGCGGCCGATGGTGGTGGAGTTCCCGGACGACCCGGCCTGCGCCACCCTCGACCGGCAGTACATGCTCGGCCCGGACCTGCTGGTCGCCCCCGTCCTCACGGAGGACGACGAGGTGGAGTACTACGTCCCGGCCGGGACCTGGACCCATCTGCTCAGCGGTGAGACCGTCAGCGGCCCCGGCTGGCGGCGGGAACGGTACGGCTTCGACAGTCTGCCGCTGCTGGTCCGCCCGGGTGCGGTGCTGCCGCTCGGTGCCCAGGAGGACCGTCCCGACTACGACTGGGCCGACGGGATCACCCTTCGGGTGCACCCGCAGACCCTCGCTGACGGCGCCGAGACCGCGGTGTCGGTGCCCGACCAGCGCGGCGGCACCGCTGCCGTCCTCACCGTCCGACGCGAGGGCGAGCTGCTCCGGGTGACGGCCGAGGGTGACGGAGCACCAGGCGCATGGGCCGTACTGCTGGGCGGCACCCCTGACGCGGAGCTCGTCGAGGGCACCGGCCGGGTGGAGCACACGGACCAGGGCACGCTGGTGCGGGCCGACGCCGCGGACCGCGAACTCGTCCTGCGGGCCGCCGCCCGCTGACGCTCCCGGCCCGACCGCACACCCACCGGGGCGCGGGGAAGCGCACGCCGCTTCCCCGCGCCCCGGTCATGCCGTCCCGCACACTCGGCGGCGCCCGTCCCCGGGTCGACGCCCTGCCGGCAGGCGCCCTGCCGGCAGGGCGTCGCACCGGACGGAGTGCACCGGCGCGGGCGGGCGGTCCCGGTTTTCTCACCTTTCGATACCGAAGCGGTGATGAGCTGCGGGAATGGTCGCCCAGCGGCTGGGGCGCCGGTACGATCCCGGTCACGTCGTCAGGATCAGAACTGCGGCGGCGCGGGCGGAAGCGGCGGAAAGGGCGGCCTGGTGGACCGGTTCACCGGAGGGGACTCCTCGCTGCTGCGCCGGATCAACTCCGCGGTGACGCTCCGCGCCCTGCGCGACGGTCAGGCACTCACCCTCACCCGCCTCGTCGGTGACACCGGACTCTCCCGACCCACCGTCGAAGGAGTCATCGAGGGACTCATGGACTCCGGGCTGGTGGCCGAGGTCGACCACAGCCAGGACAGCACCCGGCAACGGGGCCGCCCGGCGCGCTGGTTCCGCTTCCGGTCGGAGGCCGGGCATGTCCTCGGCGTGGAGATCGGCGTCCACGCGGTGCGTGCGGTGCTGGCGGATCTGACCGGCCGTGTCACCGCCTCCTGCGACCGGCCCGTCGACGAGGCACTGGAGGCCGACGAGCGCCTCGGCGCGGCCCGCACCCTGGTGGCCGAGCTGCTGCGGCGCGCCGGGGTCTCCCGGGACAGCCTGTGGGCGGTGGGGATCGGCACCCCGGGCATCGTGGACGGCGAGGGCACCGTACGGCTGGGCACCGCCATGCCGGGCTGGACCGGGCTGGAGCTGGGCTCCCGGCTGCGGCGCTCCTTCCGCTGCCCCGTCCTGGTGGAGAACGACGCCAATCTGGCCGCCATCGCCGAGCACTGGCAGGGCGCCGCCGCCGGGATGGGCGATGTGGTGTTCGTCCTGGCCGGGCTGAGCCCCGGCGCGGGATCGCTGATCAACGGGCGGCTGCACCGCGGCTTCGGTGGCGCGGCCGGGGAGATCGGGGCGCTGCATCTGCTGGGCCGGGAGGCCACTCCGGAGCGGCTGCTGTCCACCACCGGCAAGCCGCTGAACCCGCTGGACGAGGCGGCCGTCGCCCGGGTGCTCCGGCTCGCCCGGGAGGGCGACGCGGTGGCCCGGGGGGCGATGGACCGCTTTCTGCAGCGGCTGGTGCACGATGTGGCGGCGCTGGTGCTGGCGATCGACCCGGAGATCGTGGTGGTCGGCGGCTGGGCGGCAGGGCTCGACGGGGTGCTGGAGCCGCTGCGTGAGCAGTTGGGCCGGTCCTGCCTGCGTGCGCCGGAGGTGGCCCTGTCGGCGCTCGGCGAGGACGTCATCGCGCTGGGCGCGCTGCGGGTCGCGCTCGACCAGGTGGAGGAGCAGCTGTTCGCCGTCGAGCAGGCCGCGGCCGGCCCGGGACGCCCCTGAGTGCACGGCCTCCCCCGGGCGCTCCCGCGGTCGCCGTCCGGGGCGGCGGCGCAGGTCTCGGCAGCGGGCCGCCAGGGTGTGCGGCGGGCGGGTTCGGAGGTCTCTTGACTCCTGGCAAATACGGAGGAAACTGGTCAATACACCAGAACACCAGAGAGAGCCGCACCATCGTTGAAGACGTTCGGCGATGAGTGACCCCCGTCTAAGCTCTGGCTAGGCCCCTGGCAGCACGTGTTGATGCAAGAGTCGTCAGCGACGACTGAAGGCGAAAAGCATCGAGACGCAACACCGGGGGCTGCCGTATGTCTCGGCCCGATCCGCCTCCGGCCCCCGGCTGCGGCGTCTGCGCCGCACCGCCGCGTGCCCTCCCCGCGGACCGGGGGCGCGAGCAGGACGCTCCGGCGAACCACTATCGGTCCAGGCGGACGACCGTCACCGTCTCACTGTTGAAGACCACCTGGTAGACGTGCCCCGGATGCCCGGCGCTCGCCTGGTCGGCGACCTGCTGCGGGGGCCGGCCGTCCTCGGTGACGATGTACTGCGGCGGCCCGGACCTGATCATGCCGGGCCAGAAGGCATGGGTTCGGCAGGCGATATGGGCCAGAGCGGCGCTTCCGGCCTCCACGGTCACCCCGTTGGGGATCGTGCCGAGACCCTGTCGCAGCGCCGCGGCGTGGGGGCCGCCGTCGTAGCTGCCCGGGTCGACCAGGTCGGCCAGGGGCAGCGGAGCGGCGGCGGTCGCCGCCGCGGCTATGGCCACCACCGCGGTGACCGCGTTCCGGCTCCAGACGCGCAGCCAGGCCCGGGGGGAGGCGTCGGCGCGCCTGATCCCGTCGACCAGGGCGATGAAGACGATCGCCATGACGGTGGCGTCATAGTGCCAGTCCCGGCCCCAGTAGGCGTTGTTGTCCGAGGTGAACCGCCACGCGAGAGTCGGGACCGCCAGTACCGCCACCGGTGAGCGCAGGGCGACGAACGCGGTGCAGCCCGCGATCCATCCCAGAGTGGTCCACACCATGTGCCGGGTCAGCACGGACCGGGCCAGGATGCGCCAGTCGTGCGGCTGACCACGGTGTCCGGGGAGTTTGGACCAGTAGTCGAAGTGCCCGGCCGGGTTGAAGTGCGGGATCCACCACCAGATCGCGGCGGCGGTCCAGGCCACTCCGATCACCATGAGGATGGGGCCGAGCCGCCATCTCCGGTTCACCAGCAGCAGCACCCCGACGGCGGCCACCGTCAGACCGAGGTCCTCCTTGACCAGCAGCAGCGGGAGCGACCACCAGAAGGCGCGGGTCCATCGCCGCAGCAGCAGCTGCCGTCCGACGATCACCAGCAGCGGCACCGCAAAGGCGATCTCATGGAACTCGAAGTTGAGCGCCCGCTGCAGACCCCACGACAGGCCGTACGCCACACCGATCAGCAGCCCCCGGGTGCGGCCCAGGATCCGGGCCGCGGTCTCGGACAGTACTCCCACCGACCCGGCGAACAGACCGGCCTGCAGGACCAGGAGCATGACGGCGGAGGGCCACAGGCGCCACAGCGGCCCGGTGAGGGCGAGGATCGGCGACCAGTGGTCCCCCAGCGCCTTGAAGCCTTCGCCCTTGATGTCGACCACCGGCACATGCCCGGACGCCCAGCCGCGGGCGGTCTGGACGAATATCCCCAGGTCCCAGCTGGGATCGGCGTACCGCCGGTACCGGGCGACGGCAAGCACCGTGTAGACGGCCATGAACCCCACCGCCAGCGCGATGTGCGGCAGATACCCGCGCAGCAGCGCCGGAGCTCGGCTGCCCTCGTCCTCCGCTGTCCCTGGCACGCCCCATGCAGGCAGCGTGCGCTGAGGCTCGGTGTCGGTCACGGTGGTCCCCCGGGGTGGTCGCATCGGTGTCCGCGCGGCGGCGTGCGCGAACGACTGCAGTCCAGCTGTGGGCCCGATTCACCTCATGGCAGCGCCACAGTGCGTTCGCGACCCTCACACCACGCAATCAGCCGCGGCCCACACAACGACGACAGCCCCTGGTCCGGGGCGTACCGTCCGACACCTTGCGCCGCGTCATCGAACGCGGTGCGAACCACGGCCTGCATATCCTGCTTGACGTCAGCATGTGCACGCCAGGGGTCTGCCATGGGGCAGTCCCTGGGCGGCCATGGACCGCAGCACCGGGAACACCGGCCGCCACCCGCCGGGGTCGCCGTCCCCCACCCGGCGCAGCGCCGGGTGGGGGACGGCGTCAGGGCCCACCAGGGCACGTTTCCGTCCGGCCCGGAACCAGGGCCTTGTGCCCGGGGAACAGCTCAGTGCCGAGCGGGCGGTCCGTCGCCGGCGGCGGGCCTGAACGATGGCAACCGCTGCGGCACCGCAGGGCTGACGGCATGGGAGGGCCTGTGGCAGACCGGGGCCTTCCGGTGCGGGTGCACCTTTCCGGACCCAGCCTGGCCGGCCCGCTCCGCAACGGCGGTCAGCCGTCCCCGACCTGCACGCCGGGCCCATGACCACCGAGGGCACAAGGGCCGGGCGTGTACGACCGGCTCGGGGAAGATCCCGGATACCGGGGTCAGGAGGCGGTACGGACCTCGTCGACCTCGACCAGGCCGGTCTCGCCGAAGGTCAGCCTGCAGGTGTCGGCACGGTAGGTGGAGACGGCCAGCGCAGCGGTCCGCCCGTCGCTGGTCGCATACGGGGTGGTCACGACCAGCACCGGGCTGCCCGGGGGCCGCTCCAGCAGCCGGGCCTCCTCGGCCTCGGCGACGCCCAGCTCCACCGCACGGGACTGCCCGCTGAGCTCCAGGCGCTGGAGCTGGCGCAGCACCGAGCGGCCCCGGTCGGTCTCGGCAGCGAAGCCCGGCAGATGCGGCACGGTGGAATCCGGCACATGGAGCGCCTCGGTACCCACGACCTGACCCGCCGTCACCCGCACCCGGCGCACGGTGTGCACGTTCTCGTCGGCGGGGACGCCGAGGGCCTCGGCGAGCCGGGCGGACGGCGGCGCGGTGGTGCAGTCCACGATCCGCCAGGCCGCGTCGCGGGCGGTGCCGGGCCAGCCCTCATCGGCGGGGCTCACCGGAACCGCGGTGCGAGGTGCGGCCACCAGCGTGCCGATGCCGCGGCGGCGCACCAGCCGGCCCTCGAGTTCCAGCTGGTCCAGCGCCTGGCGGAGGGTGGCGCGGGCCACTCCGAAACGGGCCGCGAGCTCCCGCTCGTTGGGGATGACCTGGCCGGTGGAGAACTCACCGTCGATGGTCCGCACCAGCACGGTGCGCAGGTGCCAGTACTTCGGCTCCGGCGCCGCCTCACGCTCCGTGGTCCCCACCATGTCCTCCACCGTGTGGACGGCCGCCCCCGGCCGGTTTTATGAGTGCTTCTTTATTAAAGGTGTTTGCAGTAAGGGACATTAGGGCTCCGCAGCGGAGATGGTCAAGACCAATGCCGCGCAATCCCGAGCCGCGGCGAAGGATCCCCGCGCCGAGGCCGCCCCTGGCCACCGGAGTCCGCGTGGCACCCGCCGAGCCGACCGCACGGCACCGGCCCCGGCCCCAGGGGCGGCAGGGCGGAGTGAGCACCATGGCTGGATTCCGCCCAGGGCCGGGGTGGCCGTCCGGCGGGCCCTGCCCCCTCGGCCGGCCCTGCGGGCGGCGCCGACCGGGGCGTACGGCACCCCGCGCGGCCGCCGGCCCGCCGAACCGCCCCCAGCCGTCCGCAGCGGCTCTCGGACACCGCCGACGAAGGCCGGGCGGCCGGTGTCAGTGCGATCGGATCGCGGGCAGGGGCATAGCGACGCATCGGCCGGGTACCCGAGCCGTTCGGACCCCGCAACCCAGGGAGGACACCACCATGACCGACACACCCGCCTCCGACGGCCGCCTGCCCAGCGAGGCCGCGCTGCACGAGATCGCCCACGGCGGCGACCGGCAGGCGGCGCTGACGACGCTGGCGCAGAGCGAGGTGCTGCTGCCCGTGGCCGACGAGACCGCCGAGGCCGATCCGCAGGTGGTCCAGCTGCCTGTCTACGAGCAGCAGGACGGCACCCGGCTGGTCCCGGTCTTCACCTCCGAGACCCGGCTGGCCGCGGCGATGCCGGACGTCCACCAGTACCGCAATGTGCCGATGTCGGCACTGGGCGGCGGCTGGCCCTCCGACGACCTGTGGCTGGCCGTCGACCCGGGGTCACCCGACGCGCTCAACCTCCCGGCGGACGGCGTCAAGTCCCTCCCGGCCCTCGCCGGGGCCTGAGCCGGGCGGCAGATGTGTGGTGGGCGGGGCCCTGCTCCCTGCTGGGCAGGCCCGCCCACCCGCCCTGCGGTTCAGTGGTGCCGGCTGGTCCGCAGCCGGCATGAGCAGCACCCGGAGCCCGGCCCGTGGAGGCGCTGACGTCCTCGGCCATCACACTCCGCGGTAACGGATCCCGGAGGCGGGTCCTGGCACCGGTGCCACGCCTGCGCGGCCGAGCCCCGGGGGCGCCGACCTGCAGGGAGTGCACCGCAACCCACCGCGCCGCCCGGAGGACCGGCCCCGCCCCCGGGAGCGGTCCGCAGCACACCCGGCTGCCGCCCCAGGGCGCCCTCGCGCCTCTCGTGCGGGGGCCTGGGCAGGTCTGGAGGGTCTCGGCCCTGGTGGAGCCGGTTCCGATCCCCTCCGGGGTACGGGCTGCCCCCGCACCAAGGGGGAGACCCCGAGGTCATACGACCGGCCGACGGTGGCATCGTGGACGGCGCTGAACGCGCACGCCCCCGGCTTCTCCGGGCTCGGGGAGAAGTTCCCCGGCCTGGCCGCCCCTGCGGGCTCATACCGAGCCGGACTCCCGCGACTCCCGTGTCGCCCGGGAGGCCCAGGACGCCCCGGGTGTCAGTGCCGTCCCGGATCTCCCCCCGGGGCCGCAGGACGCGCGGACCGGCGGCGCCGCGGGACGACGGCGGACCAGCTGCCGCAGCCCGTCGCCACCGGGACCGCACCGCCGGCCGCCACGGCCGCCCGATGAGCGCGCCCGTCGAACCCCCCGCTTGCCCCGTCCTGGACCCGGATGGGTGCGGAAGCCTGATCGCGGGAGACTGGCCGCATGGACCCCGTCGATGCCGCCCGCGAGATCGTCCGCACCCGGTTCCCCGACGCCCGCGCCGCCTTTCTGGCCGGGAGTGTGCTGACCTCCCGGCGTACCAGCACCTCCGACCTCGACATCGTGGTGCTGCTGGCCGGGCCGCCCGCACCGTGCCGGGAGAGCACAGTGCACCGGGGCTGGCCGGTGGAGCTGTTTGTGCAGACCGAGGCGGCCTGGCGGGCGTTCGCCGACCGGGAGGTGGCCGCCCGCAGGTCTCCGCTGCTGGCGATGTGCGCGGAGGGGCTGCTGCTGGTGGACAGGGACACTCTGGGGGCGGAGCTGCAGGCCCGGTCGAGGGCCCGCCTCGCGGCGGGACCGCCGCCCGTCTCCGTGCAGGAGCTGGACGACCACCGGTACCGGCTGACGGACTCGCTGGACGACCTGCGCGGGTGCTCGGACCCGCTGGAGCGGGTGCATCTGGTGGCCGACCTGCTGCTGCGGGCGTCCGAGTTCGCGCTGCTGGCGGGCGGACACTGGCTGGGCACCGGGAAGTGGCTGTCGCGCCGGCTCGCCGAGGCGGATCCGGAGCTGCACCGGCGGCTGATGACAGCGGCCGCCGCAGCGGCGAACGGCAGCCCGGCGGCCCTGGAGACGGTCGTCGAAGAGGTGCTCGACCGGGCCGGCGGCCCCCTGTGGTCGGGCTACCTCCGCCGGTGACTGCTCACGGGCCGCCTTCGGGCGCCCGTGGGCCGGCCCGGCCGGCGGCGAAGCCGGCGAGATAGATGCGCAGACCTCGGCGGCCGCTGCGCATCATCAGGGCGTGGTTGGCGGTGAACACGGGCCGGGCGGGCAGGGCCAGACGGCGCATCAGAGGGCGGGTGGGGCGGACGTCCTCCTCGAAGAGCGCCAGGCTGCCGCCCGGCCGGGGGGTGACGGTCCAGCGGGACCAGCCCTCCAGATCCCCGGTCATGGCGGCCTCCAGCACCCCCGCCGCGACATCCCGCCGGGACTCCTCGACGGTGAAGACCAGGTCGTACGGCAGCAGCGAACGGACCGTCAGCTCGCCCCGGTGGTCGTCCAGCCGGCGTGCCCGGCGTATCTCGGGCCACCACTCCTGATAGCGGGCGACATCCTCCAGTACCGCGAGGACATCGCCCGGAGGAGCGGGCAGCTCCCAGCCGTGCGCGAAGCGGTAGTGGTTGGCGTCCCTCACGGCAGGTCGAGCCGGCCCTCGGGGGTGAGCGGGAAGAAGGGGTTGTGGGCCAGCTCCCAGAGGTGGCCGTCCGGATCCTCGAAGTAGCCCGAGTAGCCGCCCCAGGGGGTGCGCTGCGGTGGCTTCACCACGGTGGCCCCCGCACCGACCGCGCTCTGCAGTGCCTGGTCGACGGCGGCCTCGTCCTCCAGGTTGATGGCAAGGGTGACACCGCGGAAGGCGGACTCCGGCTCGGCCGGCACCCCCGCGTCGGCGGCCAGTTCCTCCACGGGGAAGAGGCCCAGGGCCGAGTCGGCGGTGTGGAACCACACGATCTCCGGGCTGGAGGCGCTGGAGCGCTTCCAGCCGAGCTCCTGGTAGAAGCGGGCGCTGGCCTCGAGGTCGGCGACGCCCAGGGTGACGATGCTGATCCTTGCGGGAACGGTCATGCTTCGCAGCCTAGGCGCGGGGTACGACAGTCGGCCCGGGCTGCGGCTCCGTGTCGCCAGGCCGGTACGGTACGGCAGCACAGCAGCCCGGCAGGAGGAGGAGCAGTCATGGCGGAGGCACTGATCGCGGCCGTCGCGGACCGGACGCCGGAGGTGGACCCGGGCGCCTTCACGGCGCCGACCTCCGTGGTGGTGGGCCGGGTGCGGCTGGCCGCCGGGGCCAGCGTCTGGTACCACGCGGTGCTGCGCGGCGACGCCGAGGACATCACCGTGGGCGCGGACACCAACATCCAGGACAACTGCACGGTCCACGCCGACCCCGGCTTCCCCGCGGTGCTGGGCGAGCGGATCTCGGTGGGCCACAACGCGGTGCTGCACGGCTGCACCGTCGAGGACGACGCGCTGGTCGGCATGGGCGCCACCGTGCTCAACGGAGCCGTGATCGGCGCCGGCTCGCTGGTGGCGGCCGGCGCGGTGGTGCCGCAGGGCATGCAGGTGCCGCCGGGGTCGCTGGTGGCCGGGGTCCCGGCGAAGGTGAAGCGGCCGCTCGGCGAGGAGGAGCGGGCCGGGATCAAGGCCAATGCGGAGGGCTATCTGCTGCTGGCCCAGGCCCACCGGGAGTCCCTGCGGGGCCAGGCGTACTGACCACGGGCGTGGTCGGCGGTCCCCAGGGCTCGGCCGGAGCGAAGGCCTCCGGCTGCGGTGACCGCACCGCAGCCGGAGGCCCCGGTGTCCCACCGCAGTGCCCGGCGGACCCTCGGACGGCCCCCGGAAGTCAGTGGCCCGAGGTCAGCTTGAGGCCGGCGATCGCCACCACCAGCAGGCCGAGGAACGCCAGTCTCGCGGGGCTCGTCGACTCCCCCAGCAGGACCACCCCCAGCACCGCCGCGCCCGCCGCCCCGATGCCGACCCAGACCGCATAGGCGGTACCGATCGGCAGGGTGCGGGCGCCCAGGGACAGCAGCGCCATGCTGGCGGCGATCCCGGCGGCGGTGAACAGGGCGGGGACGGGCCGGGTGAAGCCCTCGGAGTACTTCAGGCCGATGGCCCAGCCGACCTCGAGCAGACCGGCGACGACGACATACAGCCACGCCATGGCGGCGTACCTCCCGGGGAGACGGATCGCGTGCAGTGATCCGCGTCGTCTTCGCATGACCGGGTACGGCGCGCCTCGTCCGGGGCCCGCCGCGGCGGGTCCGTCCCCAGCATGCCCACAGCACCGCCCCGGAAGGCAAACCGCCCCCGGAGTGATCCCGGTCACCGGGGTGCGGCGGCGGGACGCGTCGGGGCGCCGTCTAGGATCGTCCGCGCCATGGAGAAGACCACCGACGCATCCGCGTACCGCAGCCTTGTCGCCGTCGGCGACTCGTTCACCGAGGGCATGTGCGACGACATGCACCCCGACGGCAGCTACCGGGGCTGGGCCGACCTGCTCGCCGCGCGGCTGGCGGCCGGGTCGCCCGGCTTCCGCTATGCCAACCTCGCGGTGCGGGGCAAGCTGATCGGCCAGATCTGCGACGAGCAGGTGGACGCCGCCGCTGCGATGGGCGCCGAGCTGGTCACCCTGGCCGGCGGACTCAACGATGTGCTGCGGCCCGGCTGCGATGTGGCGCTGGTCGAGGCCCGGCTGGGCGAGGCCGCCGAGAAGCTGGTGGCCGGCGCCCGGCGGGTGGTGCTGTTCACCAGCACCGACCCGACCCGGCGGCTGCGCGGCAGCGCCCGGCTGCTTCCCGCGATCGAGCGGATGAAGGGTTTTGTCGAGGAGCTGGCCCGGCAGCGTCCGGAGGTCGTGGTGGTGGACCTCTTCTCGGCGCGCTGCTTCGACGACCCGCGCCTGTGGGCCGAGGACCGCCTCCATCTCTCCCCGGAGGGCCACCGCCGGGTCACCGAAGCGGTGCTGGAGGCCCTGGGGATCGAGCCCGCCTTCGACTGGCGGGCGCCGCTGCCCCCCGCCCCCGCGCCGAGCCGGGCGGCCCGGCTGCGCTCGGACCTGGCGTGGCTGCGGATGCACCTGGGGCCGTGGATCGTCCGCCGGCTGACCGGCCGCTCGTCCGGGGACGGCCTCTCCCCCAAGCGGCCGGAGCTGGCCCCGTACGAGGTGTGACCCGCCGGGGCGGCCGGAATGCGCCGGCCGGCCCCCTGCGATCAGGCCCCGCAGCTTGCCGGGTCGGCCACCGAATGCCTCGCGGCGCACAAGGGCGGCGCGCCCCGGCGGGGAGAGGATCCCCAGGACGACCGGCAGCGCGCAGCCGGTCGACGGCCAGCCGGGTGGTGCCGCACACCGGATGGCCGCGCGGACCGGCGACGGTCGACGGGTCGGCCCGTGACCGGCGCGGCCGGGCCTCCTGGAGGACGTCCGCGGAGTCGGCGATCCCGCCGGGCATCCGGTACGCCACGGCCGTGCGCAGCTCAGGGTGGCGTTCGACAACGGTGGTGGGGCCGTCCGTGTGCCTGCTGCCCTGCTGCTCCGACGGCGGCTCTGTCCCGGCGGTCGCGGAGCCACCGCGACGACACGGGACGGCGCGATGCCGTCGGCGTGCGCAGCCACTGCCCTCGGCATCCCTCTAGGGTGTCGGGCATGACCACCTTCACCGGGTCCGCCGCGATCCTGCCGGTCGGCGATCCCACCACCGCTGCGGCCCACTACGGGGCACTGGGCTTCACCGTGGACCGCTCCGGTCCGTACTACGCATTCGCCCGGCGTGACGAGGTGACACTGCACCTGGCCGCGGTGGACCGGATCGATCCGGGGACCAGCAACTCGGCGGCGTATCTGTATGTCAGTGACGCCGACGCCCTGGCCGCCGAGTGGTCGGGGGCGGGGGTGGCCGGGCAGCTGGTGGACCCGGTCGACACACCGTACGGGATGCGTGAGGGGGCCCATATCGACCCCTGGGGGAACCTGTTGCGGTTCGGCTCCCGGATCAGGGCCTGAGCGGGGGCGGCGATGGTGTCGGTGCGGGCGGCGGTCGCGGCGGAAGCCGGGCTGCTGACGGAGCTGGCGTTGCGGTCCAAGGCGCACTGGGGCTATGACGAGGCGTTCCTGGCGTCCTGCCGGGCGGAGTTGACGGTGACCGCCCCCGAGCTGCCGACCCGGCGGGCCCGGGTGGCGGCGGAGGGCGGCAGGATCCTCGGCTTCACCACGCTGGAGGGCGACCCTCCCGAGGGTGAGGTGGGGATGTGCTTTGTGGCGCCGGAGGCGATGGGCCGGGGAGTGGGCCGGCTGCTGTTCCGGGCGATGCTCCAGGAGGCGGCGTCGCTCGGTTTCCGGCGGCTGGAGATCGCCTCCGACCCCCATGCGGAGGCCTTCTATCTGGCGATGGGGGCGGTGCGGACCGGCAGCACCCCCTCCGGTTCGATACCGGGGCGGGTGCTGCCGGTGCTGAGCTGTCAGGTGGTGTAGTCGGCGTTGATCCGCACATACTCGGCCGACAGGTCGCAGCCGTAGACGGTGACCGCGGCGGTGCCGGTGCCCAGCGTGACGGTGATGGGGACCTCGGGCTGCTTCATCACCTCGGTGAGCAGGGCGAGTTGGTCGTCACCGGCGTGCTGGGGGTAGACCTCCAGCCCGCCGAAGGCGACACGCACCCGGCCGGGGTCGATGTCGGTGTCGTCCATGCACTTGCCGACGGCCATCACCACCCGGCCCCAGTTGGGGTCCGCACCGTGGACGGCGGTCTTGACCAGCGGGGAGTTGACGACGGCCTTGGCGACCCGCTTGGCCTGGGCGCGGTCGCGGGCGTCGGTGACGGTGACCTGGATCAGCTTGGTCGCGCCCTCGCCGTCGGAGGCCAGCTGGCGGGTGAGGTCCAGGCAGACCGCGGCGACGGCGGCGGTGAACTCGTCGGGGTCCACGGGGCCGGCCGCGCCGTTGGCCAGCAGGGCGACGGTGTCGGAGGTGGAGGTGTCGCTGTCGACGCTGAGGCAGTTGAAGGTGGCGTCGACGGCCGTGCGCAGCGCGGTGTCCAGGAGGTCGGCGGGCACCTCGGCGTCGGTGGTGAGATAGGCCAGCATGGTCGCCATGTCGGGTTCGAGCATGCCGACGCCCTTGGCGACGCCGACGATCCGGGCATGGCCCACGGTGGCGGCGGAGGTCTTGGGGCGGGTGTCGGTGGTCATCATGGCCGCCGCGACATCCAGCGGGGAGGCGTCGCGGTGTTCGCTCCACTGCTGGGCGGCGGTGGCCAAGGCGTCCCGTACGGCGGGCATGGGGAGCAGCCGGCCGATCACGCCGGTGGAGGAGATCAGGGTCTGCTCCGGGGAGGCGCCCACGGCGGCGCCCGCGAGGCCGGCGATCTCCACGGCGTCGCGCTCGCCCTGCTCCCCCGTGGCGACATTGGCGTTCTTGGCCACGGTGACCACGGCACGGGTCTGCTGGACGGGGGCGTGACGCCGGTTCACCAGGACGGAGGCTCCGGCGAAGAGGCTGCGGGTGAAGACGGCCGCGCTGGTGCAGGGCCGGTCGGAGGCGATCAGTGACAGGTCGTCGCCGCTCTCCTCGCGCAGGCCGATCCGCCCGGTCCAGGCGTGGAAGCCCTGCGGCCAGCCGTTCGGTGTGTCGGTCATCGACCCGATCCCTCCGTATGGATATTCCTGTTCACGTATACAATTACAGATCAGGGTGGCCGATGGCAATCACATTCCCCCGCCCGGAGGCCCCCGGTGCGGACCGGCCGCCGTCGGGACTACGGTGCGATCCGCGGGGCGCCGTACGACGGCGTCCGCAGGAGGCGACAGGATGACCGGATTCAGCTACCCCGAGGTCGGAGCCACCGCCGGAGGACCGCTGCCGCCCGGCTACAACCGACTGCAGCACAGCATCGTGCTCGGACACGGGCGGGAGGTGCTGGAGGCCGCGGGCGAGGCGGTGCTCAGCTGGCGGATGCACCGTGCCGTCGGCGTCGGGATACATGCGGACGCCGAACGGGCCGCGCCCGGCGTCACCGTGGAGGTGACCCTGGGCTGGGGACCGCTCAGCCTGCACGCCCCCTGCCGGGTGGTGCACACCGCCACCGGACCCGACCGCTTCGGCTTCGCCTATGGAACGCTGGCGGGCCACCCCGAGCGGGGCGAGGAGAGCTTCCTGGTGGAGATGGGGGACGACAAGACGGTCCGCTTCACCGTCACCGCCTTCAGCCGCCCGGCCCGCTGGTTCACCCGGGCTGCGGGCCCGGTCGTCCCCGTCGCCCAGCAGCTGTACGCCCGGCGCTGCGGACATGTGCTGCGACAACTGGCCACCTTGGGAGCAAAACCCCCCAGAAAGCCATGAAGAGCCCTTTACCGACTGGTCATCATGTGTTCGTGATCGTGAAACACCGGCACGGCAACCTGGTGTCATGGACCATCTCTCCAAGCACCACCGCTGGCGCCGCGAGGCCGTCGAACTCTCGGCCCTCTTCCTCGCCGTGGCCACCGCCGACCTCGTCGCCGACGTCGTGGTGCACGGCCACGACGGCCCCGTCCTGCTCGCCACCTCCGCCGCCGCACTGCTGGCCGCGGCACTGTTCCACGGGTGGTGGACGCATCGCCACACACATGCCCCGCCCGGCCCCGATCCCAGCGCCGGGCCGGCGGCCGCAGTGATCCGGGCGGAGGCCACCGCACCGGGCCGGCGGTCCGCCGGCTCCTCGTTGTGGCGGATCCGCACCACCGTCGCCGACTCACCCGGCAGCCTGGCCGCACTGTGCGCAGCGCTCGCCCGACTGGAGGTGAACATCATCTCGTTGCAGACCCACCCGCTCTCCACCGGCACCGTCGACGAGTTCCTGGTACGCGCCCCCTCCGGAGTGCCGCGCGCCGAGCTGGCCGGTGTGCTCGCGGGCGCGGGCGGCCAGGACACCTGGATCGACCGGGCCGACACCCATGACCTGGTGGACGTGCCCACCAGGATCCTCGGGCTGGCCACCCGGACCGCACTGGACGCCGCCGAACTCCCGGTGGCACTGCGTCAGCTCTTCGGCACCTGCGTCATCCGCTCGCTGCCCGCCGCACCCGGTGCGGCGCAGACCGCAGGCTCCCACACCCTGGACGGCGACGTCATGCGGCTGTGCGAGCCGTCCGGCGGCGTCATCGAGCTCTCCCGGCCACACCTGCCCTTCACCCCCACCGAGTTCGCCCGGGCGCGGGCCCTGGTGGAGCTGGACGCAGTGCTCGGGCCCCGGGTCCCGGCCCGCCGCGATGTGGTCACCCTGGCCGCGGGCAACGAGATCACCGTGCGCCGGGCCGGCCCCGACGACCACCGGGCCGCGCTGGAGCTCCACCGCCGGTGCTCCCCGGAGACACTGCGCCGCCGCTACCACGGCCCTGTCGATGACGCCGACCGCTATCTCGCCCATCTGCTGGAGCCCCGGCACGGGCAGACCCTGGCGGTGGAGCTCGCCGACGGCAGGCTCGCCGCGCTGGCCCATCTGATGTGGGACGGCGACAGCGCCGAGGTCGCGTTGCTGGTCGAGGACGCCTGGCAGCGGCACGGCCTCGGCCTGGAGCTGCTGCGCCGGACGGCGGTGCTCGCCGCCGAGGCAGGGGTCGACAGCGTCTACGCGGTGACGCACGCCTCCAACACCGCCATGGTGGCGGCGATGCGCCGGCTGGAGGTCCCGCTGGACTACCAGGTCGAGGACGGCACCCTGGTGATCACCGCCCATCTGGAGCGGTCCACCGAGCCGACGGCGCCCCAGTCGGTGGGACACCTCGGCTGACGATCCGTCACCATCGTTGGGCTGTACGGCGTGTCCCGGACGACGGGGCACGCCGTACAGCGTGTTCAGGGGGAATCCATGCGTTTCGCAGTCATCGGCACCGGAGCTGTCGGCAGGACCCTGGCCGGCAGACTGCTGGCCCTCGGGCACGAGGTCGCCCTCGGCTCCCGCAGCAAGGACAACGCCGCCGCGCCGGCCTGGGCCGAGGAGGCCGGACCGGCCGGGCAGAGCGGCACCTTCGCGGACGCGGCGGCGTTCGGCGAGACCGTGGTCAACGCGACCAGCGGGACGGTCTCCCTTCAGGCCCTCACCGCGGCCGGCGCCGGCAATCTGGCCGGCAAGGTCCTGATCGACGTCTCCAACCCGCTGGTGTTCGGCGCCGACGGTGACGTCACCCTGGACCCGGTGGACACCGACAGCATCGGCGAGCGGATCCAGCGGGCCTTCCCCGAGGCCCTGGTGGTCAAGTCGCTCAACACCTGCAATGTGGAGGTCATGGTGGACCCCGCACGGGTGCCGGGCGAGCACAACGTCTTTGTCGCCGGTGACGACGACGGGGCCAAGCGGCAGGTGACGCAGCTGCTCCAGGACTCGGCCGGCCGCAGGGTTCGGTGATCGACATGGGGGACATCACCGCCTCCCGCGGGCTGGAGATGCTGATGCCGTTCTGGCTGCGGATGATGCGCCGGCTGGGCCACGCCGACTTCAACTACACCATCAGCCGGGCCCGCGGGTGACCGACACCGGGTGACCGTCCTCCCGGGGGACGGCTGCGGTCCTGCGAGGCCCGGGCCTCGCAGGACGGCACCCGGTTACTCCACGGTGACGCTCTTGGCCAGGTTGCGCGGCTTGTCGACGTCACGGCCCAGCGCGACCGCCGCGTGGTAGGCCAGCAACTGGAGCGGGATCCCGAGCAGCAGCGGATCCAGCTCCGGCTCGTTGCGGGGCACCACCACGGCGTGGTCGGCGTGGCGCGGGTCCGGCACCCGGTGGCCGACGGCCAGCACCCGGCCGCTGCGGGCCCGGATCTCGCCGAGGGTGGTGAGGTTCTTGTCCAGCAGCTCGTCGTCCGGAACCAGTGCCACGGTGGGCAGTTCGGGGCTGATCAGCGCCAGCGGCCCGTGCTTGAGCTCGCTCGCCGGGTAGGCCTCGGCGTGCACATAGGAGACCTCCTTGAGCTTCTGGGCGCCTTCCCGGGCGACCGGCCAGCCGCGCACCCGGCCGATGAACATCATCCCGTCGTACTTGGCGTACTCGGCGGCCAGCTCCGCGATCCGCTCCTCCTGGGCGAGGATCTCCCGGATCTGGCCGGGCAGCGCCTTCAGGCCGGCGCAGATCCGGCGGCCGTCGGCGGGCGAGAGGTCGTGGATGCGGCCGAAGTGCAGCGCCAGCAGGGCGAAGGCGACCACGGTCGAGGTGAAGGCCTTGGTGGAGGCCACCGAGATCTCCGGCCCGGCGTGCAGATAGATCCCGCCGTCGCACTCACGGGCGATGGCGCTGCCGACGGTGTTCACCACGCCGAGGACCCGGCCGCCCTTGCGCTTGATCTCCTGGACCGCCGCCAGCGTGTCATAGGTCTCGCCGGACTGGCTGATGGCGACATAGAGGGTGTCGGCCTCGATCACCGGGTTGCGGTAGCGGAACTCGGAGGCGGGCTCGGCATGGGCGGGGACCCGGGCCAGCTCCTCGATCAGCTGGGCACCCATCTCTCCCGCGTAGTAGGCGGAGCCGCAGCCGAGGATCTTGACCCGCCGGACGGCGCGCAGCTCGCGGGCGTCCAGGTTGAGGCCGCCGAGGTGGGCGGTATGGAAGCGGTCGTCCAGCCGCCCGCGCAGGGTGCGCTCCACCGCGTCGGGCTGCTCGTGGATCTCCTTGATCAGGTGGTGCTGGTGGTCGCCCGTGTCGTAGGAGCCGACCTCCCAGTCCACGGTGGAGGGCTGCTTGGCGGTGGTACGGGCGTCCTCGGTGAAGGTGCGGAAGCCGTCGGCGCGTACGGTGGCCAGCTCGCCGTCGTCCAGGTGCACCACCTGGCGGGTGTAGCGGACCAGCGCAGCCACGTCGGAGGCGGCGAACATCTCCTTCTCGCCGATCCCCAGCACGATCGGGGAGCCGTTGCGGGCGACCACGATCCGGTCGGGCCGGGTGGCGTCCAGGACGGCGATGCCATAGGTGCCGACGATGTGCTTGAGCGCCTGCCGGACGGCGTCCTCCAGGTCGGTGCCCTCGGCGGTGTGGGCGGCGATCAGATGGGCCAGTACCTCGCTGTCGGTCTCCGAGGTGAAGACCGCCCCGTCGGCGGCGAGCTTGGCGCGCAGCAGGTCGGCGTTCTCGATGATGCCGTTGTGCACCACCGCGATCCGCCCGGCGCCGTCCAGGTGGGGGTGGGCGTTGGCGTCGCTGGGTTCGCCGTGGGTGGCCCAGCGGGTGTGGCCGATGCCGGTGGTGCCCTTGAAGCGGGCGGGCAGCGCCTCGGCGAGATCGGCGACCCGGCCCTTGACCTTGCGGAGCCGCAGCGCTCCGGCACGGCCGGCGACGGCGACCCCGGCCGAGTCGTAGCCGCGGTACTCCAGCCGCTGCAGGCCCTCCAGCAGGATGGGGGCGGCGTCCTTGGATCCGATGTAGGCGACGATGCCGCACATGGGTGTCCTCCTGGGTGGGGGTCGGGGCGGGCTCAGCCGTAGACGATGCGGCGCAGCTGCCGGGCGGAGAGCTCCGGTGCGGCGACCCGCCGGGCGGGCAGCTCGGCGGCGATCCGGCCGAAGATCCGGTCGTTGGTCAGCCCGCGTGCCTGGAGCTCGCCATGGCGGCGCCGGACATAGTCCTCGGTGGTCTCCGAGAAGTACGCCAGCACATCGGCGACCACCCGCGCGGCCTCACCCGGGGCCAGCGGACTGGTGCGGGTGAGATGGGCGAGCAGGTCCTCATGGGGATGCTGTGGCATGGGCACAAGGCAGGAGCGTAGGCATTCCGCGCCCACGACACCAAGATTTCTGCCCGAATTCGGGCAGGAACCCCTTCCAACCCACCCATCCGGGTGCCCGGGCGGCCGCTGGAGGCGAGCGCGTACGATCGACTTCGTCCGAGCGCCGACGACGCCGCCCCGGGACGACCCGCCCCCTCCCGCCTGGAGCACCGACGTTGAGCCAGACCCCCCGCGAGGACTTCCGCGCCGCCGCCCACACCGCAGCCGAACTGGTCGCCGACTACCTGGGCGCAGTCGCGTCCGGGCCGGTGTGGCAGCCCACGGACGACACCGGCCGGGAGCGTCTGCTGTCCGCCCCGCTGCCCGCTGCCGGACGCCCGCTGGAGGAGCTGCTCACCGCCATCGGCGCCGAGGTGATGCCCTACCCCATGGGCAACGGCCACCCCCGCTTCTTCGGCTGGGTGAACTCCGCGCCCGCGCCCGCGGGTGTGCTGGCGACGCTGGCCGCCTCCGCGATGAACCCCAGCTCGGCCGGCGGCGACCACGCGGACGTCCATCTGGAGCGGACCGTGGTGCGCTGGATCGCCGAGCTGGTGGGCTTCCCGCACGAGCCGGGCGCGGGCATCCTCACCTCGGGCACCTCGATGGCGACGGTGCTCTGCCTGGCCGCCGCCCGCAACCGGGCGGCGCAGCGCGCGGGCTGGGACGTCCGCGAGGACGGCCTGGCGGGGATGCCGCCGCTGGTCGCCTATGTCACCGGGGAGACCCACTCCTGTGTGCGCAAGGCGGCGGAACTGCTGGGCCTGGGCAGCCGCCGGCTGCGTACCGTGCCCACCGACGCCGAGGGCCACCTCGATGTGGCCGCGCTGCGCAAGGCGGTCGCTGCGGACCGGGCCGAGGGCCTGCTGCCGTTCCTGGTGGCGGCCTCGGCCGGCACCGTCAACACGGGCGCGGTGGACCCGCTGGACGCGGTGGCCGACCTGTGCGAGGAGGAGGGCCTCTGGCTGCATGTCGACGGTGCCTACGGCGCCTTCGGGGTGCTGGACCCGGCCATCGCGCACCGCTACTCCGGGATGGAGCGCGCCGACTCGCTCGCCCTGGACCCGCACAAGTGGCTCGGGGTGCCGGTGGATTGCGGCTGCGCACTGGTCCGCGACGCCGCAGGGCTGCGCGGCACCTTCAGCCTGGTGCCGCCGTATCTGCGCGACGATGAGGCCGGCGGACTGGGCTGGTTCTCCGAGTACGGGATGGAGCAGACCCGGCCGTTCCGCTCGCTCAAGGTGTGGGCCACCATCGCGCACCGCGGCCGTGACGGCGTCGCTGCCGACATCGCCCGCTGCACCGCACTCGCCCGGCACCTCGGGGAGCTGGTGGAGCGCGACCCCGAGCTGGAGCTGGTGGCTCCGGTGGAGACCTCGATCGTCGCCTTCCGCCACCGCGCCCCGGGGCTGCCCCCGGCGGACGCCGACGCGGTCAACCGCGATCTGCCGCTCGCCGTGCAGCGGCGCGGCCGGGCCTTTGTCACGGGCACCGTGCTGGCCGGCCGGGAGGCGCTGCGGGCCTGTCTGCTCAATGCGGCGACCACCGAGGAGGACCTGGAGGTGCTGCTCGCCGAGGTGCGTGCCGCGGCCGCCGAACTGATGGCGGAGCGGCGCGGCTGACCTGCGTCCCGGCCGAGGCGCCGATCACCGTGGCCCTGCGGCCGCGGGGGTCGGCGCCCGGCCGTCTCACGGGTGTCCACCACCTGTGCGGGGTGCGGCGGTGCCGGCCCCGGCCTGCCGTGTGATCACGGCCGCGTCCGGCGACCCAGGGCCTGCCGCGGCAGACGTCCGCGGGGTCCGCGGGGTTCGCGGCGCTGGTACGCAGCGGGAGACGACCGGCCGCGGGGATGCCGGTACGGGCCATCGACGGGGAACCCAGGCGGCGTCAACTGGCCGACGGGGAGCCGCCGCAGGCAACGGATGACGGATCAGCGCACCCGGCGGGGGCTGCGACGGGGTGATGCGCTATTTTTTTGCGACCCCTTGACCGCCAGGCACCACCCGAGCAGAGAGTTGCCGACCACACCATGAACGACATAGTGCACGGCCTGGGTTCCGCCGCTGTCTTCGGCGCCCTGGGCGTCGTCCTGCTGCTGCTGGGCATCGGGCTGATCGACCTGCTGACGCCCGGCAAGCTCGGCCACCAGATCTGGGTGGAGCGCAACCGCAACGCGGCGGTGCTGCTGAGCTCGGCGCTGCTGGGGATCGGGGGGATCGTCTTCACCTCGATCTGGACCACCTATGACAGCTTCGGCAAGGGCCTGGCCTCCACCGCGTGCTTCGGTGTGCTGGGCCTGGTGCTGATGGCCGTCGCGTTCTGGGCCGTGGACCTGCTGACGCCCGGTCGGCTCGGCGAGATCCTGGTCGACCCGGAGCCGCACCCCGCGGTGTGGGTCACCGCGGCGGTCAACATCTCGGTGGCCGCGGTCGTGGCGGCCTCGATCTCCTGACCTCAGCCGGCCGGTGCGGCGACGCCGAGCCCGTCCAGGACCTGCGCGGCGGGCAGGCCCGCCAGCACCTTGCCCGGCAGCAGCAGCTTGGAGCGCCGCACTCCGCTGCCGACGACCAGCCATGGGGCGTCGGCAGCGGCGGCGTCCACCAGGACCGGCCACTCCGCGGGCAGCCCGATCGGGGTGATTCCGCCGTACTCCATGCCGCTGAGCGAGACCGCCGCCTCCAGCGGGGCGAACGACGCCTTGCGGGCGCCGAGGTGACGGCGGACCAGCCCATTGACGTCCGCCCGGGTCCCGGCCAGCACCATGCAGGCGGCCATGGTGCTGGCCGAGCCCCGCTTCGCCGCCACCAGCACGCAGTTGGCCGACTCCTCCGGCAGCACACCGTAGGTCTCGCAGAAGACCGCGGTGTCGGCCGCGTCCGGGTCGGTGTCCACCACCAGCACCGACTCCGCCGGCCAGGGCCCGGTCCAGGCGGCCAGGGCGGCCGCGACCGGCGGGGCGACCAGGTCGGGCCGTTCCACTGCGGGCCAGGTACGGGCGAAGGTGCCGATGGGTGCGCTGCTCATGGCGCGATGGTACGCGGCGGCACCCGGCTCACTCCGCCGGGCCTGCGGTGACCAGGGCCAGGGTGAAGCCGTCATGGCCCTTGCTGCCCACGGTCTGTACGGCAGTGGCGGTCACCCGGGGCTCCGCGGCGATCAGGTCGTGCATCCGCCGGACGCCTCGGACGGACTCATCGGTGGAGGCGGCGTCGGCGACGGCTCCGCCGCGCACCGTGTTGTCCACCACGATCAGGGTGCCGGGGCGGGAGAGCCTGAGCGCCCACCGGAAGTACTCGGGGTTGCTGGGTTTGTCCGCGTCGACGAAGACCATGTCGAAGGGCCCGTGGCCACGTTCGGAGAGCCGGGGCAGGGTCTCCAGGGCCGGCCCCTGGATCAGGTCGACGCGGTCGGCGAGTCCGGCCTGCGCGATGTTGCCCCGGGCGACCTCGGCGTGCCGGGGGTCGACCTCCAGGGTCACCAGGGTGCCGTCCTCGGGGAGGGCCCGGGCCAGCCAGATGGTGCTGTAGCCACCGAGGGTGCCGATCTCCAGGATGGAGCGCGCCCCGTGGACCAGGGCCAGCAGCTGGAGCAGCTTGCCCTGGTTGGGCGCCACATTGATGGAGGGCAGCCCGGCGGTCGCGCTGGCCCGCAGTGCGGTGTCCAGGGCCGGATCGGGGCCGACCAGGGTGTCGGTGAGATAGGCGTCGACTGCCGTCCAGTGGTCCTGCGTCATGAGGTGTCTCCGTCCGTCGGGGTCGTCTTCGCCCATCATGTCGACGGTGCCCGGCGGCTGCCGGGAATTCCGCGGCGGGCCGTCGGATCGCGGTTCAGCGGGTCAGCGGGGGAACCGAGACGACCATGGTCAGCAGGAGCGGGCGGTCTGCCGCGTTGCCGTAGCGGTGCGCAACCGCGGCGTCGAAGGTCGCGGTGGTGCCTGCCGGGACGATGTGGTCCCGGCCGTCGACGGTGAGGGTGAGCTCGCCCTCGTCGACCCGGACCAGTTCCACCGTACCGGCCGGGTGGGATTCCGAGCCGTGGCCCTCGCCGGGCTCTATCCGCCAGGACCACAGCTCCAGCGGCCCGGGCGCCTCCACGCCGGCCAGCAGGGTTCCGCTGCTGCCGGCCGGGGTGGTCCACAGCGGCACGGCCCGGTCCCCGGGGACGAGCCGGACGGACGGGCCCTCGGCGTAGTCCAGCAGTCGGGCGATGCTCACCCCCAGGGCGTCGGCGAGCCTGACCACGGTGCCGACGCTGGGGTTGGTCCGGGCCTGCTCGATCTGCACGACCATGCCGCGGCTGACCCCGGACCGCGCCGCCAGGGAGTCCAGGGTGTGCCCCCGTTCGGTGCGCAGGCGCTTGAGATTACGGGCGAGCGCCTGAGTGACCTGGTCGGTGTCGGGCACGGGCCATCCTCCACGGGTCATTATATTGATTCGCGCAGTTCACTTCACTGCACTATTCTCAAGGGCAGTTTTCAGTCCACCCCAATGTACTGCGGAGTGCACCATGCTGTCCCTTGCCGAGGCCACCCCATGACCGCCCTGCTCGCCCTGACCGGAAGCCTCCTCTGGGGGCTGGCCGACTTCGGCGGTGGCCTGCTCACCCGGCGGCTGTCCGCACTGCTGGTGGTGGTCGTCTCCCAGGTCGCCGCTGCGGCACTGCTGCTGCCCGCCGCCATGGCGACCGGCGCCGTCCAGGACGCCGGACCCCGGCTGCTCTGCGCGGTCGCCGCCGGCCTGCTCGGCCCGGCCGCGCTCTTCTGCTACTACCGCGCGCTGGCGATCGGCCCCATGGGCGTGGTCTCACCACTGGCCACCGTGAGCGTCGTGGTGCCCGTCGGGCTGGGGCTGGTGCTCGGCGAGCGTCCGGGCGCGGCGCAGGCCGCGGGCATCGCCGTCGCCGTGGCGGGGGTGGCTCTGGCCGGCGGCCCCGAGGTGCGCGGCACCGCCGTGGGCCGTCAGGCGGTGCTGCTCGCCCTGGTCGCCGCCTTCGGGTTCGGCACCGTGATGGCGCTGATCGCCGAGGCGTCCGAGGGCGGCGGGCTGCTGCTGGCGCTCTGTGTGCAGCGGGTGCTCAATGTCGCGGTCGGCGGTACGGCGCTGCTGCTGGCCGCCCGGCGCGACCCCACGAGGACGCTCCCCGCGGAGGGCCTGTGGCCGGCGCTGCGGCCGCGGCTGCCGGCACTGGCCGCGGTGGGCATCGCGGATGTGGCGGCCAACGGTGCCTATGCGCTGGCGGCCCGGGGCGGACAGGTGTCGGTGGCGGCAGTGCTGGCCTCGCTGTATCCCATCGCCACCGCGCTGCTGGCGCGGGGGCTGCTCCGGGAGCGGCTGCGCCCGGTGCAGGCGGTGGGAGCGGGGCTGGCCCTGGTGGGCACCGTACTGCTGGCGGCGGGGTGAGCAGCCGCCGCGGTGGTCACTCGGTGGCGGCCGCCACCGGCTCGGCCTCGGCGCCGCCCTCGGGGTCGGGGTCGGGGCCGGCCGGGTGCGCCCGGGAGGCGCGCCACCGCATCAGCAGGAACGAGCCGGCACCGAGGCAGACCGCCAGGATCAGGCCCAGCCAGGAGAACCTCTTCAGCCAGTCCTCCGCCACCACGCCCAGGTAGTAGACACCGGCGGTGGTGCCGCCCGCCCAGATGACGCCGCCCAGCACATTGGCGATCAGGAACTTCCAGTACGGCATGCGCAGCGCACCCGACAGCGGGCCTGCGAAGATCCGCAGCAGCGCGACAAAGCGGCCGAAGAAGACCGCCCACATGCCCCATCGCTGGAAGGACCGCTCCGCGGAGGCCAGCTGCCCGGGCCCGAAGTGCTTGGGGAAGCGCTGACCCAGCCGTTCGAAGAGCGGCTTGCCGCCCTTGCGGCCGATGGCGTACCCGATGGAGTCGCCCACGATGGCGCCGAGGGTGGCGCACAGACCCACCAGCACCGGGTTGACCGTGCCGTGGGAGGCCAGCAGGGACGCGCTGACCAGGGCGATCTCACCGGGAAGCGGGATCCCCAGACTCTCCACGCCGATGATCAATGCGACCAGTGCGTAGACCGCCCCCGGAGGGACGCTCTCGATCCACGCGTCGATGTGCAACGCCGCTACCTCCGTGGGCGGTGGATGCCTGCTGCCTGACAGGGAAGCCTAACCCGATCACCACCGCAGGCGTCGGCCACGACAGGCCCGCACACCCTCCGCCCCCGTCGCAGGGACCGACGAACGGCGCCCGCGCCCGGTTCCCGGACCCGCGACGCAGACGGGCACCGGACAGGCGTCGGAACGGGCACCGGACGGGCGTCGGCCGCCGCCGGGGCAGCGGCGGCGGCCGGCTCGATACCGGGATCAGCCCCGGCGCGATCCAGAGTGGGTCACGAGGTGTTCCACGACGCAGTCCGGACCCGGGAAGATCAGCGCCTCATGGCCGTCCTCGAATCGCACCAGGTACGGCGGGGAGCCGCCCGGGCCACGGACCTCGACGATCCGGCCGATCCTGTCGTGGGCACCGACCGTGCGGCCGTGAATGTGCACCATGTCCCCGATGACGGCGTTCATGGCAGGCCCTCCTTTCACCGCGATGCCTCTCCCTCGTTGGTATCAGGAGCGGGCCGCCCTGTCACCCGCTGGACGTCGCGCCGCCGGGCCGGGCAGCCCCCCGCGGGCGGGGCTCCCCCACCGCGCGGGCCGGTCACCGCCGGTCGCCCCGCCGTACGCGCGGGCGCCGCACCCGGGGCCCGGCCGGTTCTGACGCGGCAGGCCTGTCCTAGGCTGCGCCCCGGCTGGGGGGTGCCGGGCGGACCGGCGCCGGGGAGGGGGACCCTTGTTCGGCATCGTCCGACCGTGCAGGCACCGCCTGTCGGAGCGCCTGCGGACCTCCTGGACGGCGCATCTGTGCGGCCTCTGCCTGGCACTGCGCGACAACCACGGGCAGCTGGCCCGCACCGCCACCAACTACGACGGCCTGATCATCTCGGTGCTCGTCGAGGCCCAGACCTCCGGCACCGGCGCCGCCGGGCGGCGGACCGCCGGGCCCTGCCCGCTGCGCGGGATGCGGACCGCAGAAGTGGCGCGCGGCGAGGGCGCCCGGCTGGCGGCGGCGGTCTCGCTGGCGCTGGCCGCGGTCAAGGTCCGCGACCATGTGGTGGACGGCGACGGGGCGTTCGCCCGGCGTCCGGTGGCCGCCGGGGCCCGCGCGGTCGCCGGGCGATGGGACAGGCAGAGCGCGGGCAGCGGCGCAGCGGTGGGCTTCGACACGGCCGTGCTGCTGGAGGCGGCCTCGCGGCAGGCGGAGCTGGAGCGCGGCGCGGGGCCCGGCACCTCGGTGCTGGTGGTCACCGAGCCCACCGAGACGGCCACCGCCGCGGCCTTCGCCCATACCGCGGCGCTCGCGGGATGCCCTCGGAACTCGGAGCCGCTGGCGGAGGCGGGTCGGCTCTTCGGCCGGCTGGCCCATCTGCTCGACGCCGCCGAGGATCTGCGGGAGGACGCCGAGCGCGGTGCCTGGAATCCGCTGGCGGCCACCGGAACCGGGTTGGACGAGGCGCACCGGCTGTGCCGTGAGGCGGTGCACGGCATCCGGCTGGCTCTGGGGGATGTGGAGTTCAGCGACGGCGCCCTGGCGCACCGGCTGCTGGCCCATGAGACGGAGCGGGCCGTGCAGCGGGTCTTCGGCGCCCCGGGGCACCGCTGCGCCATCGGCGGCCGGGACACGTCGGAGGCGGTACGGCGCGCCCCCGGCGACCCGACCAGGCAGCTGCCGCCGGACTGGGGGCCCGGCGGACCCGGCTTCGGCCCGCCGCCCGGCGATCCGCCGCCGCGCCGCGGCCTGCTCGCGGGCTGCGCCGTCTGGGCGATGATGGCCTGCACCTGCCAGCTGTGCTGCCGCGAGGAGTTCGACGACCCCTGGACCCACCGCAAGCGGCAGGGCTGCTGCAACTACTGCGACTGCTGCAATGCCTGCGACTGCTGTGACGGGTGCGATGGCTGCGATGGTTGCGACTGCTGTGACGGGTGCGACTGCGATGGCTGTGACGGGTGCGATTGCGGGTGCGACTGCTGACAGCGGGGCACCCGCCCAGCAGCAGATGCATACGCAGTATGTATATTCCTGCCATGTCGATCCACATATCCACCCGCCTGCGCCGGATGTCCGTCAGCGGTGCCCTGGGCGCCGCCGCCCTCGCACTGACGCTGAGCGGATGCACCTCCTACGACACCACCACCCCGAAGAGCGCACGGGACAAGGCGTCCTCCAGCTCTTCGGGCGCCGTCGGAGCGGTCGACTGCCGGGTGGCCAAGTGTGTGGCACTGACTTTTGACGCCGGCCCCAGCGAGAACACCCCTCGGCTGCTGGACATCCTCAAGCAGCACAACGCCCATGCCACCTTCTTCATGCTGGGCGCCAACCATGTCGCCAGGTACCCGGACTCGGTGCGCCGGATCGCCGCGGAGGGGCACGAGCTCGCCAACCACACCTGGTCGCACAAGATCCTCACCGACATCGAGCCGGAGGAGGCCCGCAAGGAGATCGCCCTCACTCAGGACGCCGTCGCCAGGATCACCGGCACCCGTCCGGTGCTGCTGCGCCCGCCGCAGGGCCGCACCAACGACAAGGTCGCCTCGATCTGCCGGGACCTGGGCATGGCCGAGGTCCTGTGGAGCGTCACCGCCAAGGACTACCAGACCACCGACTCGGCGCTGATCCAGAAGCGGGTCCTCGACCAGGTGAAGCCGGACGGCATCATCCTGCTGCACGACATCTACCGGGGCACCGTCCCCGCCGTCCCCGGGATCCTGGACGCGCTGAAGCAGCGCGGCTACACGGTGGTGACCGTCTCCCAGCTGCTGGCCCCCGCAAAGCCGGTGCCCGGCACGGTCTACAAACCCTGAGGCTCCACCGGCGCGGCCGCGACGCCCGGAATCCCAGCTGACGGGACGTCAGGATCCTTGCGCACGACCCTTCGCGACAAAGCGCAGATGCACCACGGAGGGCCGCTTGGCGCGTACCACCGGCAGCCGGACGGCATAGGGAACCAGCCTGCCCAGCCGCCCGCGCCCCGGCGGCGGCACCACATCGCGCACCTCGGCCACCGCGGGGTGCGCGGTGCGCAGCTGCTGCTGCTCGGAGGCGTCCATCCCCCAGGGCATCGGCGGCACCGTGTAACCGCCGGAGCGCATCCGCCCCTCGCTGGCCAGTCGGCTGAACCAGCGCGGCACCGCGTCCAGCACCATGCCGTCGCCTGGGAAGTGCTCGGCGCACATCGCGATCAGGTCGCGCACCTCGCCGGGCCGCAGATACATCAGCAGACCCTGGGCGGTGACCAGCACCCCGTTGCCGGGGTCCACCTCGTCCGTCCAGCGGCTGTCGGTGGCCGAGCAGGCGAGCACCCGCTGCCTGGGCTCCGCCGGCAGCAGCCGTTCCCGCAGCGCCGCCGACTCCGGCAGATCCACCGCCAGCCACTGGGCGCGGCCGTTGTCGACCCGCCAGAACTGGGTCTCCAGCCCCGCCCCCAGCGACACCACCGTGCCGCGCGGGTGGCGCAGCAGGAAGTCGGCCACCTCGTGGTCGAAACAGCGCACCCGCAGCGCCTGGAGCTGCCCCTGGAGGCGGACGGAGGGCTCCGCCGGGGAGCCGAAGCGCTGCTCGAAGGGGTAGTCGATGTCCTCCACCAGCCGCACCGCCATCGGGTCGGGCAGCAGGGTGTCCGGTCGGCGGGCCTCCACCGCGCGGTGGTAAAGCGTCCAGAGAGCGGTTTCAGGCACCGGGCCGAGGTCGTTCGGGCTGCCGGCGGGCCGGTGGTCGGTCGTCATCGCCATGCCTCCTCCGTGGCGGGGCACCGCGGCCGCGCGGGCCCCTGCGGGCATTCTCGCGGAAGGCATCCGACTTCGCGCCGCCGTTTCCGCCGCCGGCCGCGCTCAGGAGAGGGTGAAGGCGCCGTCCGGCGGAGGCGGCGATGGACGGGCGGCGGAGTCCGGTACCGGTGCGGTGCTCCCGATGAAGCGGTCCAGCTCGGCGCCGTGCACCACCCTGGCGGGGAAGGGGTCCGCGGCGAGCCGCCGGGTGAGTTCCGCCGTGGGGACCGGCTGTCGGGAGCCCACCAGCACCACATTGCCGAAGCGGCGGCCGCGCAGCACCGACGGCTCGGCGATCAGGCAGGTCTCCGGCAGCACCGCCCGTACCGTGGCGGCCTGCGCCCGGGCGAAGTCCAGCGGCGGACCGTCGGCCAGATTGACGGCGTAGCGGCCCCCGGGGCGCAGCACCCGGGCGGCCTCCCTGACGAACTCCGTGCTGGTGAGGTGGGCGGGCACCCGGGAACCGCCGAAGACGTCCGCCAGCACCAGGTCGACGGAGGCGTCCGGGGCGGCGGCCAGGGCCTCCCGGGCGTCACCGACCTCGACCTCGATCCGGACGCCGGGGCCGCCCTCCCACGGCAGCTGCTCGGCGACCAGCTCGACCAGCGGACCGTCGATCTCGACGACCTGCTGGAGAGAGCCGGGCCGGGTGGCCGCGGTGTAGCGGGGCAGCGCGAGCGCCCCTCCCCCGAGATGCAGCACCGCCAGCGGGCATCCGGGCTCGGCGGCGGTGTCCACCACGTGGCCGAGCCGCCGGGCGTACTCGAACTCCAGATGGGCCGGGTCGTCCAGGTCCACATAGGACTGGGGGGTGCCGTCGAGCGTCAGCAGCCAGGCCCGGGGCCGGTCGACATCGGGGAGCAGCCCCGCCGTGCCGAGCGCCACCGCCCGGTGCACCGGCAGGGGCTCCTCGTTGTGCTCCTCGGGTTGCTGCTGCTCATCGGCCATGCCGCCATTGTCGGGCACGGGGGCGGCGTCCCCGAGCGCACCCCGGCTCCCTCGCGGCGGCCCCGCAGCGGGGTGCTCCGTCTGCGGAGCCGCTGCGACTGCTTTCCCCCCGCCAGGCCCTCGGTGCCCGGCCGCCCAAGGCGTCGGCACACGTGCCCGCGGTCAGGTCGAGGACCGGGCCACCAGCTGCATACGGACGACGGTGTCCGCCATCCCGCCGCTGCCCGCCATCTGGTCGGCCACCTGCTCGACGGCGGCCTGCCCGAGCCTGCGTTTGTCGATGTACAGGGTGGTCAGCGGCGGGTCCACCAGTTCACCGAGCGTCAGCCCGTCGAATCCGACAAAGGCACAGTCGCCGGGGACCGCCAGGCCCCGGGCCATGGCGTGCCGCATCGCGCCGATGGCGATCATGTCGTTGTACGAGACGACAGCGGTGACCTCGGGCGCCGTCTCCAGCAGACGCTCCATGGCCGCCGCCCCGCCCTGCACGGAGTTGGTCGCCAGCTGCCGCCAGTGGGGTTCGACCGGCAGTCCGTACTCCGCGGCCACGGCGCTGAACAGCCCGCTGCGCACATCGGGCGCTCCGGACTCGGCGCGGTCGCGGTCGTCGATCGTGGCGATCCGGCGGTGCCCTCGGGCGACCAGGTGGTCGAAGGCCTGCCGGATGCCCGAGGAGAAGTCGATCCGTACCGTGGACACCTCCACGGGCCGGTCCTCATTGCCCAGCAGGACGAAGGGGATGCCTGATCCGGCCACCCGGGCGATGGCCGTCGGGTCGAGCATGAACGCCACGCAGGCGTCCACATGGTCCACGACGGTCTCCGCGACCTCCTGCTCCTTTCCCCTGGGATGCGGTCGTGTAGATCACGACCTGCCAGCCTCGGGCGTCGGCCGCCTCCAGTACGCCGGCCACCACCTCGGGGAAGAAGGGGTTGAGCACGTCGGCGATCACCAGGCCGAGGGTGGTGGTGGACTGCCGGACCATGCCGCGGGCGAAACGGCTCGGCCGATAGCCCATTTCCTGCGCCACCGAGAGAATCCGCTGCCGGGTCGCGGGATCGATCTCCGGTTTGTCGTTGATGGCCCGCGAAACGGTCTGCCGGGACACCCCGGTCGAGCGTGCCACGTCGTCGATCGTGACGCGCCGCGGCCTGTTCGTTGTAGACACGATCCAGACTCTAGCCTTCCCCCGGCCGAGGCCCGGCCGGTTTGCGAGGGACGTTTGTTCCGTGAGCGCTCACGTGAACGCTCACGGCTTATGATCCGACGTCCCGCCGCTCGGGTCAAGGGCGGCAATCGATGTACGCCAACACGCTTGACAGCTCCGTCCGACAGGATCAGTCTCTCTCCGGGAACGCTCACGTGAACGTTCACGGGTCAACGCAACGGCCTGACTGCTGTCCCGTTCGCAGCCGGAGGAACCACGCAATGCCAAGATCCCGCACCACCGCAGCCGTGCTTCTCAGCCTCGCCATGGCCGCTCCGCTCACCGCCTGCTCCGTGGGCAATACGACAGCGGGCGGGGGCAGGAATGCGCAGGAGATCACCTTCCTGACGTTCGAGACGCCCAATCTCACCCCGAAGTACTGGGACGACGCCATCAAGCGGGTCACCGCGCAGTACCCCGACATCACGGTGAAGAAGCTGGTGTCGCCGAGCGCGGACCGTACGGCGTACGCCAAGCAGCTACGCGCCTCCGGCCAGCTGCCCGACGTCATGATCGCCGTCAGCCCCAGCGGCTTCGCCGAGGCCGGCGACCTGTACGCCTGGCAGCCCTCGGAGCTCAAGGACTTCGTGGTACCGGACGGCGGCGCCATCGGCGGCAAGGTCTACCAGCTGCCCCCAACACCCAGACCATCCCCAACGTCTACTACCGCAAGTCGATGTTCGCCGCGGCCGGCATCACCGCCCCGCCGAAGACCTACGCCGAACTCCTCGCGGACTGCGCCAAGTTGAAGGCCAAGAACACCACCCCGTTCGTGGTCGGCGGCGGTAAGGACGCCTTCCCGACGGTTCTGCCGCTGACCGGCACCGTGGGCACCGACGTCTACCGCAAGGACCCCGACTGGATGCTCAAGCGCCGCGACGGCAGCGTGAAGTTCGCCGAGCCGGACTTCGTCGGCGCACTCACCAAGGTCGGCGACCTCGCACACAAGGGCTACATCGACCCCAAGATGGTCTCGCTGGACTACGCCGCGACCGAACAGGCCTTCCTCAAGGGCAAGGGCGCGATGTACCCGATGGGCTCCTGGTTCGCGGCGTCCGGTGACAAGAGCCCGATCAAGGACGACATCGGGGTCTTCCCCTGGCCCACCGACGACGGCTCGGAACTGCTCCCGGAGTACACCGGCGGCGGCCTGGATGTGAACGCCCACTCCAAGAACCTCGACGCGGCCAAGAAGTTCGCCCTGGCCTTCCAGCTGGACAAGACCAACCTCGACGCCTCGGTGAAGTCCGACGCCCTCTTCCCCGCGATCAAGGGCTACACCCCGCCCACCGGCATGGGCCCGGTCTTCACCGAGTCGTACGACCTCTGGACCAAGGCGGTCAAGGACAAGGCCACCGTCAAGGCGTTCGCCTGGGAGACCGGCGGCGACGCCCTGCTGCCCGGAGTGGACGCCAAGGTCTTCGCCGCGACCCAGGACGTCATCCTCGGCCGCAAGTCGCCGCAGGCGGCGGCCGCCTACCTGGACGACGAGTGGAAGAAGGCCTCCTGACCCATGGCCACCGACCTCCGGATCAGCCGCCCCGAACCGGCCGTGCAGGTGCGCCTCACGGCCGGCCGGGGCAGGTCCCGCCGGATCCGCTCAGCGCTGGCGCACTTCGGCGTCTTCGGCGCACCGGGACTGCTCGTCTACGGCTGCTTCGTGCTCGCCCCGGTGCTGCTCAGCCTCTGGTACAGCCTCACCAACTACAACCCGTTCAACCCGCACACCCGGTTCGTCGGGCTCGACAACTACACGATGCTCCTCCACGACGACGAGTTCCTGACCTCGCTGCGGGTCACCGTCGTCCTCACCCTGATCCTGGTGATCGTGCCCAACCTGGCGGGCCTGGGCATCGCGATGCTGCTCAACCGCAAGGGCTGGTTCTACAACGCCTGGCGCGGGGTCTTCTTCGTACCCGTCGTGCTCAGCTCGGTCGTGGTCAGCATCGTGTGGACACGGCTGCTCGCCGACGACGGCGTGGTCAACCAGGTGCTCGGCTGGTTCGGAATGAGCCCGGTGGGCTGGCTGTCCGACCCGTCCCTGGCGCTCTACTCCCTCGCCGGCATCATGGCCTGGCAGATGCTCGGGTTCTGCGTCGTGGTCTATCTCGCCGGACTCCAGTCCGTCCCCGATGAGCTCTACGAGGCCGCGTCGCTGGACGGCGCCGGAGCCCTGGCCCGCTTCCGCCATGTGACCTGGCCGCTGCTGGCGCCCGCCCTCACCATCAACACGGTGGTCCTGCTGATCACCGCCTTCAAGGCCTACGACCACATCCAGGTCATCACCAACGGAGGCCCCGGCACCGGCACCACCGCCACGGTGGCCTTTGTGATCCTGCAGACCGGCTTTGTCGCCAACCACCAGGGATACGCCGCCGCCATGGCGATCGTGATGCTGGTCCTGGTCGCCACGGCCGCCGCAGTGATCATGCGTCTGCTGCAGCGCCGGGAGGTCGACCTGTGAGCACCGTCAAGGAATCCCCGGCGTACGGCGGCTCCTGGCTGCGCCCGCTGGCCGTCACCGCACTGGGCGCGCTGTTCGCCGTCCCGCTCTATGTGGTCCTGGCCAACACCTTCAAGCTGGGCGCCGACATCGCGCCCAGCCCCGCCTCGTTCCCCCTCCCGCCGACCCTCGGCAACCTCAGGGCGGTACTGACCCGCCCCGACCATCTGTTCCTGGTCAGTCTCACCAACAGCCTCCTGGTCACCACGCTCTCGGTGATCGTGCTCACCGTGCTGTCCGCGATGCTCGGCCACTATCTGGCCCGCACCGGATCCCGGTGGGCGAAGGCCGCAACCCTCGTCCTGCTGTCAGGCCTGATGATCCCGCCGCAGGTGATCCTGCTGCCCATCACCCGGGTGCTCGGCCTGTTCCACCTGATGGACACCGTGCAGGGTCTGGTGCTGTTCAACGTGGGCTACTACGTGCCCTTCGGGGTCTTCCTCTTCGCCGGCTTCACCCGCACCATCCCGGTCGAGATGGAGGAGGCCGCCGCGATCGACGGGGCCGGCCGGCTCACCGTCTTCTGGCGGATCGTGTTCCCGCTGCTGCGTCCGGCCACCGCGAGCGCGGTGATCTTCTTCGGGGTGTGGATCTGGAACGACTTCCTGGACCCGCTGATCATCCTCGGGCCCAGCGACGGGACGACGGTCACCACCGGCATCTACCGGGCCATCGGCCAGTACCAGGCCGACTACGGAACCGTCTTCGGCCTGATGTTCCTGGCCACCCTGCCGGTCCTGGTGCTCTATCTCGTCCTGCAGAAGCAGTTCGTCCGCGGCCTGACCAGCGGCGCCACCAAGGGCTGAGCCCCGGAGCAGCCATGTGACAGGACGGAACCACCCACCGGAATGCGAAGGATCAACTCCATGACGTCCGTTGTCGTCGACCGCGAGCAGCGGGTCTGGTCACTGTCCACCCCGAACACCACCTACGCGGTCCATCTGACCGACGACGACCGGTTGGTCCAGCTCCACTGGGGCGCGCGGCTGTCCCCGGCCGAGACGACCGCACTCGTCGGCAGGACGCTGACCACGGCGCCCTACGACTTGCCGCTGGATGCCGAGGAGCAGCTGCCGGTCGACGGCGGTCTGCGCTGGGGCGTCCCCTCGCTGCAGGTGACCTTTCCCGGCGGGGTGCGGTCGCTGGAGCTCGCTCTCCGCTCCGACCGGGTCGAGCAGGAGCAGCACGGCACCCGGCTGGACCTGGTCCTCGCCGACACGCACTTCCCGCTTCTGGTCGTGCTGCACTACCGGGTGCGGGAGGGCTCGGACGCGCTGGAACGCTGGGTGACGCTACGTCATATCGGCGTCGGCGGTGAGCCGTTCACCGTGCACCGGGCCGACTCCGGCAGCTGGCTGGTCCCTGAGCTGCCCGACTACCGCTACAGCGCGGTCTCCGGTGCCTGGTCCGCGGAGAACCAGCTGCGCCGGGAGCCGCTGCCCGGGGGTGAACTCACCCTGGGCAGCCGGCACGGCATCACCGGTCACCACGCCAATCCATGGATCATGCTCGACGACGGCACGGCGACCGAGGACCGCGGCGAGGTCTGGGGGGTGGCCCTGGCCTGGAGCGGGACCTGGCGGATCACCGCGCAGCGGCGCTTCGAGGGCCGCGCCGCGGTGACCGCCGGCTTCGGCCACGACGGGGCGACCTGGCAGCTCCGGCCGGGGGACGAACTGACCACCCCGCCCGTGCTCGGCCTGTACAGCGACGGCGGTTTCGGCGGTGCCAGCCGCGCCTGGCACCGCCATGCGCGCCGGTGTGTCCTGCCGCATCCGCAGGAGGTCCGGCCGGTGCTCTACAACTCCTGGGAGGCGGTCGCCTTCGACGTGGACGAGGCCGGTCAGCTGGAACTGGCCCGCAAGGCCGCGGAGCTGGGCGTCGAGCTGTTCGTGATGGACGACGGGTGGTTCGGCCGGCGTACCGACAGCACCGCCGGACTGGGCGACTGGTGGCCCAACCCCGACCGGTTCCCCGATGGACTCGGCCGGCTCGCCGACGAGGTCCGCTCGCTCGGGATGTCCTTCGGCGTCTGGGTCGAGCCGGAGATGGTCAACCCCGACAGTGACCTCTACCGTGCCCGTCCCGACTGGGTACTGCACCACCCCGACCGCCGCCGCGACCAGCTGCGCACCCAGCTGGTCCTCAACTTCGCCCGCGAGGACGTCCGCGAGTGGGCCTTCGGCTGGCTCGACAAGCTCGTCGGGGACCACGGCATCACCTTCCTCAAGTGGGACATGAACCGCGCCCTGTCCCAGGCCGGCTGGCCCGAGCGGCTCCGCGAAGGCGACGGCGACCAGGACCGGCTGTGGATCGACCACACGCGCAACGTCTACGCGGTCATGGACCGGCTTCGGGCGAGCCACCCCGCGCTGCGCATCGAGTCGTGCGCGGGCGGCGGCGGCCGGGTCGACTACGGCATCCTCTCGCGCACCGACGAGGTGTGGACCTCGGACAACACCGACGCCTTCCACCGGCAGTCCATCCAGCACGGGCTCAGTCAGCTCTACCCGGCGGGGGTGATGGCGGCCTGGGTGACGGACGCCGCCTCCGCACCGTTGGAGTACCGGTTCCATGTCGCCATGGCCGGCGTCCTGGGCATCGGCGGCGACCTGCACAAGTGGACCCCTGAGGAGCTCGACGCAACTCGCCGGTGGGTGGCCCTGTACAAGGAGATCCGCCCCACCGTGCAGCACGGCGACCAGTACCGTCTCGGCGCCGAACCCGGACGCGGCCTGTCCGCGGTCCAGTACGTCCACGGCGACGACGTGGCCCTGCTGCTCTACCACCCCCACCCGGACGTCCGGCCCGCCCCGAGCATCCTGCGGCTGGCCGGCCTCGACCCCGACTCCGTCTACATGGAGCACGGGGACAGCGCGGGCGACGGACCCAGGGCCACCGGCCGGGTCCTGATGACGGCCGGCCTCCCCGTCCGGCACCGGCTCGCCGGAAGCGAGCGGGCCAGTGCCGTGATCCGGCTGCGCCGCATCCACTGACCACCGGCGGAGCCCGCTCTGCGCGAACCGCCGGAACCACGCTCAACCACGAAGGGACACACAGCAATGACCTCTCGACGTGATGTGCTCAAAGCCACCGGCGCACTGGTCGGCGGCACCCTCCTCGCCGGTCCGCTGACCGCGGGAAGGGCGTCCGCGGCGGCACCCCCGGCCACCGCCGGGGACGTCCGCGGCACCCTCCCGCCCGGCCTCCCCGAGGGGCTGTACAACCGGCGGCAGCGCTGGCTGCGCGCATCGACGGCCGGACTCTTCCTGCACTGGGGCATGCGCACCTTCCCCGGCTACACGGACGCGGCCTCCTGGGAGGCGGCGATCACCAGCGGCGGCTGGGACCCCGACTACTGGGTCGATGAGGCCCGCAAGCTGCACGCGAGCTATGTGGTCCTCACCTCGTTCCACAGCAGGCTGGGCTACTCACGGGCCTGGCCCTCGCAGATCCCCGGCAGCGCCAGCACCCAGCGCGACTTCCTCGGGGAGCTGATCGCGGCGGCGAAGGCCAAGGACCTGCACGTCATCCTCTACATGACCGACGACCCGCAGTGGCACGCCGAGGGCGGCCACGAGCAGCTGGACTCCGCGGCCTACTCCGCCTACAAGGGCAAGGAGGTCGACCTCACCACCCGGCTGGGGTTCGGCGAGTACAGCTACGACAACTTCGTCGAGGTCATGGACAACTACCCCGACCTGTCGGGGTTCTGGATCGACAACGACAACGAGTACTGGGAGCAGAACGGCCTCTATGAGCTGATCCGGGAGCGCCGCCCCAGCTGGCTGCTGTCGAACAACAACGAAGACACGCCGATCATGGACACGGTCAGCAATGAGCAGAAGGTCGGCATGGTCCCGGCCTATGACTACCCGGCCGCCGTGTGGACGCCGATGCCCCGCCTCACCGAGGCCTGCTACAAGCTGCCCAGCAAGGGCCAGTGGTGGTTCGACGGCTCCGACTCGGCCGTCGACCACGGGCTCAACGTCGGCCGTTTCATCACCAACGCCGGTTCCTCCATCAAGTCCCTGATGGCCGAGACCGCCCAGGTGAACGGCAGGTTCCCGGCGAACCAGGAGGCGTTCAACAACTTCCTCGCCGACTACCTGCCTCCGATCCGGGAGTCGATCGACGACACCGTGGGCGGCGGCTACATGTACGGCGGCCTGCAGCCCGGTGCATGGAACGACGGCGCCTACGGAGTGGTCACCATCAGCAGGAGCGACCCCTTCCGCCAGTACCTCCACATCACCACACCGCCCACCACCGACACCCTCACCGTCCGCGACAACGGCCACCGGATCGTCCGCATCACCGACGTCCGCACCGGCAAGCGGCTGTCGTTCGAGCAGCGCGACGGCCGCATCACCATCACCGGCATAACGGCCTGGGACCCCTACGACACCGTGCTGCGGGTGAACACCGCGGCCCGCGAGGGCTTCTACCCGCAGCACCGCATCACCTCCACCGCCAGCGCCGCCGCGGCGGGCCACCCTGCGGCCGGTCTCACCGACGACTCGTTCCTGACCTGGTGGGACAGCGGTGCCGTGCTGCCCGTGTCGATCACTCTCGACCTCGGGGAGCGGGTCCCGGTCAGCTTCCTGGCCGTCAACCAGCGCGAGTGGTCGCCGACCTACAACCGCGAGACCTTCGGCCGCCTGGAGGACTCCGCCCGCATCAAGGACTACGAGGTGCACATCAGTGACGACGGGGCCGACTGGGGCTCCCCCGTCCTCACCGGGGTCATGGAGAGCGCCCGCGGCGTCCGCTTCATCGACCTCGCCATCCCCCGCACCCGCTATGTCCGGCTCACCGTCAACAGCACCTGGGCCGCGGAGACGGTGCCCGCCTTCTACCGCAAGCTGGGCATCGACGAGATCCGTGTCGGCTGGCGCTCGCCGGTCGGCCAGGACCGGGCCCACTGACCGACCCGGCGCGGGCCCGCGCCGCCGTCCGCCGTGTCCGTGCACCGGATGCGGCGACGGCGGCGCGGGCCCGCGCCGGCAGGTATGGGCGGTGCGCTCGGCGTCCCCCGCTCCGGGCCTCTCCCGCACTCGGCGCGGGAGAGGCCCGGTCCTGTTGCGGCCTGTCAGGCAGGGGACGCCGCGGGCTGCCCGGGGACAGCCGTGCACCCCGGTCCTCCCGCCTCCCGGCGGGCCTGGGTCAGCCGGCGGCCGGGAGGTAGGCGGTGAGCCAGCGGTCGAGCTCCTGGAAGACCTGCTTGCGGGCGGACTCGCCGGAGAGGACCAGGTCGTGGACGCCGTCGGCGATCCGGACGGTGGTGATGTGGCGGCCGAGGCGCGGTGCGAGGGCCGCGATGTCGTCGGCGCGCAGCACGCCGTCGGTGGTGTGCAGCGCGGCGTCCCAGCGGGTGGCGGTGAGGGTGCTGGCGGTGGAGGCCATCAGCAGCACCGGGCAGTCGATGGCCAGGCCCCGCCGCACCTGGCGGTGCCCCTGCTGGATGGCGGCCAGCCAGCCCGCGTAGACGCCGAATCCCTCTGCGGGCTTGAGCGCGAGGTCGAAGTCCCAGCTGCCGCGGAAGTCGCGGTGCAGGCTGTGCACATAGTGCGGCGCGGGCGGCATCGGGAGCTTGCGGGTTCCGGCCAGCCGCCCGAGGGCGTCGAGCGCCGGGGCGCCCAGGGTGCGGACCAGCAGGGCGGCGGGCATGGACAGGAAGGGGCTGTTGAGGAAGAGTCCGTCGACCAGGCCCTGACCGGCGCGCCGGTGCGCCCAGAGGGCGGTGACCAGGCCTCCGGTGGAGTGTCCGTTGACCAGCAGCTGGTCGTGCCCGTCCACCGCGCGGATGATGCGGACCGCCTCGTCCAGCTCCTCGTCGTAGGCGTCGAGTCGGCGGACGAAGTTGGGCGAGTGGTGGGGGCGCAGCGAGCGGCCGTACTTGCGCAGGTCGAGGGCGTAGAAGTCATAGCCGCGTTCGACATAGAAGTCGGCCAGGTGGGTCTGGAAGAAGTAGTCCACGAAGCCGTGCACATAGAGGACGGCGCGCCGGGGGCCGGTGGCGCCCTCGGCCGCGGCGCGGCGGCGGACCAGTGTCGCCAGCACCTCGCCCTCGTCGTCGGCGGCCAGCGGCAGGTCGACGGCCTCGTACGGGGCGCCGAGGATATCGGTACGGAAATCCACGCCGCAGACTGTAGTGGGCGCGCTGCGGTCGGTGGCCGCAGCCCCGCCGTGGGCTTGGTCACGCTTCAATTCCTTAAGGCTGACCAAAATCTGAGAGCGCTCTCTGCTTCATCTCTTGACGGGACTCCGACAGCACCGCAAAGGTGAGCGCAGCCTTCCGCTCGCCCCCCGAGCGTGCCCCCACCTGGAGGTCCCCCCACCATGCTCACCCGCAGAAAGCTGCTCGCCGTCTCCGCCGGCGCGGCGCTCTCCGTACCCGTGCTGGCACGGCTGATGGCAGCGGACGCCGGCGCCGCCACCGCGCCGACGCTGCCGCTGGACCTGGTCAACACCACCAGCAGCGCCACCGTGTACGCGTATGTGCTGGGCCGTGACCCGGCGGCCGGCGGCAACTGGGCCTTCATCCAGGCCGACGGCACCACCCTGTACCACCCGCCCTCCCCGGCCAACGACCAGACCCCGCTGGGCGTGGACTGCGCCATCGCCCTCAACGCCCCCGGAGCAGCGGCCCGCAGCGTCACTCTGCCGCACCTGGACAGCGGACGGATCTACTTCGCCGTCGACCGCAAGCTCACCTTCCTGATGAACCGCGGCGGCGGGCTGGCGCTGCCCTCGGTGAGCAACCCGTCCGACCCCAACATCGATGTGCGGCACGACTTCTGCGAGTTCACCTACAACACCGACCAGCTGTACGCCAACATCACCTTCGTCGACATGGTGTGCCTGCCGATCTCCTTCCGGCTGGACACCGCCGAGGGCACCCAGAACGTCCGCGGCCTGCCCGCCGACGGCCTGGCCGGCGTGACCTCCGCGCTGCGCGCCCAGTCGGCGGCGGACGGCAGCGACTGGAGCCGGCTGATCGTCAGCTCCGGCGGCTCCGACCTGCGGGTGCTCAGCCCCAACCTGGCGATCCGCGGCAACAGTGCGCTCTTCGCGGGCTACTTCGACGACTACGTCAACCAGGTCTGGAACAAGTACAGCACCACCGACCTGCGGATCGACACCCAGTTCACCTGGGGCACCGCCACCGGACGGGTCTCCGGCGGTGTGCTGAACTTCCCCGGTGTGGGCAGCTTCACCAAGCCGTCCACCCTGGCGATCTTCTCCTGCAGCGACGCCCCGTTCACCACGGGCAACGACGAGATGGGCAACCTCAGCGCCCGCCTTGCCGCCGCCTTCAACCGCACCACCCTGCTGGCCAACCCCGACCAGCCGGACGCCGAGAACCCCGCCGCCTTCTACGGCCAGGCCCGCACCAACCACTACGCCCGGATCCTGCACTCCACCACCCCCGACGGGCTGGGCTACGCCTTCCCGTACGACGATGTGCACCCGGCCGGGGTGGACTTCGAGGGCAAGGTGCAGTCGGGCACCCCGAGCCGGTTCACCATCACCGTCGGCGGTTCCACCGGCGGTGGCGGCGGGAGCACCCCGACGCCGACCCCCACCGCCACCGGCGGGGTCGGGGCCTTCGGCACCATCCAGGCCGAGTCCTTCAGCGCCCAGTCCGGGACCTCCGTGGAGGCCTGCTCCGACAGCGGCGGCGGCAGTGATGTGGGCTGGCTCGCCAACGGCGACTGGCTGAAGTACTCGGCCGTGGACTTCGGCAGCGCCGGGGCGACCCGCTTCTCGGCCCGGGTGGCCTCGGGTGCGGCGGCGGGGATCAGCGGCCTGGTGCAGGTGCGTCTGGGCAGCCCCACGGCCACCCCGCTGGGCGGCTTCGCGGTGGCGTCCACCGGGGGCTGGCAGAGCTGGCAGACCGTACCCGCCGACATCAGCCGGGTGACGGGCGTCCAGGACGTCTATCTGACCTTCGACAGCGGACAGCCGGCCGACTTCGTCAACCTCAACTGGTTCACCTTCGGCTGAGCCTCTTGGCGGGCGGGCCACCCCGGACGACCCGGGGTGGCCCGCCCGGCGCGTCCCGGCGCTCCGGTCTCACACCCGGCCCGGGGTGCCCTTGCGCAGCGCCCGGAGGTACTCGCGGTTCATCGCCGCGATGGACGGCAGCGGGATGCCCTTGGGGCAGGCGGTGGCGCACTCCCCGGTGTTGGTGCACCCGCCGAAGCCCTCCTCGTCCATGGCCGCCACCATGTCCAGCACCCGGGACTCCCGCTCCGGTGCGCCCTGCGGCAGCACATTGAGGTGCACCACCTTGGCGGAGGTGAAGAGCATCGCCGAGCCGTTGGGGCAGGCCGCCACGCAGGCACCGCAGCCGATGCACTCCGCGTGCTCGAAGGCGGTGTCGGCGGCCTCCTTGGGCACCGGGGTGGCATGGGCCTCGGGGGCCGAGCCGGTGGGCGCGGTGATGTAGCCGCCGGCGCCGATGATGCGGTCGAATGCGGAGCGGTCCACCACCAGGTCCTTGACCACCGGGAAGGCCGCGGCCCGCCAGGGCTCGACGTCGATGGTGTCGCCGTCCTGGAAGTGCCGCATGTGCAGCTGACAGGTGGTGGTCCGCTCGGGGCCGTGGGCCCGGCCGTTGATCACCATGCCGCAGGCGCCGCAGATGCCCTCGCGGCAGTCGTGGTCGAAGGCCACCGGCTCCTCGCCGCGCAGGATCAGCTCCTCGTTGAGGACGTCCAGCATCTCCAGGAAGGACATGTCCGGGCTGATGTCACGGACGTCGTAGGTGGTCATGGCGCCGTCCTGCTCGGGTGAGCGCTGGCGCCAGATGCGCAGGGTGAGGTTCACGCGTAGCTCCGCTGGGTGGGGTGGACGTACTCGAAGGCCAGCTCTTCGCGGTGCAGCACCGGGGCTCCGTCGCCGCCGTGCTCCCAGGCCGCCACATAGGAGAAGTGCCCGTCGTCGCGCCGGGCCTCGCCGTCGGGGGTCTGGGACTCCTCGCGGAAGTGGCCGCCGCAGGACTCGGTGCGGTGCAGCGCGTCCAGGCACATCAGCTCGGCCAGCTCCAGATGGTCGGCGATCCGGTTGGCCTTCTCCAGCTGCTGGTTGAGCTCGGTACCGGTGCCCGGCACCTTGACCCGGCGCCAGAACTCGTCGCGCAGCTCGGGGATGCGGTCCAGGGCCTTGCGCAGCCCCGCCTCGTTGCGGGCCATGCCGCACTCCTCCCAGAGCAGTGCGCCCAGCTCCCGGTGGAAGGACTCCGGGGTGCGGTCGCCGTCGACGGCGAGCAGCAGCGCGAGCCGGTCCTCGGTGTCGGCGACGGCCTCGGCGACGGCCTCGGCGACGGCCGGGTGGTCGGGGTCGGCCTCCTGGTGGGGGTGGCGCGCGAGGTAGTCGCCGATGGTGGCGGGCAGCACGAAGTAGCCGTCGGCCAGGCCCTGCATCAGGGCGCTGGCGCCGAGCCGGTTGGCGCCGTGGTCGGAGAAGTTGGCCTCCCCGATGGCGAACAGGCCGGGGACGGTGGTCTGCAGGTCGTAGTCCACCCAGAGGCCGCCCATGGTGTAGTGCACGGCGGGATAGATGCGCATGGGGCGGGAGTAGGGGTCCTCGGCGGTGATCCGCTCGTACATCTCGAAGAGGTTGCGTACTTCTCGGCGACCTTCTCCCGGCCCATCCGGGCGATGGCGTCGGCGAAGTCCAGATAGACGCCCTGGCCGCCGGGGCCGACCCCGCGGCCCTCGTCACAGACGTTCTTGGCGGCGCGGGAGGCGATGTCGCGCGGGACCAGATTGCCGAAGGAGGGGTAGATCCGCTCCAGGTAGTAGTCGCGCTCGCCCTCGGGGATCTGCTGCGGGGGCCGGGTGTCGCCCTCGGCCAGCGGCACCCAGATACGGCCGTCGTTGCGCAGCGACTCGCTCATCAGGGTCAGCTTGGACTGGTGGTCGCCGGAGCGCGGGATGCAGGTGGGGTGGATCTGGGTGTAGCAGGGGTTGGCGAAGTACGCGCCGCGGCGGTGGGCCCGCCAGATCGCGGTGGTGTTGGAGTTCTTGGCGTTGGTGGAGAGGTGGAAGACATTGCCGTAGCCGCCGGTGGCCAGCACCACGGCGTCGGCGAGATGGACCGAGATCCGGCCGGTGACCAGGTCCCGGGCGACGATGCCGCGGGCCCGGCCGTCGATGACCACCAGGTCGAGCATCTCGGTGCGGGGGTGCATCTCCACCGCACCGGCGTCGATCTGGCGGGACAGCGCCTGGTAGGCGCCGAGCAGCAGCTGCTGGCCGGTCTGGCCGCGGGCGTAGAAGGTGCGGGAGACCTGGACGCCACCGAAGGAGCGGGTGTCCAGCAGCCCTCCGTACTCGCGGGCGAAGGGGACGCCCTGGGCGACGCACTGGTCGATGATCTGCACCGAGACCTGGGCGAGGCGGTGGACGTTGGACTCCCGGGAGCGGAAGTCGCCGCCCTTGACGGTGTCGTAGAAGAGCCGGTGCACCGAGTCGCCGTCGTTGCGGTAGTCCTTGGCGGCGTTGATACCGCCCTGGGCCGCGATGGAGTGGGCGCGCCGGGGTGAGTCCTGGTAGCAGAACTGGACGACCCGGTAGCCCTGTTCCGCGAGGGTGGCGCCGGCTGCGCCGCCGGCCAGTCCGGTGCCCACCACGATCACCGTGAGTTTGCGGCGGTTGGCCGGGTTGACCAGCTTCGCCTCGAAGCGGCGGCGGTCCCAGCGCTCGTGGACGGGCCCGTCCGGGGCCTTGGTGTCGGCGATCGGGGCGCCGACGGTGAAGTCGCTGTAGGGGGTCATCTCAGTCCACCAATCCGGTCATCACGGCCACGGGCACCAGCACGAAGCCGGCGGTGAGTACGGCCGCCAGGATGTTGGCCGCCGCCTTGAGGGCGCGGTCGCGGGTGCGGTTGTTGGCACCGAGGGTCTGCGCGGCGCTCCAGAAGCCGTGGCGGATGTGCAGGCCCAGGGCGAGCATCGCGACGATGTAGAACAGGTCGACGTACCAGAGGCGGAAGTCCGCGACGACGTTCTCGTAGGGGTGGCCGGCCTCTCCGCGCGGATTGACGGTGCCAGCCGTCAGATCGAGGATGTGCCAGACGATGAAGAGGCCGAGGATCACTCCGCCCCATCGCATGGTGCGGGTCGCGTAGCTGCCCCGGGCCGGCTGCCGGTGCGCATAGCGCTGCGGGCGCGCCTTCAGGTCGCGGCGGCTCAGCTGGTAGGCGGCGACGCCGTGCAGCACCACGCAGGCGACCAGCGCGGCGCGCTGCAGCCACAGGTACCAGCCGTAGTGCAGCACCGGCTCACCGATCGTCCGCAGCCATCCGGCGTAGCTGTCGAAGTCCCCGGGGCCGAAGAAGATCTTGAGGTTGCCGAGCATGTGCGCGATGAGGAAGAGCAGCATGAGCACGCCTGTGCCCGCCATCACCGTCTTCTTGCCGATGGTGGAGTCCCACAGCGTGCGGAGGGCGGACGGGTGCACCGTCCGGGTCGCCAGTGCCATGACCTGGACGTTACGACCGCGCATGATGACAGGTCCAAGACATGGTGCGGCTGGTTTCGATAGGCCGGAGCTATCGTGGCCGTGTGCAGTTGCAGCAGCTCGTCTACTTCGTTGCCGTCGCCGAGACCCGGCACTTCACCCGGGCCGCCGAGCGGGCGCACGTCGCCCAGCCGTCGCTGTCCCAGCAGATCCGTTCCCTGGAGCGGGAGCTGGGGACCGAGCTGTTCAGCCGCGCCCGGGGGAACATCGCCCTCACCGACGCCGGCGAGGCGCTGCTGCCGCTGGCCCGGCGGATCCTGGCGGACGCCGACACCGCCCGCCAGGAGGTGCAGGAACTGGTCCAGCTGCGGCGCGGGCGGGTACGGATCGGCGCCACCCCGAGCCTGTGCACCGGTCTGCTGCCACAGGTGCTGCGCGCCTACCACCGCCGCTTCCCGGGGATCCGGCTGCTGGTGGAGGAGGGCGGATCCCGGGACCTGGTGCGCGAACTGGCCACCGGCAGCCTGGACCTGGCGCTGCTCATCCTGCCGCTGCAGAGCCATGACCCCGCGCTGGCCACCACCGAGCTGCTGCGGGAGGAGCTGGTGGTGGTCTCGGCGGCCGGGGCACCACCCCCGGTGGAGGGGCAGCGGGTGCGGGTCGCCGATCTGGACGGGCGTCCGCTGGTGATGTTCCGGCGCGGCTACGACCTGCGGGAGTTCACCGTGGGCGCCTGCCGGGCCGCCGGGTTCGAGCCGTCGCTCGCCGTGGAGGGCGGCGAGATGGATGCGGTGCTCGGCTTCGTGGAGGCGGGGCTGGGGCTCGCGGTGGTGCCCAGCATGGTCGCCGACCGGCGGGGCCTGATCCGGGTGACGCCGTTCGCCGGAGCGGGACTTCAGCGCACCATCGGCCTGGCGCACCGCCGGGACGTCGAGCCGCCGCGCGCCGCCCGGGAGCTGCGGCGGGTGCTGCTGGAGTACCTCGACCACGCGGCGGCCACGGGGACGCTGCCCCCGGGCACCCGCCGGGTCGGCACCGCAGCCGGTGCACCGGACTGAACCGGACCCGACCAGAGACTTGACGAGTGCAGGTCAACATTGGCTAGATTGTCCCGTACTCGGACGCATCGCCCGGTGTGTTTTGAGGCAGCGTGGGAGCGCTCCCATGCATTGCCTACCCCCGCCGCGCCTCCGAAAAACCCTTGGAGCTCCCGTGAACTCACCCCTGCCCGAACGCTGGACCCAACTCGCGCTCGGACTCTTCCGCGTCGTCGTCGGCCTGCTGTTCACCTGCCACGGCGCCGCCTCGCTCTTCGACGTCCTGGGCGGCCCGCAGGGCGGCCACGCGCCCACACTGCTGGAGTGGCCCGGCTGGTGGGCCTCGGCGATCCAGCTGGCCGGCGGGATCCTGGTCCTGGTCGGCCTGCTCACCCGGCCCGCCGCACTCCTGTGCTCCGGCTCCATGGCGTACGCGTACTTCACGGTGCATCAGGAGAAGGCCCTGTGGCCGATCCAGAACGGCGGCGAGCCCTCAGTGATGTTCTGCTGGGCGTTCCTGGCCATCGCCACCGTCGGCCCCGGCGCCCTCTCGCTCGACCGCCTGCTGCTGGGCCACCGTCCCGAGACGACCGCCCCCGCCCCCGGGGACGCAGAGGCCCGGGCCTTCACGGCCCGCTGAGGCCGGTTCCGTACACCGCAGCCTCGACGGTCCGCCCCGCCCGCCCCGGGCGGGGCGGGCCCGTCCGCACCGGAGCGGCAGGGGCCTTCCGCGGGTGCGGGAGGGGCGGGGTGGTGGTGTGCTGGAGGGGGACCCGCGGGCCTGCCTTCGGGCTCCCGCCGTGTCCACGACCGTCCCGGAAGGCGTGACCGCACATGTCCACGAGCACCCGCAACCAGCCTCTCGCCGGACGCGTGGCGGTGGTCACCGGCGCCTCCAGCGGCATCGGTGAAGCGTCCGCCGAGCATCTGGCCGCCCTGGGCGCCAAGGTCGCCGTCCTGGCGCGCCGTACGGAGAGGCTGGACGACCTGGTCGCCCGGGTGGGCAGGAACGGCGGCACCGCGCTGGCGCTGGCCACCGATGTCACCGACACCGCCCAGGTGCATGCCGCAGCCGACCGGGTGCGGTCCCAACTCGGCAGCGCCGACCTGCTGTTCAACAACGCCGGAGTGATGCTGCCGGCCCCGATCGAGGAGCTGCGCGTCGACCAGTGGAAGCGGCAGATCGATCTCAACATCTCCGGACTGATGAATGTGATCGGCGAGTTCGTCCCGCAACTGGTCGAGTCGGCCGGGGAGCGCGGCGTCGCAGACCTGATCAACACCGCGTCGATCGCCGCGCAGAACATCTTCCCGAACTTCGCCGTCTACTCCGGCACCAAGGCCTTTGTCACGCACTTCTCCCGCACCCTCCGCACCGAGCTGGGCGCCAAGAACGTACGGGTGGCGGCGATCGAGCCGGGCATCGTCGGCACCGAGCTGCAGGGCCACGTCACGGACCAGGGCGCCCTGGAGTGGCTGGCGGGCTCCAAGGAGACGATGGAGTGGCTGACCCCGCAGGACATCGCGGAGACGATCGGCTTCATCGCCTCCATGCCGCCGCGGGTCAACCTCCAGCAGGTCACCATCATGCCCACCGGGCAGGCCAGTTGAGCCTGCCCGCCGACGGGCCGGCTGCCGCTCCGCCGGGCCGGGCATCGACCGCCCGCAGCTGCGGGCGGAGGCCGCTGCCGTCGACGAACTCCCGCTGAGGACCGGCCCGTTGCCCCCGCCGGTCGGGCGGATCCGACTCGCAGGCCGGTAACGGACGCGGAATCCGGTCGGTCGATCGGTACTGGTGGCCCAGGAGGGGAGGCGACAGCCCTCCGCGATGTGTATGGTGTGCTCGTTTCGTGAAGGATGAGTGACGTCCGACACAGTCGGGGTGTCATGGGCCGGGGGGCCGGGCTTGGTTCAGCGCGAGGACGAGTTCTCCCAGGCGGTCTTCGGGACGGCCCTGCGAGCTGCGTCGACACTCTGGTGGGCGGGGTGCTGCTTCCGGGCGGCCTGTGTGGCGGGGGCCTGGGTGGTGCTGGCCGTGTCGCACACCGGCGAGCCGCTCAGAGCGGCCCTGCAGCTGGGGGCGGCGAGCGCCGGGGTCGGGATCGCCTTTCTGCACACCCGCTCGGCGGCGCTGGAGCGGCTGGCGGAGACCGGACCGCCCGCGGTGCAGCGGCTGGCCGCGCATCTGCTGACGACGCCGGGGCGGGCCACGCTGGATGCCTCCGGGGTGGCGGAGACCATCGGCGCATTCCTGGTGCTGTGGCTGTTCACCGGGCTCCTCCCACTGCCCGGACTCACCCAGGGGCAGCGTGTGTGCGGCGTCCTGTTCGGTGTGCTGTACTCGCTGTCCGCCGCACTCCAGGCGATGGTCGACCCCGGCTGGTACAGCGTCGACCGCCGGCCCTCCCCACGGATGCGGCGGCTGCGGACACTGTTGCCGGTGGTCTTCTCGGCGATGCTGGTGGTGTATCTGTTCCCCTACAACGACCGCGCCGCCGAACTGACGGTCCCGCTCTACCTGGCCCTGTGCGCCACCCCGTTCGGCTACTACCCGGTGTGGGCGGGCTTCGATGTGATGCTGCGCGCGGCCGCGTCCCACACCGTGAACCGGCACGACCTGTGGCGGCGCGGCGCCGCCGTGGACATGCACAGCATCGCCCGAAACGCCGTCAGCCTGCTCCAGCAGTACGTCAACGAGCCGGATCCCGACCCGCGCGAGGTCCGCCGACTGGTGCGCGAGGCCATGATGCAGGTCGAGGAGGCGCGCCTGGACGTACTCAGCGACGCCAACCGCAGCGGCCCCCGCCCCTTCGGGGAGTTGTGGGCCCTGGTGCAGCGGACCCTGCCGGCGTCGGAGCGCGCCCGCTGCACGGTTCCCCGGACCGCGCCGGATCCGCAGCTCTCCCCGGTGGACTACCAGATCGCCCGCCGTGTGCTGCCCGACCTGCTCACCAACGCCCTCGCCGCGGGCGCGGCCCGCATCGAGGTGCGGTGCGCCGCCACGGAGCAGGGACGGATCACCCTGACGGTCGCCGACGACGGCCCGGGGCTCACGGCAGAACCGGGGACGTCCGCTCCCGCGCACAGCAGCTCCCGGCTGCTGAGGCACTGGCTTGCCGCCTACGACGGGGCGATCGGCTGGCGCGGCGGCGGACACGGGACGGTGGCGGAGGTCCACTGGCGGTCGCAGCGGAACGAGCGGCAGCAGTACCGGTCGTACCGGAACGAGGGGCAGCAGGAGGGGAGCGGCGGATGAGGATCGTCGTCGTCGACAATGTGATGCAGGTGGGCGAGTCCGTGGCCAGGGCCCTGGACGGCACCGGTCACTCCGTGGCGTGGGCGCTGACGCCGGAGCTGCTCGGCGGGATGCTGGGCGGCGGTCAGCGGTTCGATCTCGCCTTTGTGGACATGGACTTCGGCCGGATGTCGGAGCAGAGCGGCCTGACCGTGCTGCGGCATCTCGGGGCCGTCTCGGTGCCGTCGGTGCTCTACTCGGCCGACAGCGAGGACAGCCGCCTGCTGTTCCTGCTCGCGGCGTTCCAGTTCCACCGGCCACTGGGGCTGCTCTCCAAGGAGGCCCCCGGGGACGACGTACGGGCGTTGGTCGAGGCCGTGGCGGCGGGCGAGCAGCCCGCCGCCCGCTTCCGCGGCGACCGCTACCGGCCGCCGGCCCGCGACCGGGGCGCGCCCTGGCTGGACCGGTTGATCCCGTCCACCACCGACCTGGGGATCTGGGAGCAGCTCCCCCACTACTCCAGCCGCTGGGAACTGGCCCGTACCGCGCATGTGTCGGAGCGGACCGTGGACAACTTCCTGATCCGGCACGCGGACACGGTACGGGAATTGGAGCGCAGCTTCCTGCACCGTCCCGACCCGCAGCCCGTCGCGGTGCCGGACGCCGCCCTGGGCCGCCGGGCCCGTACAACCCTGCTCGCGCCGCTGCACGCCTTCGCGGTGATGCACTTCCGCTTCTTCCGCGACCCGGAGCTCCGGCCGCTGGTCGAGGGGAGGCGCCGGACCGCCGGAAGGCTGTGAAGTTTCACCTGGCTCCGGGGGCCGCGGCGGCGGATGGTGGATGTGGCATCCGCAATCAGGATGTGACGGACCGTCCGACCACACGGAGGGGAATCATGGACCGGCCCATTGACTCAAGCGTTCCCTTCGACGTCAAGAAGTATCTCGATCCCGCCGCTCTGCTGCGCAATCTGCCCGCCGAGGCGACTCGCGCCCAGGTGGTGCGGCGTACACCGGACGGCAAGGCGGTGCTTGCGGCCCGCCGTCGGCGCGCGCAGACCGCGGTCGGTGTGGCCTGCGGGGTGTCGGCGGCTGCCGGGGCGATCCCGCTGCCCTTCGCCGATGCGATTCCGATCACCGCCGCCCAGGTGTGCCTGGTCCAGGCGATCACCACCGCGTACGGGGAGCCTCCGGTGACCGGGGACCTCACCGTGGTCGGCTCGGTCCTGCTGGGACAGGGTGCGCGCAAGGCGGGCACCTATGTCGCGGCCAACCTGCTCAAGCTGATCCCCGTGGTGGGCAGCGTGGCCGGGGCCGCGGTGAACGCCTCGGTGGCGATCACCGGGACGGCCGTCGTCGGCTACACCTGGATCGGACTGTGCGAGTACACGGCGACGCACGAGGTGGGCACGCTGGAGCAGTTTCTGCGCACCCCGCTCGCCCGTCTGGTGCTCGCCGAACTCAACCGGCGGGCGGTCGCGAACCTCGCGGACACGCTCGTCCCGGCGCTGCGCCGTTCGGCCACGGTCAAGGAGGGCTGAGTCATGGGGTTCTGGGCCACCGGTGTGAGCATGGCCGCCGGTTACACCGCCCTGCACGACGGGGCGGCCGGGCTGGACGTGGGGGCGGTCGGAGTGGACGCGGGCGCGGTGCACCCGGGGCACGGAGGCGAGGTGACCTTCGGCTCCGAGGGCTGCTACCCGCACGGCCACGACCACCTGGGCCGCGAGGTCATCCAATCGCGCGTCGGGGGCCCGGTGCTGAAGTCCACCGGTGAGGCCGTGGATCCCAACGACATCACCTGGTGAGGGGCCTCCGCCCCGTCCGCGCAAGAGAGTTCCCGGCCCGCCGGGCCGTGGATCATTTCAGTCAGGGGGTTCTCATGAAACTCAGGCGTACTCCGGCAGCCGCAGCCGCGGTGCTGGGAACGACCGTGCTGGTCCTCGGCACCACGGGTGCACCGGCCGACGCCGCGACGACGACCAAGGTCTACAAGGGCACGGCGGCGATGACCGTCGATGTCTACGACTACTGCGGCGGCCCGTGGGGCGGGGTGCGGCGCCATGTGGGCCGGGCGCAGTACAAGGTCCCGGCCACCCTGGTGGTCTCGCCCACCCAGAAGGCCGGCAAGCAGAGTGAGAAGAACCCCTTCCACTTCAGCCTGGCGGCCGGCGGCCCGAGGGTGAACGGCTCGGTCTCCCTGTTCAGTTCCGCGGTCTTCCGGGTCTCCGCGACCGACGTCAACGGCCATCCCCGCGACCCGAGGCTGCTGCTGCGGTACTGGTCGTACACCCGCTCGGCGAAGACCGGGGCGTTCTCCGGCTCGCTGACCAACAACCACAAGGCCCAGGGCGCCGTGCTCAACACCTTCAACGCCGCCAACCTCATCGTGCCCTGCCGGCCGTCGCTGGGCGTCACCCCGGTGATGCCGCACACCATCAACGCGGGCGCCAGAATCTCCGGGAAGATCACCTCGGCGCACGCCCAGGCGACGGTGACCGGCAGCACCTACGACGGGTTCTACGTCTTCCGTATGGTCTTCAAGAAGTAGGCCGCTGATACACGGAAAACGGGTCGCGGGAGCCCGGGTCGTCCCCTTCGGAAAGGAAGGGACGACCCGGGCTCCCGCTCTGTGTGAACCATCTGCGCCGGCGTTCTGAAATTCCCGCCCGTGTGGCGTCCGGCAATGCCCGCAGCCGTTTCGGCGGGGCGCTGCGAAGTCGGCGGACTCCGCACCGAGGGGCCCGGACCGTGCGGCGCGCGGTCCGGGCCCCGACCGGGAGCAGCGCGCGGCGATCAGCGCGCGACGCTGGAGGAACCGGTCGGCTGGCAGGTCTGGGGCGTGTCGTGGTGATGCCCGGCGAGCCAGATTCCGGTCAGGAGACCGGCGACGGCGAGGACCTTGTGCCGGTTCTTCTTCCACCACGATGGCGAACCCGCTGCCATGAAACGCAGATGTGTGTACTCCGGGTGCTCGCGCGGCGGCGCGTCCTTGAACATTCCCATCGCTGGTGAACCTCCTTTCACCGTCAGGAGGTTTATGACCATACGCCGGTAGGTCTCTTGATCGCCGACATTAAAAATCCCGTTGCGGGCGGGCCGAATTGCGCGGCACCGCACCGGGCGGGCGCGACCGCACCCGCGCCCGTGGCCACGCCCGGTCCGGCCTCGATCAAGGCCCGCCGCGCCGGGAGACCGGGAGAATGCGGCGAACTCCGGCGGCCGTCCGGCGGCAGGGCCCGGTGACGAGACCCCGGCCGCCGGTCGCCCGCGGCCAGTTCGCCGGTCGCCGGTCGCCGGATCCAGGCCGGCACCGCCCCACCCGGCAGTGCCGTGACCGTCCGGTGAGCAGGGCCCGGGTTTACCGCGGAGCCTTCCTGACGCCCCTTCAGCCGTCGCGGGTGGCCACCACGGTGCTGAGGTCGGGGGCCAGGCGCAGTTCGGCGGCCCGCAGGCCGGGGTGGCCCAGCCAGTGCATCCGGGCGAGATCCGGCCGGCCGTCGTGACGTGGCGGCCAGCCGTCCGCCGGGGTGAAGTCGTCCACCACCAGCGTCCCGCCGGGGGCCAGCAGCAGGGCCGGGTCGGCGGGCGGGTCCGTCTTGCCCTGGCCGCCCCCGTCGAGCACCAGCAGGTCGAACGGCCCATGGCCGGTGATCTGCTGCCAGTCTCCGTGCAGGATCCGCACCTGGGGGTGGTCGGCGAACAGCTCCGCGGCGAGGCGGGCCCGCTGCGGGTCCCGCTCCACGCTCAGCAGGCGGACGTCGTCGCGGGCACCCGAGGCCAACCAGGCCAGCCCCACTCCGAGTCCGGTCCCAGTCTCCCCGATCAGCCCCGGCGCCCCCGCGGCGAGGGCGTGCAGCAGGCGGCCCTGCTCGGGGCGGCAGGAGTGGGCGAAGCCACTCTCCCGGGCGGCGCGCAGGGCGCGCTCGACCAGCGGCGGCAGATCACGGACACCCCGGTAGGTGTCGGTTCCGGTGAGTGACATGGCGTCATTCTGGACCCGCTGGCGGCACTGGGGGCAAGGCCCGCCCGGGGCTCAGGAATGTGCAGCCGTCCCCGGACGCTGAGGGTGGTGAGGCCGGCGCGAGGAGAGGACGTGAGGACGACATGACCAGTGCGGAGTCCGAGGACCAGCGGGGACGTCGCCCTGTGGGGGCGGCGACCACAGTAGTCACCGAGGCCGCTGCGGTGGCCGCACTGGTGACCGCGTGCGGACGGCGGATCGCTGTGGCACCGCTGTGCATCGGCGGGTCCAGTGGCCCGTTCGCCCGGATCGCACTGGATGTCGGGCCGGAGCGCGGGGGCTTCTCCAGAGCCTGGGCGGGGCTGAGCCCGCTCGAGGCGCGGCGGCTTGCGGCGCTGCTGCTGGCCCAGGCGGCGCACGCCGAGCAGCTGGCCGCGCCGCATTCCTGACCCGCACGTCACCCGCTGCGGGACACCTGTGACGCGCGCGGGTGGCAGAGTGGGCGCGTGCTTCAGACCTCCTCGCGGCTGCTGCGGCTGCTCTCCCTGCTCCAGGCCCGACAGGACTGGACCGGCCCGGAACTCGGCCGGAAACTCGGCGTGACGGCGCGCACCATCCGGCGTGATGTGGACCGGCTCCGCGAGCTGGGCTATCCCGTGCACGCGACCCCGGGCGCCACAGGCGGTTACCGGCTCGGTGCCGGGGCTGCGCTGCCACCGCTGCTGCTGGACGACGAGGAGGCCGTCGCGGTCGCCGTCGGCCTGCGGATGGCGGCGGGCGGCAGCGTGGCGGGTACTGCCGAGTCCTCGGTGCAGGCCCTGGCCAAGCTGGGGCAGGTGCTGCCGTCCCGGCTGCGCCGGCGGGTGGACGCGCTGCACAACGCCATGGAGTGGCTGACCGGCCCGGACGGCCCCGATGTCGACGCGGAGTCGCTCACGGTGGTCGCGAGTGCCTGCCGGGACCGGATGCGCCTGCGGTTCGACTACCAGGACCACGGGGGTACGCAGAGCCGGCGGGCGGCCGAACCGCACCGGCTGGTCTGCACCGGACCCCGCTGGTACCTGGTTGCCTGGGACACCGGGCGGGCGGACTGGCGGAGCTTCCGGATGGACCGGCTCACCGACCCGGTGCCGACCGGCCCCCGCTTTGAACCCAGGAAGCTTCCGCAGGAGGCGGCCCAGTGGCTCGCCGGGCGGGTGTCGACGGAGGCGTTCCGCCATCGGGCCCGGGTCACCCTGCATGCGCCGGCCGCGATGGTGGAGGCCTGGACCGGCCCCACCTACGGGCAGGTGGAACCCGTGGACCAGCACAGCTGTGTGCTGCGCACCGGCTCCAACTCACTGGACGACCTGGCCGCCCGGCTCACCCGCTACGGGGTGGACTTCGAGGTGCACGAGCCGCCGGAGCTGGCGGAGCACATACGGCTGGTCGCCGAACGGCTCGGCCGCGCGGCGGGTGGCCCGGCCAAGGGCTGACGACCGGTCAGGCCCCCTGTTCCGGGACCGGCCCCGGTGAGCGGTCGAGCAGGGCGCGCAGCACGCCGATCCGATTGGTGGTGAGCGAGACGACCCCGGTGCGCAGTACCCGCGCCATGGTGCGGCGGACGTCCACGGTCCAGGCGCTCACCTGGAGTCCGGTGTGCCGGGCCTGCTCCACCAGCGCCGGGGTGACCAGGCCGAACGGCAGATTGAGCAGCTGCGGGCGCAGTTCTGCGAGCAGCGCCTGCGGCGGGGTGCGGGGGGTGCGCCAGGTGACCGAGACCTCGGCGGTGGGTTCGTGGTCGCGTACGGCGAACATGGCGGAGGGCGGTCCGCAGTAGGCGACCCGGTCGGCGGCGCCGAGCCGGCGTACCTCTGCGCAGGTGGCGGCGACGGGGGCGGCGTCATCCAGGTCGATCATGAGCAGCGGGGCCCGCCCGGCCGGGTTGCGGGGTGCGGTAGCGACCGCCTCCAGCGCCTCGGCCAGGGTGGGTACCTGGTGCGGTGCGCCGTGTCCGCCCAGGCCGCGCAGGTCTGCGGCGGTGAGCTCGGCCAGCGGCCGGTTGAGGCCCCAGAGGCGCCGGAGGGTGGGGTCGTGCAGCAGGACGGGCACGCCGTCGCGGGTGAGGCGTACGTCGACCTCGACCGCGTCGGCCCCGGCGGCCAGGGCGGAGCGGATCGAGGGGAGGGTGTTCTCGCGGTGCCGGTAGGGGTCACCGCGGTGGGCGACGGCTCGCGGCGGGTGGAGGTGCACGGCCCGCCCTCAGCCGCGCTCGACGACGACATTGGTGGACTTCACCACGGCCACGGCCGGCGCGCCCGGTTCCAGGCCGAGTTCCTCGGCGGACTCCCGGCTGATCAGGGAGACCACCCGGAACGGACCCGCCTGGATCTCCACCTGGGCGGCGACATCGCCGAGGATGACCTGGGTGACGATGCCGCGGAAGCGGTTGCGGGCGGAGGACGGCAGGCCGACCGCCGCGGCGTTCTCCGGGCGGGCGAGCTCGCGGGCGAACGCGGCCAGCCTGGCCCCGGGGACGATGCGGTGGCCGTGCTCGTCGCGCTCCGCGTCGAGGCGTCCCGCGTCGACCCAGCGGCGCATGGTGTCGGCGCTGACGCCGAGCATGGCCGCCGCCTCTCCGATCCGGTAGCTGTTCACCGGCCGGTCGGACTGACCCATCTGGCTCCTCCTGAGGATCGCTGTGATCAGCGCCATCCTGCCTCATGGCCCACTCGGGAGGGTGCATCTCGTACCGGAGATTAAGCTGCTATTCAGGTCGAAGTTCGACGATTCGGACAGCTGACCGCCGGTACGGATACAGGGAGAGCGGAATGAGTCAGGATCAGGGCACGGAGGACGCCTTCCGGAGTGATGTGGCCCCGCCGCCGCGGCCGCGGCCGACCACCGCGCAGCTGTGCGGCCGGACCGGCTTCGGCATAGCCGTCATATCCGGGCTGGTGACCGCCGTGGTGCTCGGCACCCCCGCCCTGCAGGCCGGCGAGGCCGGTCATGGCACCACCGGCACCGGCCATTCGGCGGTGGATGCCGCCGGCCGCTGACAGCCTTCGCCGCAACCGGCCCAGGAAGGCCACCGGCTGAGACAGGCGACGGGCCCAGGCAGGCCGGCGACAGAGACAGAGACAGAGACAGAGACAGGTGACCGGCGCAGATGTGCGCGGAGTCACGCAGGCCGGCGGTCAGGGACCGCCGAAGAGATCCTGGTGAACCGCGTCCAGCGCGATGAGCACGGCCCCGCCGAGGACGGCGCTGCCGCTGACCGTGCCGGCGCGTACCTCCGTGCGGAGCGGGGAGAGACCGGCGAGCCGCCGAGCCACTCGGTCCGCCAGCTCGGTTCCCCCCGCCGTGCCGACCTCACCGCCGAGGACGACGCATCCGGGGTCCAGGACGACACAGACCGCCGCGGCGCCCAGCGCCACCCGTTCGGCGAGCACGTCGAGAAAGGCCGCACCGTCCTCCCCCGCGGCGAGCGCTGCCCGTACGGCGGCCTCCGCGGCCGGGGCGTCGTCGGCGGCCGGAGCGGGCAGCCCGTGCTCACGGGCGAGTGCGCACACCGCCGCGCTGCCGGCCAGGCCGTGGAAGCCTCCGTCGCATCCGGTCGCGGTGGGCAGCATCGAGGTGCCGGGCACGGGCAGGAAGCCGATCTCACCGGTGCCGCCGGAGGCGCCGCGGCGCAGCCGGCCGTCGAGGATGGCCGCGGCGCCGACGCTGTGGCCGAGCCAGAGCAGGACGAAGGTGTCGCGGTCACGCGCGGAGCCCAGCCGCTGCTCGGCGATGCCGGCCAGATTGACCTCGTTCTCCAGCAGCACCGGGACACCCAGCTGTTCGCGCAGCGCGCGGACCAGGTCGGCATGCCAGCGGGGCAGCCCGCCGGTGCCGCTGAGTTCGCCCGCGGCGGGGTCGATCAGGCCCGGCGCTCCGACGGCGATGGTGTGCAGGGTGTCGGTCCCGGCCCTGCGGGTGGCGTCGACCAGGGCACGCACGGCGCCGTCCACCAGGTCGGCGGGCGCGGTGTCGGGGGCGGCGGGGAGACGGGCGGTGGCGCGGGTGCGGCCGGTGAGGTCGGCGACGGTGATGGCGACACCGACGGTGCGCACATCGATGCCGGCGATGTACGCGCGGTCGGCGACCAGCCCGTAGAGGCGGGCGTTGGGGCCTCGCCGGACCGCGCCCGACTCGCCGACCATCGTGACCAGTCCGCTGTGCTGAAGACGTTCCAGCAGGTCGGCGACGGTCGGCCGGGAGAGCCCCGTGAGCTCCTTGAGCTGGGTGGCGGTGAGTGGGCCCTGCTCCAGCAGCAGGTCGAGGGCGAGCCGGTCGTTGATGGCACGGGCTGTGCTCGGGGTGGCCGTGCGCGCGGTGGTCATGGCGCCAGATCCTCCCAGACGGTTTTGGCAGTTTTCTATCAGGGTCCCTTCCTGATAATTTAGTACCGGCCGGATGCCGACAGCGTCGTCCGTCGCAACGTCGCGCGCCGCCGCGCACCAGGGGAGGAGACACCGGATGGACCAGTCCGCCGTCCGCAGAGCCAGGGTCGCCGTGGCCGTGGTCTTCGCACTGCACGGAGCCGTCCAGGGCAGCTTCGCCACCCGCATCCCCTGGGTGCAGGAGCGCCTCGACCTCAGTTCCGGGCAGCTCGGCCTGGCGCTGATGATGCCCGCACTCGGCGCCTCGCTGTCGATGCCGCTGGCAAGCCGGATCGTGTACCGCTTCGGCGGGCGGGCGGCCATTCGCGGACTGCTGGCACTGTGGTGCGCCTGCCTGGCACTGCCCCCTGCCGCACCGGGACTGCTCTGGCTCGGCGGCTCGCTGCTGCTGTTCGGCGCGACGGCCGGGATGGCCGATGTGGCGATGAACGCCCAGGGCGTGGAGGTGGAGCAGCGGCTCGGCCGGTCGATCATGTCCGGACTGCACGGCATGTGGAGCGCCGGTGCGCTGATCGGCTCGGGCTTTGGTGTCCTGGCCGCCCACTCCGGCATCGACGCCCGGCTGCACCTCGGGCTGATGGCCGCGGTGCTGGTGGCCGGTGGGCTGCTGGTCGGACGGAACCTCCTGGACGTACGCCCCGCCCCCGACGAGGAGGCCCCGCCCCGCTTCGCCAGGCCGCCGCGGGCGGCGCTGGCGATCGGACTGGTCGGCTTCTGCGCGATCTTCGCGGAGGGTGCCAGCTCGGACTGGTGCGCGGTCTACCTCAGGGACATCACCGGTGCCTCGGCCGGACTGGCCGCGGCCTGCTTCTCCGGGTTCGCCTTCACCATGGCGGGCGCCCGGATGCTCGGCGACGCGGTGGTGCGGCGGCTGGGGCCGGTGCGCACAGTGCGGCTCAGCGGTGCGGTGGCGACCACCGGCGGGCTGCTGGTGGTGGTCGCACGCACCCCGGCGCTGGCGATCCCGGGCTTCGCCCTGCTCGGTGTGGGCATCGCGGTGGTGATCCCACTGGCCTTCGCCGCGGCGGGCAAGAGCGGACCCAACCCGAGCCAGGCGATCGCGGGCGTCGCCACCATCACCTACACCTCGGGACTGGTGGCCCCCGCCATCATCGGCGCCCTCGCCCAGGCCACCTCGCTCACCGTCTCCTTCGCCGTGGTGACCGCACTGGTGGCGGCGCTGATGGTCTGCGCGGGCGCGCTGCGGGCAGCCGCGGTGACCGTCACCGGCGGAGCCGCCGAAGCCGCCGCCCCGGCCCCGGCGGGGACCAACTGACCCTCCGTCAGCCCAGCAGGCCCTTGGCGAGCGTGGCCAGCGAACCCAGCAGTGCCAGGCCCAGCACCAGCCGCCTGGCCTGCCGGTCGCTGAGCCACTCCCCCAGCAGTCGCCCGACCACCGCGCCGCCGGCCACGCCCATCGCCAGCAGCGCCCAGCCAGGGGAGGCCAGCCGGGGCAGGCCCTTGGCGGCCATCGAGAAGAGGTTCACCACCACGCCGTAGAACTGGGCGTTGGGGACGAACTCCCGGACCGGCCACTGGGCGTTGACCGCATACAGGGAGAGCGCCGGCCCCCCGACCCCGGCGGAGGAGTTGAGGAAACCGCTCGCCGCACCCGCCACCACCGCGCCGCCCCTCCCCCGCAGCGACGCCACCTGCGCGCCGGCGATCACCAGCAGCACCGCGACCACCACCACGGCGCCGATCGAGGTGAGCAGCGCCCGCTCGGGCAGCCGGTCCGCCACCCAGGCACCGGCCGGAACGGTACAGGCGGCGGCCAGCACCAGCGGCAGCATCGCCGACAGCCGCACCTGCCGCCAGCCCGCGCACAGGCCGACGGCGCTGATCGCCGCTGATGCGCAGTTGGAGACCAGAACGCCCTGGCCTGGCCCCACCAGCAGGGCCAGCACCGGGGCGGTGACCAGGGCGAAGCCGATGCCGGTGAGCCGCTGCACCGAGGCGCCGAGCAGGACGACCAGTCCCAGGAGCAGTTCAGCGGTGGTCATAGCGGCGGCCTCCTTGTCGACCGGGGTCAGGACGGGACCGACCGTAGGCCCACGACCGTACCGCCGAACAGCGATGTGGGACCTGGCGGACCGGGCCGGGTGGTCGGACCGGCAAGCCGCGACCGGGCGGCGGCGGCCCGCCCCGGTCCGGGCGCGGGTGACCGGAGGCGGCCCCGGACGGTCGCCGGTCCCCGGGCGCGGCCGGTGCGGAGCCGGTCCACGGCGGTAGTGCCCGCTCGCTCGGGCCCTGCTTGCCGGGCGAGGTCGAGACGTGCAGCGAAAGCTTCCTCGATGCACTGTCAGACCTCTCCGCTACTGTGCGGCCATGTCGAACTTGGTACTGGTTCCAGGCGCGTGGCTCGGATCGTGGGCATGGGACGAGGTGGTGCCCACGCTGAGGGAGGCCGGTCACGCCGTCCACCCGCTGACCCTGTCCGGCGTCGCCGACAGACAGGCCGTGCCCGCCGGGCGGCAGACCCACGTCCAGGACATCGTCGATGAGGTCGAGCGGCTCGATCTGCGCGATGTCGTGCTGGTCGGGCACAGCTACTCGGGCATCCCGGTCGGTCAGGCCGCCGGGCGGATCGGTGACCGGCTGGTCGGCGTGGTCTTCGTCGACTCCAACGTTCCAGCCGATGGCGAGTCGTTCGTCTCCACCTGGTGGGAGGGGCCGGCGAAGCTGGAGGCCGTCCTTGCCGGGAACGGCGGGCTGTGGGCGCCGCCGACCAAGGACGACTACGACGGGCAGGGCCTCACCGATGAGCAGATCGCCCGGATCGTGGGCGGAACGACGCCGCACCCCGGCGCCTCGCTGGCCGACCCGGCCCTGCTGGTACGGCCACTCGCTGACCTTCCGACGACATACATCAAGTGCCTGCTCGACGGCCCCGAGCCGAGCGACGACGTGGCCGGGCTCCTGACCGGCGAGCAGTGGAGACTGGTCGAGATGGACACCGGCCACTGGCCGATGTTCTCCCAGCCGCAGGAGCTGGCCCGGATCCTTCTCGACGCGGCCGGGTAGGGGCTGCGGTTCCATCCCGACGGCCTGGCCGAGCTCGGCCCCAGCCGCTCGTCGCAGCCACTCACTGACAGCCGCGACGAGAAGGGCGGCTCGGCCGTGAGGTCGTCGCGCACCGCCGGAGGATCCCCGCCCCTCTGCACCCGCGGTCGGGGCGTCCGGGCAAGGTGCGACCGGGGCGGGCATCAGCCGTCAGCGGGCTTCCGCCTTGAAGTCCCGCGCCTTGATCTTCGCCATCCGGCCGTCCGGGTGGTGCCACACGATGCCCTCGCAGCCATCAGCCTCCGCGAGTGCGCGTACGGTCTTGCGGATGCCCTCGAACGTCAGCTCCGGCACATCGAGGTTCAGTGCTTGGGCGTGCTCGACGAGCAGGTGCGCGGTACGTCGCTCAGGGTTGCCGTTGATCTTCGGTCCGATCAGTTCGAAGGTGCCCGTGACCCCCTCGTCCGCCGCGCAGTTGCGGACCGCTTCGGCGTGGAACGTGGCGAACGGGGACTGCTCGATCGGCTCCCACCCCACGGTCCTGCTCGTGGTCGGGTCGGTGGAGACAGGAACGTAACCGGCCGGTGCGGGCTTGTCGGCGCGGACTTCCCGGCGGGCCCACCAGCTGCCGTGTTCGTCGAGCATGACGCAGGTCCCGTCGAACTTCCGCGTGGCCCGGCCTTCGCCGGCCAGGACCCAGGCGCATTCGGGGTTGACCTCCTCGACGACATGGGCGGGGCGGGCACCGAAGTCGCGGACGAACACGGTGGGGATCTTCTTCATGGAACGGCTCCTGGATGTGGTGACCAGTGCTGGGCCGACGCCCGATCAGCACGGAACGTCAGGCACTGGGGTCCAACGGGGCGGGCGTAGGCAGCATGGGCGATGGCGCGCGTCCGGCGCACCTTGTTTCTCCCGGCGCCGGACGCCCGTCGACCAGCGGCTACATGCCCCCAGGAGACGGCCCGGCCAGGGCTGGGAGGGCAGGCGCGGGGCTCGTCGAGCCGCCGCCTCCTGGACCCTCGTACTCCAGCCGTAGATCGTGGCCTGGAGCATCGTCATGCGCTGAAACACGAGGGATTTGCAGTGGTGGTGCCAGCGGGCGCGGGGCTTCGTGGCCTCGGCGCCCCTGGGGTCGGCGCAGGTGCAGGGCGATCCGGGCGCGGGCTGCATGAGACGGCGGACCACTGTGGGAGTGCAGAAAGGTGGAACAGGCGCTGGGCTTCGGAGGGCCGTCAGCGCCACAGTGCCCGCCCGTCAACCGGCGGGGCTCCGTCAGACCAAGAGTTGATCTACAGCAAGTACCCGATTGAACCATCGCTCTGAATGCCGGTCAGTTTTTCTGGATCACTCGTACTTCCGCGGACGGGGTCGAGCAGCGCTGCCGCAGCAGCCACGAAGTGGGGACTCAACCTCCGGTAAGCGAGACTGCGTCGAATCGTGTCGTGAGAACGCATGTCGACGACGACGAAGACCTCGTCGCGGATGCCATAGCGCCGTGCGTCGCGGATGCGCTGGCGGCGTTCGATGCGTGCATAGGTATAGACGCCCCCGCCGGAGGTGACGGCCCATCGATGGCCCAGTTCCCCGGTCCAGCCGTAGGACAGGTGCCAGGTGGATGCCATGACGCACGTCTCGTCCATGCGGGCGTACGCGCCGTCATGTTCCATCGATCCGTAGAGGTACAGAGGGAACGTGGGAGTGCCGTGATCCCGGGCGAACACGAAGAACTCCCGGGCCCGCTCTCGCAGGAAGGCAGCGTTCTGCTGCTGGGCCCTCTGAGTCTCGGCGTAGCGGGTGGCTGCAGACTCGGCGGCTTGCCGTTTCTGGCGCGCGAGTGCTGCTGCGGCGTCCTCCAGACCGGACATGCACCCTCCCCTTGGGGCGTGGACCTGTGCTCCACTTCGAGTGAATCAGGCCGATCGTCCTAGGGCTACCCTCGGTTCGGACGCCCGGCCTCGGGCCGTACCTTCAACCGCGAACGGAAGCAGAGCTTCGCACTGCCTCAGGTTGATGATCCATCTGGTCCGCATCGATCCGCTTGTGGGAATCACGTCTGTGGTCTGTGCGCTCTCATCCTGATCCGTTACATCACGGGTACGGTCCAACGTCGAGAGCGTGGTTACGCTGCCGAGCAGCGCACCGGGCGAGATCGTCCTCTGAACATGGGTGAGGAAGTCTCGGCGTTCGCCGTACAGGTCGCACCCATGGGGCGTGGGCACCCGTTCGAGTACCCCGGGGCCGCAGGGGCCTGATCACCGGCATACCGGGAAATCTCTGGTAGAGCCGGACCGGCCAGGCAATACTCCTTGCCCATGACACGCGACGACCTCCATCGGGACATGGAGACCAACCCTGCGTTGCGGCGAGTCCTGGGGCGGCCCGGGGGCCCGGAGCTGCTGAATGTCCTGGCGGACGGGATGTCCGGCGGAGACCTGACCACACTGCTGCTCGAGGTGTTCCGGCGCCGGGCAGAACGGCTCTCGCCTGCTGAGGTCATGCGGCGCTACGGCAGTGACCGGTTCGTGGCGCCGGCACCGACCGGTTTCGCCGCGCTGCGCCGCGCCGAAGACACCTTGGTGTCCGCCTTGCCGGACGGCTTCGAGGTGCTCGTGCTCGCCCCGGTCCTGCCGCTGGCAGCACATTCGGCCGTGGCGACCGTCGATCCACGCAAGGTGATCGCGACAATTCGCGGGAGCGAGGTGGCCGCCGACCCGACGAACGCATTGGCCCTTGAGGCATCCGCCCGACGTTCCCGGGCGCTGGCCGATGATCCCCGCTCCAGCGTCGTGGTGCGACTGGCGGCCAGTCAGCGGGTCTCCCGTGCACAGCACTTCGAGGGCGCCGGGATGCTCGCCCACTTCCAGATCTTCGGCCTGGTGACCGCGGGCCGGGACACCGGCAACCGCGCCTTCGAGTACCACCAGCTGAATGAGCATCTGCGGTTCGCTGCCCGGGCAATGGCCGCCGCCGGGGCTCCGGAGACACAGATCCGGCTCACCTGCCTGGAGGACGCAAGCACTCCCGTCGCCGAACGCATGTGCGCCGACCTCGCCCCGCTGCCGGGCGTTTCCGTACTTCAGGACCCGGGCCGGACAACTGGGCGCGGCTACTACACGGGCATGTGCTTCAAGATCTTCGCCAACGTCGGAGGCCGGCAGGTGGAAGTCGGCGACGGTGGTTTTGTCGACTGGAGTCAACGTCTCCTCGGCAACCGCAAGGAGCGCCTTCTGATCAGCGGATTCGGCGTCGATCGCATCGCCGACACACTGACACCGCAGACGAGGCCCAACCAGTAGTCCCCACCCCGCCGGATGGGCGACGCCATCGACGGACGCGGCACTGCCCGGCCAGGGAGTCAGACCAGCCCCACCTCAGTAACCCCTTGGTCAGCTCGGACCTCAGGCCGACTGATACGCGTCGTTCCCCCATCGTGCCCAGAGAATGTGTTTCCAGTCGTTGTCGTCGGCATCCGGACCGGGTTTGGAGACGGCGGGTACAGGTCTGGGCCCTGGTTGCGTCCTGGTACCCGAACTCGATCCCACAGCAACCGCAGATGTCGAAGCTCGGCGCGTCCCCGCTCTCGCCCCAGGGCGGGTACCCCTGATCGAATCGCACCCGGTGTCCTTGATCGAACGCATATGGGCACCCCCTGGCGACGCCACGTCAGATCCCGGTACGGGGTGGCACTTGACCTTGGGATCCCGGTCGCGGAGGCCCCGCTCGGGCGGTCAGACCAGCAGCCGCAGCCGGGTGGCGGCGACACCCACCCGCACCGTCTGGCCCCAGAAGAGCTCCAGCGCATCCGCCTCCATACCGTCGCCGAAGGCCACCAGGCGGTCCGACCCCACGGTGACCGTCAGCCGGGAGTCCTGCGTCAGCAGTCCCTGCACCTGCGCCGTCCCGGTGGCCTGCGAGGGCCAGGCCTCGCGGACGAACCAGGCCAGCGCGGAGGCGTCCGGCGCGGGCAGGGCGAGCTCGCTGCGGCGCTCCAGCCAGGCCGAGCGGCACCAGCCGGTGGCCCCGGTGCCGGTGCCGACCAGGACTCCGGAGGAGGCCTGGGGTTCGGCCGGCTGCCCGTCCACCGCGAGCCGGTAGCGGGCGGTCTGGTGCCCGGGCTGACCCAGGTAGATCTCGTTCAGCGCGAGCAGCCGTTGGGAGTCGTCGGCCACCGCCTCCACCATCGTGCGTTCCTCGACCCGGCCGCCGCCCGCCGGGTCGGCTGCGGCGCGCAGCAGTTCGGCGGCGTCCCCCGAGCTGTGCCGCACCAGCACCCCGGGGTTGCGCCCGGGGTCGGTGTCCAGCCCGATCACCGGCTGGCCGTCGAGGTACTTGGCGACGTTGGCGACCAGTCCGTCCTGGCCGACGACGGCGACGATGTCGTCCGGCGCGAAGAGGAACCGGGCCAGGTCGCCGCGCTCGACCCGGGTTCGCCGCCAGTCCAGCGGTACCGCCGCGGCGACCTCAGCCAGCGCGGCCAGGGTCTGGTGGTGGCGCTGCTCGGCCTCCTCCAGCGAGCGGCCCCGGGAGGCCAGGAAGAACCCGGCCTGCCCGGCGGTGCCGTGCCGGGCCACCAGTTCCTGGTACTCGGTGCGGCGGTGGACGAGAACCAGCCGAGGGGCCAGTGCCATCAGCTCTCGCCCGGTCCGGCGCCGAGCCGGGCGAGCAGCCCGGTGAGCAGGTCGGGGGTGAGGGTGACGCTGTCGATCCGCGGCAGATGCTCGGCGAGCCGGATCAGGGCGAGCGCCCGCAGGGTCGCGGGGTCGGCCTGCTGGTGGGCGGTGAGCCAGGCGGCCTCGGCGGTGGCCTTGGCCTCGCCCAGCATGCCTGTGGCCTGGGCCTCGGCCTCCGCGAGCCGGGTGCGGCGGGTCGCCTCGGCCTCGGTGCTGACCCGGTCCGCGGCGGCTGCCTCCTCGGCCTGGAGCCTGGCGTTGGCGCCCTGCTGGGCGAGCAACTGCTCCTCGCGGCGGGCGAGTTCGATACGGCTGCCGAGTTCGTTCTCGGCGATGGCGCGTTCGCGCTCCACCGCGACGGCGCGGCGCTCGTAGGTGGCGCGGTCGGCCTCCTGCTGGACCAGTTCCCTGGCTGGTGTGCGCAGTGCCCGCTCCACCTCGGGTTCGGGGCGCAGTGCGACCACCCGGACGGCGATCACGGCGAGGCCGGTCTCGGCGAGGCGCGGGTCGGCGGTGAGTCCTGTGGTGACGCGGTCGCGGACGGCGGCGACTCCGTCGGTGAGTGCGGCGGCCAGCGGGGTGCGGGCGAGCAGGTCCAGGGCGTGCTGCTGGGCGGTCTCGGTGAGCAGGGTGCCGAGCTGGTCGAGGGGGGCCGAGCGCCAGGAGCCGGTGTCGGGGTCGATGGAGAAGTCGACCCGGGCGGCTGCGACAGCGGGGTCGGTGATCCGGAAGGTCACGGTCGCCTGGACGGTGACGTCCTGGAAGTCGGCGGTGCGGGCGTGGAAGAGCATGGCCAGTTCGCGGTCGTCGGCGGGCACTTCGGACAGGGCGGCGGTCAGCGGCCGGAACCAGAAGGCCAGTCCGGTGCCGTCATGGGCGGGGATGCCGCCGCGCAGGTGGCGGATGTGGGCGGTGGGTGCGGCCCGCAGGTGCCGGAATCCGAAGCGGCGGGTGATGTCGGCCATGTGATGTCTCCCCTTTTCGTCAGTATGACGATAGTGGCTCGCCCTCTTATCGTCAACAGGACGACAAAGGTCCACGTCAACGCCGGGATCCGGCTACGCTCACCGGATGCCCCGCCTGACACCGCCCCTCGGACGCCTCCCGCTCACACCCCGGGTCCGTCTCGCGCTGCTGGCGGTGCTCCTCGCCGCGGCCGCCGGCTCGCTCCTGCTGTGGAGCCCCCAGCAGCTGTTCACCCACGGCTTCACCGCGCTGGTCCCCGGCCCCTGGGCCGGCCCCGCCTTCGCCGCACTGTTCGCCCTGAGCACCCTGGCCTTCGTCCCCAAGCCGCTGCTCAACGCCGCCGCCGGGGCACTCTTCGGGATCCACCAGGGCCTCGCCCTGGCCGTGGCCGGCACCACCGCCGGTGCGCTGCTCGCCTTCGGCCTCGGACGGGGCCTGGGCCGGGAGGCACTGCGCCCGCTGCTGCGCACCAAGGTCCTCGCAGCCCTCGACCGGCGACTCACCCACCAGGGCTTCCGCAGTGTGCTGCTGCTGCGCATCGTCCCCGGGGTGCCGTTCGCCGCCGCCAACTACGCCGCGGCCTTCTCCGGCGTGCGGCCCCTGCCGTTCGTCCTGGCCACGGCAGTGGGCGTCATCCCGGGCACCGCTGCCTACGTCGTCGCCGGGGCCTCCGCAGCCTCACCCGGCTCCCCTGCCTTCCTGCTCTCCGCGGCGCTCATCGCCGCCACCGGGCTGCTCAGCGCGGTCTCCCTGTGGCGGCGGTTCCGCGGCCGCGGGCGCCCCTCGGACGCGACGGGCTGACACTGCTGCCGGCGCCCGGCACGGGACGGCCCGCGAACGCCCGGTAGAGTCCGGCCGGACCACTGGAGCCACGTCAGCGGGGAGGACCTGTGGCGCTGCCGACGGTTGCGGACGGCTCGCTCGGAGAGATCCTCGATGCCGCGGCGCGCGGCCAGTTCCCCCCTCCCGACGGCACGGTCACGGTGGTACCGCAGCCGTCGCCGCGCACCGCCGGAGTCCTCTCCTTCTGCGCCCATGCGGTGGTCTTCACCGATGCCGACCCCCAGTGGGTACGGGACACCCTCGCCGCGGACCCCGGTGACCCGCTGTCCGCACCGCTCTGCCCACCGTTCCTCGGCGCGCTCTCCGCCCGCACCGGGCGGCTGGTGGGCAACATCGACATGGTCGTGCAGACCTCCCCGCTCCCGGGCCCGCCCCCGCTGGCCCTGCAACCGATCGACGACCCGGACCACCCCAGGGTCGCCCGGGCGCTGCGCTACCGCGACGACGTACGGGTGTGGGCGGCCGACGGCGGGGTGGCGGTGCTGGGCCGGGGACTGGCGGGGCGGTGGGAGGCCTCGGTGGAGGTCGACGCCGACGCGCGCGGCCGGGGCCTGGGGAGGGCACTGGCGCTGGCACTGCGTCATCTGGTGCCGGACGGGGGCCCCTTGTGGGCGCAGATCGCACCGGGCAACGCCCCCAGCGTCCGCGCCTTCCAGGCGGCCGGCTACCGCCCGATCGGGGCGGAGGCCCTGCTGGTCAGGCCGTGAGCCCCGCGCCCGGCAGCTCGGGTGCCCCTGCCGCCTCGCGGAGCCGGGCGAACTCGGCGGCCAGAGCGGCGGCGGACCAGTGGGCATTCAGGCCGCTGGGGCTCGGGAGCACCCAGATGCGGGTGTCGCCCAGGGTGCCGGACTGGGGGCCCACCGCGGCCCGGCGGTCGGCGAAGGCCGCGCGGTAGGCGGTCACACCGGCCACCGCCAGCCAGCGCGGTCGGTGCCGTGCCACCTTGGCCGCGAGGATGCGGCCGCCTGCGGCGTACTCCTCGGCGGTGAGCTCGTCCGCCCTGGCCGTCGGGCGGGCCACCACATTGGTGATGCCGAAACCGAGCGCCGTCAGCTCGGACTGCTCGTCCGGGCGGAAGCAGCGGGGGGTGAACCCGGAGGCGTGCAGGGCGGGCCAGAAGCGGTTGCCGGGGCGGGCGAAGTGGTATCCCGTCGCTGCTGTCCACAGCCCGGGGTTGATGCCGCAGAAGAGCACCCGCAGATCGTCCCCGAGGACATCCGGCACCAGGCGGTCACGGGCCGCCTCCATCTCGGCGCGGGTGGGGCGCAACGCGGTCAAGGGACCCCTTCCTCTCTGCGGGCCGATCAACGGCAGCCGGGATGTGACAGCGCCCCGGTCGGGGCCGGTCAGTCTTCGAGTTCGTGGCGGACACGCCTGGACGGGCTGAACGAGTAGAGGCCGAGGGTATCGGGCGCCTCAGCAAGGCCGGGGCCACCGTTGCTGATCCAGGTGGTGATGTCGGCAGCGGGTCGTCGAAAAGGTCGACCATCAGCGGCAGATCGGCGTCGGCCCATTCCCGCAGGGTGAGCCCGAGCCCCGACAGCCGGACGCACTCGGGAAAGCTCCTGTGATTCCTGTCCTGCGTATGCACGCTCTTCATCCTTCCTTCGCCGCCCGGCGCCAGGCGGCGCCGCGCAGCAGCCGCAGGCCGTTGAGGCCGACGATGACGGTGGAGCCCTCGTGGCCGAGAACACCAAGGGGTAGCGGCAGTTGGCCCGCCAGGTCCCAGATGACCAGTCCGGAGATGAACGCTCCGGCGATGACGAGGTTCTGCACCACCAGACGGCGGGCGGCGCGGGACAGGCTCACGACGGTGGGGATGGTGGCGAGTTCGTCGCGGACGACGACGGCGTCGGCGGTTTCCAGGGCGAGGTCGGAACCGGCGCGGCCCATGGCGATGCCGGTGTGGGCAGCGGCGAGTGCGGGGGCGTCGTTGACGCCGTCGCCGATGACCAGCACCCGGTGCCCCCGGGCCTCCATGCGCCGTACGGCCTCGACCTTGTCCTGGGGCAGCAGACCGGCGTGGACGTCGTCGCCGGGGATGCCGACCTCGGCGGCCAGGCGGGCGGCGGCGCGCGGGTTGTCGCCGGTCACCAGCATCGGCGTGCTGCCCGTCCGTGCGGTCAAGGCTGCGACGGCCGCGGCGGCATCGGGCCTCAGCCGGTCAGCGACGCCCAGCACCCCTACCGGGACGGCGTCGCGCAGGACCAGGACCGCCGTGCGCCCGCCGTCCTCCAGCCCGGTCGCGACCACGGCAGCGCCGGCCGAGACAGGGTCGTTGTCGGCGAGGAGGCGGGCCGGGGCGCCGACCGCGACCGGGTGACCGTCGACGGTGGCGGTGACACCGACACCAGGGGCGGAGGTGAAGTCCCGCATGTCCGCGATGGCCAGGCCCCGGGCGCGGGCGGCATCGACGACCGCGCGGGCCAGGGGGTGTTCGCTGGGGTGCTCGGCCGCCGCTGCCAACGCCAGCAGGGCATCCTCGGTCAGGCCGGAACCGTCGAGGGGACGGATGTCGGTGACGCGGGGCGTGCCCTCGGTGAGGGTGCCGGTCTTGTCGAGTGCGACCGCGTCGACCTGCCCGAGGCGTTCCATGACGACGGCGGACTTCACCAGCACGCCGTGGCGGCCGGCGTTGGCGATCGCCGAGAGGAGCGGCGGCATCGTGGCCAGGACCACGGCGCACGGCGAGGCGACGATCATGAAGGTCATCGCCCTCAGCAGCGACCCGGTCAGGTCCGCGCCGAAGGCGAGCGGGATGAGGAAGACCGCCAGGGTCGCGACGACCATGCCCAGGCTGTACCGCTGCTCGACCTTCTCGATGAACAACTGGGTGGGCGCCTTGGTCTCGGAGGCTTCCTCGACCATGGCCACGATCCGCGCGATCACCGAGTCCGACGCGTCCCGCTCGACCTTCACCCGCAGGGCGCCGGTGCCATTCAGGGTGCCGGCGAAGACCTCGTCACCGGCCTCCCTGGCCACTGGCAGCGGCTCACCGGTGACGGTGGCCTGATCGACCTCGCTCGCGCCGTCCACAACGCGGCCGTCCGCGCCCACCCGTTCACCGGGCCGGACCAGGATGGTGTCCCCGACCACCAGATCGGCGGTGGCGACGCTCTCCTCGCTCCCGTCGTCGGCCAGCCGGGTCGCGGTGGTGGGGGCGAGGTCGAGCAGGCCGCGCACCGCGTCCTGGGTGCGGGCGGTCGCCAGCGCCTCCAGGGCGCCGGAGGTGGCAAAGATGACGATCAGCAGCGCGCCGTCCATCACCTGCCCGATCGAGGCCGCGCCGATCGCGGCCACAATCATCAGCAGGTCGACATCCAGGGTCTTCTCCCGCAGCGCCGTCAGCCCCGCCCAGGCCGGCTCCCAGCCGCCCGTGACGTACGCGGCGGCGTAGAGCGGACCCCACACCCAGGCGGGTGCGCCGGTCAGCTGGAGCGGCAGCGCGAACAGGAACAACACCAGCGCCGCGGTCGCCCAGCGCGCCTCGGCCAGCGCGAACACCCGGGTACGCCGCTTCGGCACCGTATGCGCCAGGGCCGGAGCTGTCCGTTCGGGCCGCTGGATCAGGTCGGAAGGCATGACGAAGGAACCCCTTCAGGGTGGAGGGCAGCGACACGACCACCATACAGGAACATATGAACAGGTCTTCATGTGTCGCTGGTAAGGTGGCGCCATGGGTCACGGAGCCGACGGCACAAGCAACGCCACCGCGCGCGAACGCCTGGACGCGGCGGGCGCCTCCGATGTCGCCGCCACCCTCCAGGCCCTGGCCACCCCCTCACGGCTGTACATCCTGGCCCGCCTCCGGGAAGGCCCCTGCGCGGTCGGCGACCTCGCCGAGGCTGTGGGCATGGAAGCCTCCGCCTGCTCCCACCAACTGCGCCTGCTGCGCAATCTCGGACTGGTCACCGGAGAACGCCAGGGCCGTTCCATCGTCTACGCCCTCTACGACAACCACGTCGCCGAACTCCTGGACCAGGCCCTCTTCCACGTCGAGCACCTACGGCTCGGCCTGCGCGACACCCCCGCGGCTGAAACGGCTCCGCCCGCAGTCCGACGCTAGAAACGGTCCGGTCGGTCAGGTGCGGAGCCAGACGCCCGAAGCGGCATGCATATCCTCACAGTCGTACCTGGTGGCGACGGCTCGTTCACTTCTCGGAGCCGCGGCCGACCACGAACTCGCTCCAGACGCACTTCCCGGTGCCCCGTGCGTCCACGCCCCAGACATCGGCCAGCCGGTCCACCAGCAGCATGCCGCGTCCCGATGTCGACTCGTAGTCGGGCTCCCGCCGCCGGGGCAGGGCGCTGGAGCGGTCCTGCACCTCGATCCGCAGCCGGGGCCGGGGGTCGGCCATCAGCCGCAGGCTCAGCAGGGCGCCTCCGTCGGTGTGCCGCAGGGCGTTGGTGACCAGTTCGTCGACCACCAGCTCCACCTCGTCCGTCCGCTCGGGGAGCCCCCAGGCCGTCACGGCCTCGCGGATCTGATGGCGGGCGGAGATCAGCGCCTGGGGGTCCGCCGGGGCGACGTACTGGTGGAGGAAGCGGGTGGGCTCGGGAGAGGCGCCCTCCTCCCGGGTGAGCAGCAGCAGCGCCACGTCGTCCTCGCCGCCGGTCTGCACACACATCACCTCGGTGAGCCGGTCGGCGAGTTTCTCCAGCTCCCGGGGTCCCTCGTAGACGGCTCTGGCGAGCGCTTCCACGCCCTCGTCCAGGTCGCTCCCGGGCCGCTCCACCAGGCCGTCGCTGCACAGCAGCAGGGTCTCCCCGGGAGCCAGCTCCATCGTGGTGACCGGGTACTCCAGCTCGCCGAACTGCGCGGAGAGCCCCAGCGGCAGCCCGACCGGACCGCAGAGCGGGTGGCACTGGCCGTCGGCGCGGCGCAGCATCGGGGCGAGGTGCCCAGCGCGGACCAGCCGCACGGCGCCGGTGGTGGTGTCCACATCGGCGTAGACGCAGGTGGCGAAGCGGTCGGTGTCCAGTTCGCAGAGGAAGACGGAGGCACGGGCCATCACCGTGGCGGGCGAATGGCCCTCGGCGGCGTAGGCGCGCAGGGCGATCCGCAGCTGGCCCATCACGGCCGCCGCGGGGGTGTCGTGCCCCTGGACGTCGCCGACCATCACACCCACCCGGCCGCCGGGCAGCGGCACGGCGTCGTACCAGTCGCCGCCGATGTCGCGGCTGGCGCTGGCGGCGCGGTAGCGGGCGGCGACCACGACGCCGGGGACCTGCGGGAGGCTGCGCGGCAGCATCGCGGTCTGCAGGTCCTTGGCCAGGTCGTGCTCCTGGTCGAAGAGCATGGCCCGCTGAAGGCTCTGGGCGATGCCGCTGCTCAGGGCGAGCAGCAGATTGCGTTCTTCCGGTGTGAAGGCGTCCTTGTGCCGGTAGAGGAGCCCCAGCGCGCCGATCGGGCGGGCCTGGGCGACCAGCGGCAGATAGGCGGCGGAGGTGACGTCCAGCGGGCGGATGTAGGGCCAGAGCTCGGGGTAGCGGTGCTCGAACTCCCCGGCGGAGGTCATGTAGATCGGCGCCATGGTCCGTATGACCTCGCTGATCGGGTAGTCGTCCTCGACGCGGGTCCACTCCAGGTCGGGCACATTGCTGCCGGGGGTGCCCTCGGCGAGCACCCGGACCCGGCCTCCCTCGATGATGCCGAGCACCAGGCTGGCGGCGCCGAGACGGCCGAGCCCGTCCGGGTCGCTGAGCACGGCGGTGACGTCCTGGACGGTGATGGCGTGGGCGAGGGCGGCGGCGGTGCCCTCCACCACTCCGGTCTGGCGGTCCCGCTCGCGTTCCCAGGCCAGCCGCTCCGCGGCCTGCTCCAGTTCCTCGGTGGCGTCGCGAATGATGCCGATGACGCGTCGGGGCCGACCGCCGGGGTCCCGGTGGATGTGGCCCTGGGTGTGGGCCCAGCGGGAGGTGCCGTCGCGGTGCACCACGCGGAAGTAGAAACCGTAGGTGCTCGCCCCGCCCTTGAGTGCCTCGGTGACGCGGTTGTCCAGGCTGGTGCGGTCCTCGGCGGGCATCCGGACGGCGAGCACCATCGGGTTGCCGTCGTACTCCTCCGGGGGCATGTCGTAGACCCGCAGGGCGGGCTCGTCCATGTGCAGCAGGCCGCTGTCGAGGTCCCAGTCGAAGCTGCCCATCCGGTTCAGGGCGAGGCTGGTGTCCGGCCCTACGGGCCAGGGAGCCGGCGGGCCGGGCCCGGCCTGCGCTGCGTCCTCCATCTCGCCCTCCCGGTGCGGTGAGCCGCCGCGGGCAGCGTTCCACGGGTGTGGGACCAGCTCTCAGCCTAATCTCGCCCCTCCGCCGAGGCAGCCGGTCACCCGTAGAGCTCCGCCATGGCCCGGGCCGCCGCGGCAACTTCGGCCCGCACCTCGGGCGGCCCCAGGACCTCCGCGCCGGCGCCCAGGCGCAGCAGGTCCCAGGCCGCGTGACGCAGCGACTCCACGGGCAGCGCGACCCTGATCCGGCCGTCGGGGCCGGGAGGGCCCGCGTCGGCGACGGCCCGTGCCTGGACGGGGGCGAACAGCGCCTGGACCCGGGCGGCCCCCCACTCGGTGAGCAGGACGTCCACGGTGCGCCCGTAGGCGGTCTCCTGGAAGCGGTCGGACCAGTCCGCCCAGTAGGCGGCCAGGTCGAATCCCGGTGGCCGCCGGAAGGGCGGGCCCGGTTCGCACTCCAGGATGCGGGCGACCCGGTAGGTGCGGGGCGCCGCGTCGACGGCGGCCACCAGGTACCACTCGCCGGCCTTGAGGACCAGGCCGAGCGCGTCCACCGTGCGGTCCACTTCGGCCGGGCCCCACTTGCGGTAGCGGATGCGCAGGGTCCGTTGCTGCCAGACAGCGTCGGCGACGGCGGACAGATGCGGTACCGGGGAGGCGTCGCTGAACCAGCGGCCGGGGTCGAGGTGGAAGCGTTCACGGATGCGCTCGGCCCGGGCCCCGGTCTCGGCGGGGAGGGCGGCCAGCAGCTTCAGCCGGGCGCTGGCGATCTCGGCGCTCAGGCCCAGTTCGGCGGCCGGGCCGGGCAGGCCGACCAGGAAGAGCGAATCGGCTTCGTCGGCGTTGAGGCCGGTCAGGCGGGTGCGATAGCCGTCCAGCAGCCGGTAGCCGCCGTCGGGGCCGCGGTCGGCGTACACCGGGACCCCGGCTGCGGCGAGCGCCTCCACGTCCCGGTACACGGTGCGCACCGAGACCTCCAGTTCGGCCGCGAGCTGGGACGCGGTGAGCCGGCCGCGGTGCTGCAGCAGCAGGAGCAGGGAGAGCAGCCGGTCGGCGCGCATGGGGGTGGCCGGCCGGTGCTACCGCGGGTCGGGAACGGCGGGTGCGGCGGCTTCGGCGGCGCCGGGCGGGCGCCACTTGCCGAGGACGGCGAGCGCCGCGGTGTTGACGACCAGGACGGCGGCGAAGCCGATCGCCGCCGACGGGTGCCCGGTCGCAGCCAGCGCGGCCACGGCACCGCCCATCACGGCCAGCTGGGTCGCCAGCCAGGCGGCAGGCGAGTGGACGGTGGCCCGCGGTGCGGCGTAGCGGCCCCACAGCACGGCGGCCGCCGCGGGGACGGCCACGGCCAGGGCGATCCGCAGCGGTACGGGGCCGCCGATCCGGTAGCCGCCGAGGGCCAGGGCGGCCAGTGCGGCCAGCTCCAGCAGGAATCTCAGCGCCAGGTTGAGTCCGGCTGCCGCGCCCCTCATGATCCGCCCCCGTTGGTGAACCGATGCCGTGTTCGAAGATCGGCTCCAGCGTAGCCGGGTGCGCCGGGCCCCGGCGGTCGAATTCCCTCGCGCCGGGGCCGATGGGGCGTCAGGATGTCAGACATGGACGACACCCGTATTCATCCGGCATTCGACCTCGGCGAACGCGCCATGCTGGACAGCTGGTTGGACTTCCATCGCGCCACCCTGCTGCTGAAGTGCGAGGGCCTGGACGACGAGCAGTTGCGTACCCGGTCGGCGCCGCCCTCGGGTCTGTCGCTGCTCGGGCTGGTGAGGCACATGGCGGACGTGGAACGCTCCTGGTTCCAGCGCGTGCTGCGCGGCGAGCAGTTGGACGGGGGTCATTTCTGGTCCACCGAGCAGCCCGACGGGGACTTCGACAATGTGGACACCGCCGATGTGGCGGAGGCGTTCGCGGTCTGGCGGTCGGAGGTGGAGGCCTCCCGGGCCGCCGCGGAGGGGTTGCCGCTGGAGACGGTCGGCAAGGGTCTGCGGCACGGCAATGAGGTGACGCTGCGCTGGATCCTCACCCACATGATCGAGGAGTACGCGCGGCACAACGGCCACGCGGATCTGCTCCGCGAGCGGATCGACGGTGCCACGGGAGAGTGACGTTAAGTCAATGCCGGTTGACGGATCGTCACCGAGGAACCGTACGCCGAGCTGCGGCGTCGCAGCAGGAGCCCGGCTATGACTGCGCCACGACCCGAACGGCGGTGCTGCGCGGGCGCGGACTGGGTGATCAGTGCGATACTCGGACAGTTCCGGCGAGTGGATGACACGTCAGGAGACGGGTAGGCCGCCGGAATCGGGATGTGACGGGATGGGGAGGCGCGGCATGGGAGCACTTCGTGACGAGCACCACGGGTGGCTGATGCCCTCCGGCGGCTACGCAGCCCCCGTGTACGAGGATCCTTGGGCCACCGAAGCGGTCGCCCCGGCTCCGGCCGAGGCCACGCGGATCATCTCCGTGCGCCCGACCGGCTTTGAGTCGGCCCGGGTCGTCGGTGAGCATCTGCGCGCCGGCTCGCCCGTGGTGATGGATGTGTCGGAGATGCCGGACGCCGACGCCAAGCGGCTGGTCGACTTCGCCTCCGGACTGATCTTCGGGACCCGGGGCAGTATCGAGCGCATCGCCCGGCGGGTCTTCCTGCTGGCACCGCCGGAGGTCGAGGTGACGGTGATCAGCGGTTCGCTGGACGACTCCGGGTTCTACAACCAGAGCTGACCCCCTCCCCCCTCCCCCGTCTCCCGCCGAGCCGGTGGCAGGCCCCTGTGGCCGCCACCGGCTTTTTGTATGCCCGGGGAGACGTCCCCCCGGAGACTTCAAACGACAGAATGAGACACTGGTGTCTCAAGCGGGCTATGCTTGACTCATGGCCATCGACCGTGACTCCGTTCTCAACGCCGCCGTCGGCGTCCTCTCCCGGCAGCCCAACGCCGCCATGGACGAGATCGCCCGCGCCGCCGGGATCAGCCGTGCCACCCTGCACCGGCTCTTCCCCGGCCGCGACGCCCTGGTGCGCGAGGTCGGAGCCCTGGGCCTGCGCCGGTTCACCGAGGCGCTCGACGAAGCCCGGGTGGACGAGGGCGACGCCACCGCCGCGGTCCGCCGCCTGGTCGACGCCGTGATCCCGGTCGCCCAGCTCTGCGCCTTCCTCACCGGGGAGAGCAAGCTCTACGAGGACAGCGAGATCAACCAGGCCTGGGACCGGCTCGACGCCCGCGTCCGCGCGCTCTTCCTGCGCGGCCAGCAGGAGGGCGCCTTCCGCATCGAACTTCCCGCCGCGTGGCTGAGCGAGGCATTCCTCGACCTCGTCGCCGGTGTCGGCTGGGCCGTCCAGGACGGCCGCCTCGCCCCCCGGGACAGTGCCCACGCCCTCGCCGAGCTCTTCCTCGGCGGCGCCACCAGGAGAACCGCAACACCATGACCGCCACCGCCCTGCCCACGACCACCCCGCACGGCCGCAGCCGCCGACTGGCCCTCGGCATCCTTGTGCTCGGTGTGCTGCTGGTGGCCGTGGACGCCACCGTGCTCTCCCTGGCCATCCCCTTCATCAGCGAAGACCTGCGGCCCAGCGGCACCCAGCTGCTGTGGATCGGCGACATCTACTCCTTCGTCCTCGCCGGACTGCTGGTCTCCATGGGCTCGCTCAGCGACCGCATCGGCAGGCGGCGGCTGCTGCTCTGGGGCGCAGCCGGCTTCGGCGCCGCCTCACTGGTCGCCGCCTATGCCCCGGGACCCGGGTGGCTGATCGGCGCCCGCGCCGTACTGGGCGTCGCCGGCGCCACCATCATGCGTCCACCCTCTCCCTGATCCGCGCCCTCTACCCGGACGACCGGGAGCGTGCCACCGCCATCGGCATCTGGGGTGCCGCCGCCACGGCCGGGGCGGCGGCGGGACCGCTGCTCGGCGGGTTCCTGCTGGAGCACTACTGGTGGGGTTCGGTCTTCCTGATCAATCTGCCGGTGATGGCGCTGCTGATCGGCCTCGGCGCCCGGCTGCTGCCCGAGTCCCGCGACCCCCGGCCCGGCGCCTGGGACGTGCCCAGCGTGGCGCTGTCCATGGCCGGGGTGCTCGGCCTGGTGTACGCGGTGAAGGAGGCCGCCGTCCACGGCCCGGCCCGGGCCGACACCGCGGCCACCGCGCTGCTGGGAGCCGCCGCGCTCACCGTCTTCGCCCGGCGGCAGCTGCGGCTGGAGGTGCCGCTGCTGGACATCCGGCTCTTCACCGACCGCCGGTTCACCGCAGCTGTGAGCGGCGCCCTGGTGGCGCTGGTCGGCCTCTCCGGAGTGGTCTTCTTCGTCTCGCAGTACCTGCAGCTGGTCCGCGGCTACTCGCCGCTGCGGGCCGGGCTCGCCGAGCTGCCCGCCTTCGCCGGCGCGGTGGTCGCCGGGCTCGCTGCCGGACGGCTCACCCGGCGCACCGGAGCCCGCGGCGCCCTGACCGGGGGCCTGCTGCTGATGGGGCTGGGCCTGGGCGCGCTGGGGTGGCTCCGCGCCGACACGTCCTATCTGCTGCTGGGCACGGCCTTCCTGGCCGTCGGCGCCGCCGAGGGGCTGGTCTACACCCTCGCCACCGACCTGGTGCTGACCGCCGCCCCGGCCCGCAAGGCGGGGGCGGCCTCCGCGGTCTCGGAGACGGCGTACGAGCTGGGCGCGGCGCTGGGCATCGCGCTGGTCGGTTCGGTGCTGACGGGACTGTACCGCGACGGTCTGGCCCTGCCGCCGGGGCTCTCCCCCGCGGCCGCCGCCCAGGCCGGCGACTCGCTCGGCGGAGCCGCCGAGGTCGCCGCGGCGCTGCCGCGACCGGCCGCCGAGGACCTGCTGGAGAGCGCCCACCATGCCTTTGTGCACGGGATGGACACGGCCGCGCTGCTGGCCTCTGCGCTGCTGGCGGCGGCCGCTGCCGGAGCCTGGCTGCTGCTGCGCCGACCTGGCGCCCGCGCAGGGCATCGGCAGCCCGCCGTCCCCTCGGGGCAGGTCCCGCTGCGCGACCGGCCGCGCCGGGAACCGCAGGGCGAGCCGGGCGGGGCGCCGCGGCCGGGCGTGGTGCCCGACGAGGCGCCGGTCGGTGACGCCGGGAGCCGTACGCTCAGCCCGCTGCGGCGATAGGCGGGGCCGGCCCGGTCCGGTCTGGTCCGGTCCGGGCAGCGCCGCCGCACACGGGGGTGCGGCGGCGCTGCGTGCCCCTGGCGGCGCGGCGGGTGGCCGCAGGCCGCTCACCCGGCGAGGGCCGGGGTCCCCGCGGGGGTGCCGAGGAAGTCCGCGACACGGGTGCGCAGGGAGCGCGGGTCGAGGCCGTGGGCTGCCAGATGGTCGGCCATGGTGCCGTAACTGCGCAGCTCGGGACGGGCGACGCCGAGTCCCAGCACCCGGTGCGGCAGCTGCTCCAGTGCCTCGTCGGCCGGGCGTGCCGAGGTGCCCGCGAGGTACGGCTCCACCAGCACCACATCCGCGGTCTCCCCCAGTGCCGCGCGCAGTGCCGCTCCGTCGAAGGGCCGCACTGTGGTCGCGTAGAGGACGGTCACATCGAGGCCCTCGACGGCGGCCAGCACCGGGTCCAGCATCGGTCCGACCGCGACCACCACCCCGGCGTGGGCCGAACCCTGCCGCAGCCGCAGGAAGTGTCCGGGGGTGACCGGCCGGGCCGTCGCATTGCGCTGTTCGGAGAGCCGTACATATGCCCGCCCGTCGCCGGCCACCGCATGGCGCAGCAGGGTCTCGGCCTCGTCGGGGTGTCCGGGGATGTGGACCGTCCAGTCGGGCAGCGTGTCCAGCAGGGCCACATCGCCGGGTGACTGGTGGGTGCGGCCGCCCTCCGGCCAGTCGTAGGAGCCGCCGGCGCTGACCAGCACCGCGCCGGCGTCCTGGTGGTTGAGGTCCAGCTTGATCTGCTCGAAGGTCCGCTCCACCAGGAAGCTGGCGAAGGTGTGGACGATCGGGCGCAGCCCGGTGAGGGCCAGGCCTCCTGCGACGGAGACCATCAGCTGCTCCCGGATGCCGACATTGAGCACCCGGTCGGGGTGGGCGGCGGCGGCCTCCCGGAAGCGGTCGGCGGAGATGTCGGCGAGCACGAGGGCGATCCGGGGGTCGTCGTCGAGCAGGCGGCTGGTGACGGCGGCGAAGCGGTCACGCATGCTGGTCATGGCGGAGGTCCTCCGGTCAGGGCTTGGGTTCGACGACGGCGACGACCACATGGGGCCGCCCCGGGTGCGGGGTGGTGAAGGCTTCGTACAGGGCGTCGTGGTCGCGGCCGTCGACGGTCACGGCCGACCAGCCCTCGCGGGCGAACCGGGTGGCGATGCCGCCGTTCCAGCCATGGGTGGCGGAGGAGTTGTCGACGACGACGGTGTGCAGTGCGTCCAGGCCGACGGCGCCGGCGTAGGCGATGGCCTCGTGGTTACTGCCCTCGTCCAGTTCGGCGTCGCCGGTGAGCACCCAGATCCGCGGGTCCAGCAGGCCCTGGGCTCGCAGTCCGAGGGCGGTGCCCACGGCCAGCGGCAGGCCGTGGCCGAGGGAGCCGCTGCCGATCTCCACTCCGGGCAGCAGCACCCGGTCGGGGTGGTGCCCGAGCGGGGAGTGATAGGCGCCGAAGTCGGGCAGCAGCGCCTGGTCGAGGAATCCCTTGGCGGTGAGGACCGCGTAGTACGCCATCGGGCCGTGTCCCTTGGACAGCAGGAAGCGGTCCCGCTCGGGGTCCTCCGCGGTCGACGGGGTCACCCTCAGCACCCGGTCGTAGAGCACCCAGAGGGCGTCGAGGGTGGAGGTGGCGGCCGGGCCGTGCTTCTCGTCGCCGGTCATCAGGGCCATCAGGTGCGGGATGTCCTGGTATCCATGGCCGTGGCCGATGCGGCGACTCTCACTGGTGAGTGTCATGAAACGATGCTGCAACTTCAAGCGGGCTTGAAGTCAAGGCCGTAGGATCGCGACCGTGACCGTACTCCCGGACCGCCTCACCATCGGCGAACTCGCCGCCCGCAGCGGCCTGGCCGCGTCCGCACTGCGCTACTACGAGGACCTGGGACTGATCCACTCCGAGCGGACCGCGGGCGGCCAGCGCCGGTACTCCAGGGCGACCCTGCGGCGGGTGGCGTTCGTACGGGCGGCGCAGCAGGTGGGGCTGTCGCTGGAGGAGGCCCGCAAGGCCCTGGACTCGCTGCCCGAGCAGCGGCCGCCCACCGCCGCACAGTGGGCCAGGGTCGCGACTGCCTGGCAGCGCCGTATCGACGCGCAGATCGCGGAACTCCAGGCGCTGCGGGCCACGTTGGGCGGCTGCATCGGCTGCGGGTGCCTGTCGCTGCGCAAGTGCCGGCTGTACAACCCGGAGGACTCCGCGTCGGGCACCGGCTCCGGTGCCCGGTATCTGCTGGGTGAGGAGTCGCCGGCCGAGGCCGGGGGCTGAAACCGGGCCCGGGCGGCGGGCCCGGGCGGCGGGACGGCAGGAGCACGTCGGGCGGGACCGCGGCGCGACAGCTGGAACAGCGGCGCGACAGGCGGCCCCGGCGGCTGCTGCCGGCGAAACGGCGGTGCGGGCGCCGAGGCAGGTCTGCTACCGTCGCCGTCATGATCACACCGCCCGCGCACCAGCAGATGATGCCCCGCTCCAGGGGCTGCTGACGCCGGACGGCATCCGCCATCCGAGGCCCCGCACCGGGGCCCTCGGTACGCGCGAGCCGCGCAGCCGGAGCCCCGCCGCCCGACGACGAGGAGCTCCCCGTGGTGCACCACTACCTCACCACCACCATCCCCTATGTGAACTCCCGGCCCCATCTCGGCTTCGCCCTGGAACTGGTGCAGGCCGATGTGCTGGCCCGGCACCACCGGCGGCTGGGCCACCAGGTCCGGCTGCTCTCCGGCACGGACGACAACTCGCTGAAGAACGTGCTCGCCGCCGAGGCGCTCGGCGTGCCGGTGCAGCAGCTGGTGGACCGCAACGCCGATGCCTTCGAGGCGCTGCGCGGCCCGTTGTCGCTCTCCACCGACGACTTCATCCGCACCAGCAGCGATCCCCGGCACCGGCCCGGGGTGGAGCGGCTGTGGCGGGCCTGTGCGGCCAACGGTGACCTCTACCGCAAGCACTATGCGGGCCTGTACTGCGTGGACTGCGAGCAGTTCTACCTGGAGGAAGAGCTGGACGGCGGCTGCTGTCCCGAGCACGGGACCGAGCCGCAGCTGGTCGTGGAGGAGAACTGGTTCTTCCGGCTGTCCCGCTACACCGAGCGGCTGCACGCCCTGGTGAGCAGCGGCCGGCTGCGGATCGAACCGCAGGCCCGGCGCAACGAGGTGCTGGCGTTCATCGCGTCCGGGCTGCGGGACTTCTCCGTCTCCCGCTCGCGGGAGCGGGCGCGCGGCTGGGGCATCCCGGTGCCGGACGACCCCGACCAGGTGGTCTATGTCTGGTGGGACGCCCTGGGCAACTACGTCACCGCGCTGGACTACGCCACCGACGGTGCCGCCTATCGCGAGTGGTGGGCGGGCAGCGAGCACCGGGTGCACCATGCGGGCAAGGGCGTGGTGCGCTTCCATGCGGTGTACTGGCCCGCGATCCTGCTCTCCGCCGGACTGCCGCTGCCCACGGAGGTGCGGGTGCACGACTATCTGACAGCCGGCGGGCGGAAGATCAGCAAGTCGGGGCCGTCCGCCGCGGTGGATCCCGGGGAGCTGGTGGCGGCGTACGGGACCGATGCGGTGCGCTGGTGGCTGCTGCGCGAGGTGCCGCGGGTCGGCGACGCGGACTTCACCGAGCGGCGGCTGGTGGCACGGTTCGACACCGACCTCGCCAACGGCGCGGGGAACCTGGTCAACCGGACCGTGTCGATGGTCCACCGCTACCGGGGTGGGGCGGTCCCGGCGGTGCCGCTCCCCGACTGTCCGGCGGTGGCTGTGTGCCGTGCCGCGGCCGGGCGGGTGTCGGATGCACTGGACGCCTTCGATCTGCGGCGTGCGACGGCTGCGGTGTTCGCCGTCGTGGAGGAGGCCAACCGGCACATCGAGGCGACCCGCCCCTGGGAGCTGGCCCGCGCGGAACGGTCGGGCCACCCCGAGGCCGGGGCCCTGCTGGACACCGCGCTTGCCGTCCTGGTGCATGCCTGTCGTGCACTGGGCCGCGAGCTGGCCCCCTTCCTGCCCGACGGTGCGGCGCGGATCACCGCGCAGTGCGCGGGCAGTCCGCTGCCCGCGCCGGAGCCGCTCTTCCCCAGGCTGGCCGGGGTGTGATCCCGCCGTATCAGCGGTGGTCCGGTGGACGGCGCGCAGCCCGAACCGGGCGGCCCCCGGGCTCGCCCCGACCCGGGGACGGCAGCCACCAAGGCTCCGGGGCCCGCCCGCCGACCGCCCGTCAGCTGACCGTGAGGTACGTCGACCGGGCTTCCGGCCGCGGCAGCGCGGGGTGCGGCCGGAGTCCTGAATCGGGCTCAGGAGGGGTCGGCGAGCAGCCGCGTCTGGCCGCGGGCCGGTGGGCGTGGGCCGGGCGAAGCAGGGCGGGCCGCAGGCCCGGGCCGGTGCAGGAACCACTCGGTGCCCAGGCAGAGGCGGCGTACCCGCGGTTCGGCGAAGGCGGAGATCCTCGCCCCGCGGGCGAACTCCGAGCTGTGGGCCCGCATCGCCTCCCACTTGACGTCCAGCCAGGGGCGCACATCGACCGCGGCGGCGATCCGGTCGTCGGGGGTGGAGGGCAGCGGCGCGTCCAGGCCCATCGCGGTCAGCTGCCGCACCAGCGAGTCCGGGACGGTCGCCAGCCACACCGAGTGCACCTCCCAGGGCAGGCCGGCCTCCGGTTGCAGTTCGGGGCGGGCGGCAGCCTCGACGGCGGCGAGCACGGCACGGTGGGCCCGGATGTGGTCGGGGTGCCCGTAGACGCCGAAGGCGTCATAGGTGGTCACCGCCGTGGGCCGCAACCGCCTGATACGGGCGACCAGTTCGGCGACCACCGTGTCGAACGGCGCCTCGCAGAAGGAGCCGGGTCCACGCCCCGCGGGCCCGGAGTCGCGGAACCGCAGGATGTCCGGCTCGCCCGCCCGCAGTACGGTGAGCGCCTGGGCGAGCTCCTTGGCCCGGGTGCCCCTCGGGGCGTACGGGGTGCCCTCGGCGATCTCGCCGTCGGTGCAGGTGACGACGGCCGTCGGAATGCCCTCCGCGGCGTGCTGGGCCAGCACCCCGCCGGTGAACAGTGACTCGTCGTCAGGATGCGCGTGCACCGCGAGCAGTCCCCGCTGCACCCGCTGCAGTCCCATCCCGCCCTCCTGTCCTGCCGCCGTGGCCCATGTGGCCCTCCAGAGTATCCAGCGACGGCCGCCGTGCCGCCCAGGCTGGCGGGGGAACTGTGGTACCTGTGGCGTGGGCGCAGCCCTTCCGCCTCCCGCCGTCCCCCTGAGGAGCCGTCATGACCACTCTGGAAGAAGCCGCCGAAGTCGGACACGACCAGCACCGGCTCGCGGTGGTGTCGACCGTGCGTGCCGACCTGACCGTGCAGTCCAGCGTGGTCAACGCCGGGGTCCTGGACCATCCGGCCGGCGGCGAGCCGGTGCTGGCGTTCGTCACCTACGGCCCGGTGAAGCTCGCCCATCTGCGTGCCCGGCCCCAGCTGACGGCGACCTTCCGCAGTGGCTGGCGGTGGGCGACGGTCGAGGGCCGGGCCGAACTCGCCGGACCGGACGACCCGCAGCCCTGGCTGGCCTCCGGGGAGGAGCTGCGGTTGCTGCTGCGGGCCGTGTTCAAGGCCGCCGGCGGCGAGCACGAGGACTGGGCCGAGTACGACCGGGTGATGGCCGAGCAGCGCCGCACCGTGGTGCTTGTCCGGCCGGAGCGGATCTACGGCAGCTGACCGGACCCCGCCGCGCCGATCTGCTGCACCACGTGCTCGCAGAGCTCATGGGTGCGCAGCGCGTCCCGGGCGGAGAGCACCTTGCCCGCACGCACCGCGTCGAGGAAGGCGGTGCAGGCCTGCTCGATACCGCGCTGACGGGCGACCGGCACCCAGTCGCCGCGGCGGCGCAGGGTGGGCTGGCCGCGGTGGTCCACCACCTCGGCCAGGTTGTGGATCTCGCGTTTGCTGTCGGCTCCGGCGACCTCCAGGATCTCCTCCGTGGAGCCGCTGACCCGGTTCATGATGCCGAGGGCGGTGAAGCCCTCCCCGGCGAGGGTCAGCACCACATGGTGCAGCAGCCCGTCCCTGACGCGGGCCCGGACGTCGGTGTGCTGCACCGCGCCGGGGAGGAGGAAGCGCAGGGTGTCGACGACATGGATGAAGTCGTCGAAGACCGCCGTACGGGGGTCCTCGGGCAGGCCCTCGCGGTTCTTCTGCATGACGATCAGCTCGCGGGGGCGTTCCAGCGCCTGGGAGTACACGGGGGCGTGGCGCCGGTTGAAGCCGACCATCAGCGAGCACCCCTTCAGCTCGGCCATTTCCACCAGGCGGCGGGCGCCCGGAAGGCCGTAGTCCAGGGGCTTGTCCACATAGACGGCCACACCGGCGCCGAGCAGCCGCTCCACGATGGGGACGTGCTGGTCGGTGGCGGCGTGCACAAAGGCCGCGCGGACGCCCGCCTCCACCACGGTGTCCAGATCGGTGTGGCGGTGCGGGACGCGGTAGGAGTCGCCGAGCCGGTCGAGTTTGGCCCGGTCACGGGTCATCAGATGCAGTTCCAGGCCCGGCTGGGCGGTGAGCACCGGCAGATAGGCCTTCTGCGCGATGTCCCCCAGACCGATCACCGCGACCGGTACCGACTGCCCGTCCATCCGCGCCATTCCCTTCACTGCCCCGCTGCCGCTGCCGCTGCCGGTGCCGTTGCCGTTGCCGTTGCCTTGTGCCGCAGCAGCATAGGGGGGCGGTGCGAGCCGGCCGCGTTCAGATCCCCGCCCCGCGGACCGCGGTGTACAGCTCCGCCGCCAGATCGGTGAGTTCCTTGCCGTCGCGCGCACTGCTCTGGAGGTCCAGCAGCACCTCGTCGGCGCCCACCGCGGCATGCGCGGCGACATCCGCCACGATCTGCTCCACGGCACCGGTGAAGGGGCTGCGTTCCGCATCGGGCAGTGCGGTCGGGGTGAGCCGCACATTCGCCCGTACGCAGAAGTCCAGCGCGTCGGGGGCGCGGCCGAAGGAGGCGGCCTGCTCGGTCAGCTGCCGCCAGCGTGCGCCCAGGGCTTGCGCGGGTTCTCCGGTCGGCAGCCAGCCGTCGGCGCGGCGGGCCACCCGCTCCAGTGCCCGGCCGCCGCCCGCGGCCAGATAGACCGGGATCGGGGTGACCGGTTTGGGCCCCACCTCGGCCTCCCGGACCACGGTGTTCCGCCCCTCGTAGGAGACCGGGTCGGGGCCCCACACGGCCGCGCAGACATCCAGCAGTTCGTCCAGGGCGGCGCCGCGCTCCTCGAAGGGGACGACGGCCGCTGCCGCGTACTCGTCGAGCGACCAGCCGGTGCCAAAACCGGCCACCATCCGGCCGTTGCTTGCCGCGTCCAGCGTCGCCAGGGTCCTGGCCAGCTGGAACGGGCCGTGCAGCGGCGCCACCAGCACACTGCTGCCCAGCCGGGGCCGCTCGGTGACGGCGGCGGCAAGGGCCAGTACCACCAGCGGATCGGCCACCGAGCGGTAGGTGCCCGGCCACGGCAGTCCGGGGATCCCGTACAGGCCCTGGGTGGGGTTCTCCGGGAAGAGCACCCGCTCGAACACCCAGAGGCTGTCGTAGCCGATCTCCTCCGCCCGCCGTGCCACCATCGGCACATCCTGCCCGACGGTGTACTGCTTCATCTGCGGCAACCCGAATCCCAAGCGCATCGTCATACGCTGATCCGTGCCCGGGAGCCGCAGTCGCATTCGCCCCGGGGACGGTCGCCCCCGTTCAGCCGTCCGAGGTGGCGCCACCGGGGTGGATCTGCTCGGCGGCGACCCGCAGCGCGTCCAGCACCGGGCGGATCAGCGGATGCTCCTCGGCGCCGCGGCGCACGGCGGCGAAGACCCTGCGGGTCGCGGGGACACCGTCGACCGGCCGGACCACCACCTCGCCCAGATCCATGCCCCGCAGCGCGGAACGGGGCACCAGAGCCACCCCGGCACCCGCGCCGGCGAGTGCCACCACGGCCCGGAAGTCGTCCGACGAATGGACCAGCCGTGGCTGGAACCCGGCGTACTCGCAGGCCAGCACCACCACGTCATGGCAGGGGTTGCCCGGGTAGGGGCCGATCCACGGCTCGTCCGCGAGATCCGCGACGGGTATCCGACCGGCCCCGGCGAGGCGGTGCGCAATGGGCAGCACCGCGTCGAAGGGCTCGGCGTAGAGCGGGACCCGGGCGAGGCGCTGGTCGTCCTCGCGGGGTGCGCCCCGGTACTCCACGGCGACGGCCAGATCGGCGCGCCCGTCCAGCACCATGGGCAGGCTCTCGTCGCCCTCCGCGTCCAGCACCCGCACCCTGATGCCGGGCGAGCTGCGGGCCAGTCCGGCGATCGCCGGGGCCAGGACCAGTCCGATGCCGGTGGCGAAGGACGCCACGGTGAGCTCGCCCGCCGCCCCCGAGGTGTACGCGGCCAGCTCGGCCTCGGCCCGCTCCAGCTGCGCCAGCACCGCATTGGCGTGGCTGAGCAGGATCTCTCCGGCGGCGGTCAGCCGGATGCCCCGGCCGTGCCGCTCCAGCAGCCGGTGGCCGGTCTCGCTCTCCAGCGCGGCGAGCTGCTGGGAGACGGCGGAGGGGGTGAGATACAGCGCGGCTGCCGCGGCGGTCACCGTACGGTGGTCCGCCACCGCGCGCAGGGTCCGCAGCCGCCGGGCATCGATCACCTGGTCATCGTAGTTCGACGGCGGGGCGTCACCGGACCACGGTGATTGGCGACGGGTCGTCGCGGGGGTGGTGATCGGTGGCTGGGCGTCGCCGGGGGCCGGTCACCCCGGCCATCCCCTGAGCCCCAGCGCGAGCGCCTCCCGGCGGCGATCCGTGGCCGGCCGTCGCCGGGGGCGGTGACCGGCGCCCGGGCGCCCGGCCGGGGGCGCAGCGGGCGACGACGAGGCGGAGGACCGGGCCGACCGTGCGGCGACGGCCCGGGCCGACCGAAGGGCGGGCGACCCGGGCGACTGCCTGTGCCGGACAGGGGGCCGACCGGGACTGCCCGGCCGGTCGCCCCTCGGCCCGGTTATGCCTCGGCGGAGTCCGCCAGGGCCGCCCGCGCGGCGACGAAGGCGGCAACGGCGTGCTCGACGTCCGCGGTGGAGTGGGCGGCGGAGAGCTGCACCCGGATCCGCGCCTTGCCGTGCGGGACCACCGGGTAGGAGAAGCCGATGGCGTAGACGCCCTGCTCCAGCAGCAGCTCGGCCATCCGTCCGGCGACCGAGGCATCACCGATCATGACCGGGGCGATGGGGTGGTCGCCCGGCAGGATCTCAAAGCCGGCCTCGGTCATCCGGGTGCGGAACAGCGCGGTGTTGTCGCGCAGCTGCTGCCGCAGGCCGGCCGAGTCCTCCAGCAGGTCGAGGACCTTGAGCGAGGCGGCGGCGATCACCGGGGCGAGGGAGTTGGAGAAGAGGTACGGGCGGGAGCGCTGGCGCAGCAGGGCGACGATCTCGGCGCGGGCGGCGACATAGCCGCCGGAGGCGCCGCCGAGGGCCTTGCCGAGGGTGCCGGTGAGGATGTCGACCCGGTCCATGACGCCGTGCAGCTCATGGGTGCCGCGACCGCCGGGGCCGACGAAGCCGACGGCGTGGGAGTCGTCCACCATCACCATGGCGTCGTAGCGGTCGGCGAGGTCGCAGATCTCCCGCAGCGGCGCGACATAGCCGTCCATGGAGAAGACGCCGTCAGTGACGATCAGGCGGCGGCGCGCGTCGGCGGTCTCCTTGAGCTGCTGCTCCAGGTCGGCCATGTCGCGGTTGGCGTAGCGGTGGCGGCGGGCCTTGGAGAGGCGGATGCCGTCGATGATGGAGGCGTGGTTGAGGGCGTCGGAGATGACGGCGTCACGCTCGTCCAGGAGGGTCTCGAAGACACCGCCGTTGGCGTCGAAGCACGAGGAGTACAGGATGGTGTCCTCGGTGCCGAGGAAGCGGGAGAGTCGCTCCTCGAGCTCCTTGTGGACCTCCTGGGTGCCGCAGATGAAGCGGACCGAGGCCATGCCGTAGCCCCAGCGGTCCAGTGCCTCGCGGGCGGCGGAGACGATCTCGGGGTGGTCGGCGAGCCCGAGGTAGTTGTTGGCGCAGAAGTTCAGCACCTGACCGGGGCGTCCGCCGGCCGTGACGGCCACGGAGGCGCTCTGCGGGGTGCCGATCACACGCTCGGGCTTGTGCAGGCCCGCGGCGCGGATCTCGTCCAGGGTGGTGCGCAGGTCGTCGCGTACCGAGTCGAACATGGCGGAAGGCTCCTAGGGGGATGCTCAGGCGGTCCGGGTCTCAGGCCGTACCGGGCTCAGGCGGTCCGGGTCTCAGGCCGTACCGGGCTCAGGCGGTCCGGGTCTCAGGCGGTCCGGGTCTCAGGCGGTCCAGTCGAGGATGACCTTGCCGCAGCGTCCGCTCGCGGCGTCGTCGAAGGCTGCCTCGAAGTCGGTGTACGCGTACCGGCCGGTGACCACCGGGCTGAGGTCAAGGCCGCCTTCCAGCAGCACCGACATCGCGTACCAGGTCTCGAACATCTCCCGGCCGTAGATCCCCTTGATGGTGATCATGGAGGTGACGATCCTGGCGAAGTCGACCGCGAACTCCTGCGACGGCAGGCCGAGCATGGCGATCCGGCCGCCGTGCGTCATGTTGGCGATCATGTCCTGCATGGCCTCGGGGCGGCCGGACATCTCCAGGCCGATGTCGAACCCCTCGCGCAGGCCCAGGCTCCGCTGGCCCTCCGCGATGGAGGTCTCGGCGACGTTCAGGGCCAGGCTGACGCCGACCTTGCGGGCCAGCTCCAGGCGGTACTCGCTGACATCGGTGATCACCACATTGCGGGCGCCGGCGTGCTTGGCCACGGCGGCGGCCATGATGCCGATCGGCCCGGCGCCGGTGATCAGCACATCCTCACCGACCAGGGGGAACGACAGTGCGGTGTGCACCGCGTTGCCGAACGGGTCGAAGATCGCCGCGATGTCCAGGTCCACCGGAACGCGGTGCACCCACACGTTGGAGGCGGGCAGCGCCACATACTCCGCGAACGCCCCGTCGCGGCCGACCCCCAGGCCCACCGTGGAGCGGCACAGGTGGCGGCGGCCCGCGAGGCAGTTGCGGCACTTGCCGCAGACCAGGTGGCCCTCACCGCTCACCAGGTCGCCGACCTTGATGTCGGCGACATCCGCGCCGATCTCCGCGACCTCGCCCACGAACTCGTGCCCGAGCACCAGCGGGGTCCGCACGGCCTGCTGAGCCCAGCCGTCATAGGCGCGGATGTGCAGGTCGGTGCCGCAGATTCCGGTGCGCAGCACCTTGATCAGCACGTCACCGGCGCCGATGGACGGCTCCGGCACATCCATCAGCCACAGCCCGGGCTCGGCCTTCTCCTTCACCAGTGCCTTCACGGCTGCGGCTCCTGTTGCAACGCACGACGAACGGGGGACACCCGATGCACGACCGGGCAGAACAGCAATCTGCCCGGTCGCGGGCGTTCAGTCCATCGAGGTTTTCTAAAGCAGAACCACAGCTCAGCTTCACATTCGCCGCAGGCGGGTGGATCCGCCCGGCGGGACAGCCCGGCAGATCAGCCCTGGGCCTCCCAGTCCGCGTACCGGATCCGCGCCAGTTCCCGCACCCCTGAGGTCAGACCCCACTCGTTCTTGCCGAGCCGGGACAGTGGCTTCAGCCGCCCGATCTCCGGATGACCCTCAACCGTCACCTCCTCGGACACCGCCGCGTGCACCACCCGCCCGAAGACCACGGTGGAACTCCCCAGCCGGAGGGTGCTGTGCAGCACGCACTCCAGAGCCACCGGCGACGCCGCCACTCGCGGAGGCTTCACCCGCACGCTGGGTTCCCGCTCGATCCCCACCGCGTCGAACTCCCCCACATCGCCGGGGAAGTCCGTGCCGGTCGCATTGATCTGCTCGAACAGCGACTCCGGCGCGAAGTTGACCACGAACTCACCGGTGGCCTCCGCGTTGCGCAGCGAGTCCTTGCGCCCCACCGAGGTGAACTGCACGATCGGCGGATCGGTGCAGGCCACCGTGAAGAAGGAGTGCGGTGCGAGGTTCGCAAGAAAGCCGTCTGCCGAAACGGTGGACACCCAGGCGATCGGCCGTGGCACCACCACGGCCGTGAGCAGCTTGTAGAAGGCGCCTGGGTCCATTGCGTCGGGGTCGTAGTCGATGCGCATGGGGCCAGTATCGCGGCAGGGAAACCTGCAGCGTAACAGCCACACGGGTGCGTCGGCGCCCGCCGGGTTCAGCGGAGAGTGTCCGGTGTCGGCAGGCCACGAGCAACCGGAGCACGCCCTTCATGACGCAGCCGCCCGCCCTGTCCGTATGGGATGACTTCGAGATCCCCGCCCATGTCCGCAACCGCGGCATCACTCTCAACATCCACGACCAGTTGTCCGCGTTCGTGCCGCAGCGGCCCGGGGCATACCTGCGGATCTCCTCGGACCGCTTCGGTCTGGAGGCAGGCGTCGAGCGGCAGCTGGAGGACTCCGAGGACACCCGCACCCGACTCACCTGGGGGCCCTTCGCCAAGGTCTACAAGGAGAACGACACCTCGGCGTTCAAAAAGAAGAAGATCATTCGTCCGGACGGGTCGATCGACTGGGTGGTGATGCGGCCGAAGTTCCGTCAGCTGCTGGCCGATCTGGCCGGCGGGGTCATCGACGGGGTGGTCTTCTACGACCTTGACCGGCTGGTGCGTCAGCCGCGTGACCTGGAGGACCTGATCGATGTCGTGGAGTACGTCAAGCGTCCGGTGATCGGTGCGACCGGCGGCCGGATGAACCTGATCAACGACAGCGACCGGCACATGGCCCGCATGATGTGCGTGATGGCGCTCAAGTCCTCCGAGGACACCGCCCGCCGTGTGGCCCGCATGCACCTGTCCCTCGCCCAGGAGGGCAGGGTCCAGGGCCGCATCGCCTACGGCTGGGTCCGCAAGGGCCCCGGCAAGGGCACCACCGTGCCCGCCGAAGCCACCGTGGTGCAGAACATCTTCACCGCCTGCCTCACCGGCGAGACCGCCTACAGCATCGCCACCCGCCTCAACCGCGAAGGCATCCGCCCACCGGAGGCCAAACTGTGGTCCTCCACCATGGTCAACAAAATGCTCCGCAACCCCCGATACGCAGGGATGGTCTCCTACTCCGGCCGCCACCGCCTCGACCCCTCCACCCCCTGGGACGGCTGGTCCCTCGTCCTGTTCGACGACGCCGGACGACCCCTGCGCGGCAACTGGGAGCCGATCATCGACCCCAAAGACTGGTCCCAGGTCCAGTTCGACCTGCAACTACGCCGCCGCCAGCGCGGCATCCCCCTCGGCGCCCAGCGCGCCCCAGTCACCAACCGCTACCTGCTCTCCGGCATCCTGCGCTGCGGCCTCTGCGGACGCGGCCTGGTGGGCCATGCCGACCGCAAGCGCAACGGCGACCGCCATCTCACCTACCGCTGCCCACCCAGCGCCTACGGCGGCTGCGGCCACATCTCCATCACGGCCACGCCCACCGACCAGGCCGTGAGTGAAGGCATGAAGGCCTTCCTCACCCGCATGCTCACCGCAGCCTCCACCCATCACAGCCCATCCCAGGAGCACGAGCGCCGCATCCTGCAGGACCGCCTCGACCGCGAACTCGCCCGCAAACAGGACCTGCTCAGCCGCTGGACCGCAGGCTCCCTCCAGGACACCGGCGTGAGCGACGAGGACTACTTCACCCTGCTCGCCGGACTCAATGGCAAGATCTCCCGCCTCCGCGAAACCCTCACCACCAGCGACCGCACCCCCACCCGCACGACACCTGCCGAAGAACTCCTGCAAGGCTGGAACACCGGCACCCTCCGCCAACGACGAACCCTTCTCAAGCGTTACCTCCACGGCAACGACGTCTCCCCCGCCACGCCCGCCACCGGATCCGACCCATGCACCCGCATACGCCAGCGCCTCCACCCACGCTGGAAGACCCTCGACGAGATCGACACCTGACCGCACGTGAGGTCCCGGCCACCGAACCGAGACCTCACCGCCTCCCCATCAACCCCAGCAACACCCGCAACCGGTCCGCCTCCACACCCTCAGCCCAGGGCGCCCCTCGCAGAAACCACCCACACCAGTCCACAGCGCCTCCCCCCGGGACACCTACGCCAACGCCCCCATCCACAGGGCCCACCGAGCCCTCCCCGTCGTTGGCAACCACAGGCCCTTCCATCCGCACGCGTTCTCCTCTCCCAGGTCACGACCGGCCCAGGATCCGTCGAACACCGGCGCCTCCCGAACAAGCATTCAGGTGGTAGAGGGCAATCCCCATCTACAACAGCAGAGACACCACCGCCTCCTCGGGAAAGCACGTCCCACCCGGCGGCGGGGGACATCCCCGCCGGTGCCGGGAGCACCCGACCTCAGCCAACCGACCGTGATCGGCTCGGGGCCTCGCGGGCGCGGGAATCAGGGTGGCGGCCCGGGCGGCTTGGAAGTGCCGGCCCCTGCTTTGTAAGCGCTACAGCTCCCGTGACGGACCGTGCCATCCGGTCCGCCACGGGAGCTGTTTGTCCCACAAACCATTGGTTTCTCTCACGTCTCATGACGAGGCGTGCCACAAAATCCTCCGTCGTCCGCTCTGCTCGCGCAGAGGTGATACGGGGGCTGTCGGAGCATGGGGTATCTGCCGGCCTCGACGACGGCGTCCAGCAGCGTCCTTCTTCGACTCGTCGACGACACCCGGTTTCCGCCCTCATTCGATGGTCTGCATGCGCACCTGCCGCTCGTGCCCGGCCGGGCAGCTGTCCTCGCCGTGGATGCGCCGGGCCATCTGGCATTGACCGCCACGTGCAGGATCACCGAGTGCAGGGCTCCGCTCGCGTTGGCATGGTCCTGGCCAGGGTCCCGGACGTGCTCGCCGAGTCCGGGGTGACCCGGACCCTGCTGGTGCAGACCGTCACGGTCGCCGCGGAAACCCCGAGCCCCTGCAGCTGGCGGCTGGCAGGGGGCTGGTGGCCGGCGGGGCGCTGGTCGGCATCCGACACCAGGTACAGAGCGGGCCGGACCCGCAGTGTTGCTGCGGCCGGAGGTGCCGCGCGGACTCGGGCCGCTCCCGATCGGGCATGGACGAGCGCTCGCAGAGCCTCAGCGCGTTCTGTGCGCCGTGAGGATGGGCCGCACGTCCGCCCAGGTCAGACCCCGAATTCACCCCTCCACGCCGCCGAATTGTGTCGAACGCGGGTGGGTGGCAATCGCCCGGGACTGTTTCGTGCGGTTGATCGCCCGTTCGACAGAGTCGCGTTTCTTGCAGCGGTCCTCATCGAAACCGGGTGGCCGTCCGCCGCGTGAGCCCTTGCGCAGGTGAGCGGCTTGACTGTCGACTCCTCCGTGCGGCGGATGCCTCTCCCAGGCGGTCGCAGGTGGCGCGATGCAGGGCGGCGGCTGCAGCAGCGGGGGGCCCGCGCCTCCCGGCCAGCATTAGGGTCTCCCCATGGTGAGACTCGCGACGACCGGCCACATGGACGTGACCCGGACAGGTATGCAGCTCGTGCGTCATGCCCTCGAAACCCTCCTCGCCCGATATAGCGGCCAGGACCTCGTGGGCTACTCGTGCATCGCGCCCGGAGCCGACTCGGTGTTCGCCGACGCGCTACTCGCCGCGGGCGGCCGGCTCATCGTGGTGATTCCGTCCCGCGACTACCGGTGGACGCAGGTCGGGCCCGCGCACGCGGCCACGTTCGACCGGCTGGTGGCAGCCGCAGACGAGGTCGTCGTCATGCCGTACGACACGGTCGGCCGGTCCGCGTACGAGGCTGCCAACCGGGAACTCCTGCGTCGGGCCGAACGCCTCGTGGCTATCTGGGACGGCTCAGCGCCCACCGGCAATGGCGGTGGCACGGCGGACGTCGTCGAGAGCGCTCGGGCGGCAAAGATCCCGGTAGACGTGGTGTGGCCTGCAGGGGTGAGGCGGACGTCGACCGCGGGATAGTGGCCGAGACTCAACGGGGCAGCGTCACGAACCCCACGATGTACGCCACGGCGAACCCCACCGGCACCCACTGCTCCACGTACGAGAGTTGGAGGTACTTCCGCCAGTCGTTCCCACTCCCCAGCAGGCCCCACTCGGCACGCGAGTATGCATACGCAGGCAGCTTGTCCTCCAGCGCGCCGATGACCGCCCACTTGGCAGCGTTGAGCTGCCGGTACGAGCGGATCAGCGTGAACCACGACAGGCATATCAGCAGCAGCACGATCAGCCCGACGATCAGCGCCCCGACGGGGGCGCCATTCGTGGTGGGGAGGACGGCGGCGAGGAGTGTCACGACGGCGCTGTTCACTGTGAGAAAGAAGGTGTTCGCGGCGTTCCGCCGCGCACTCACACGGTCCGCCATCTCGACACACAGCTTGTACTGCTCGATGAGTGCGCTCTGATACGACTCGGACGAGTCCTGGTACTGGGCAGGCCCGACGCTGGGGTTCCACAACCGCTGCCCCACGGTCGGCTCGGAGGTGGCAGGTCTGGGGGGGAGGTTTGACATACAGTCATGATGCCGAAGAACCCGCTGGCACTAACAGGCTTTCAGTGCAATGAAGTTGAGTGGACTTCAGGCATGTGTCACACATCAAGGGAGGGCCTTGAGCATGGGACTACGGGCTGCGGCCGGATCCTCGCTTGGTGCAGCGCAGGAGATCGGACTGAACGCGATGATCCCCGCGCCATACGGCGCCGTTCTGTTCGGGTTGCTTACTCTGTGCGCTGCCGAGATTCTCCTGGGTCCGCGCAGACCGGGAGATTTCAGGGCGAGTGGGGTAGGGCTGGCCGCGCTTCTGCTCTTCGAGCTGGACGGGGACCGCCTGTACCTCGTGGGGCTCGTCGCCGGAAGCGCTGCCATGGCAGTGCCGGCCCGATTGAAGAGCACGCGAAGGCAATTGGCGGGGTTCTTGCTGCAGTGGCTGATGCCGCCTCTCCTGGTGTTCCTGGCCTTCCGCTTCAGCATGGTCGGGGACTCCGCCGGAGCCGGTTCGAAGGTCAGCAGGAGCGCTTTCCTTCCTGTCTTTCTCATCGCGGGCGCGCTGGCCATCCAGGTAGTCCCCGCCGGGAAGAAGCTGCAATGGCTAGGATTCTGGTGGTCCGCGGGCCGGTTGGACCTTCCGCCGGGTCTGACGGCGGGAGACTGGCGTGACCGGACTCGCTACGCCCGCCACCCGGGCCAATCAGCAAAGCGAGCACTGGCACTTTGGCTCACTGGGTGGCTTGGTTCAATTCTCTCAATCACGGGTGCCGCCTACGGCATCTACCTATTCTCTCCGAAGCACTATTACGTCTTAACCTTTTCCTTCATGGCGATATGGGCCTACGAAGGGTTCCGTAAACTTCCGCTGCGGGCGCGGCGGCACTTCAACCCTGTACTCAAAGCGACAACAGATTTCCGTCCCGGCTCGTACGTCCTCTACCTCAGGCCGTTCGCCGAGGACGTGAAGCGCGGTGAAGTCAGCAGGAACATGTACAACGAGCAGCAGCAGCACGATCTTTTCGGCGAACTGATGCTTGCCGTGCTCTCCAGCAAGGACGAGGAGGAACACATCGCCGACGCCCTGCGGCCCGTGGGTCCCTTGCTGGCTGTCGGCGGTCACGACGCGAAGATCCCCCACGCTGGGGCGATGCGCATGTACCTGCCTATGGACGCCTGGCGGCAGCCCGTCCGTGAGCTGATCAAGCGAGCCCGCCTCGTGGTGCTCACCCTGGGGACAACCCAGGGCACACTGTGGGAATTCACGGAAGCGATGCGCGTGCTGCCGCCCGAGCGGTTGGTGCTTCTCGTCCCTGGCTCGATGGACGACACGTCTTACGCTAAGGTGCGGCGTTTGAGCCGCGAGACCGTTACCTTGCCCGCGTTGGCGACCGACCTCGACCGCAACAAGTCGATCGCGTCGATCATCCGCTTCTCTGCAGAATGGCAGCCCTCGGTCACGCACGTGAAGAACGTGACCCTGCCCTGGCAGAACCTCTTCACCAGGCTCGCCCCCGCACTGCGCCCAAGCCTGGAGCAGCTGGCCGCGTACGAGAACAAGGTCCACCGATACTCGGCCTGACGCGGACCTGTACGCCCGCCAGGGGGAACTGCTGCGTGGCGACGCACGGCCGGGCGAGCCCACCGCGACGCCGCACCGGTCGCGGAACTCCGTCGGCTACTTCTGACCGCCACAGCCTGGTGAGGCTGAGTTGGGGGTTGCCCACCACTGGGCATCTGCCTCGCGCGCGTAGCCACCCGTCACTGGCCTACGGTCGTCCGGGAGACGTCTGGATGTGGGATCTGGAAGAGGTTCTAAATACTGAGCAGCATGGGTGCTGCCACCGTGGCAGCACCCATGCTGCTACCCGTGGCGGCACCCGTGCTGTGGTTTTGTAGGCGAGTGCCGAGAGCAGTTTTCGCCCAGCAGCGAGAGCACCCCGCCTCGCGAAGAATCGATGTCGCCGAGTTTTGAGAAGCGATTCCCAAACCGAAGGTAGCGTCACATTTTCCCAGGTGAGGTGTGTGGCCGTCAATCCTGGCGATCCCCGGCCAGTCGTTCGTAGGGGTCACCGGGCCGGTGAGGAGGATGTAGTCGTTCCCCGCACCGTGCAGCTTCCGGAAGTGCACAGTCAGGCTCCTTCGCAGGCGACAGTGCGGCGGACGCTGATGGTGACCGCACACAGGTCGATCGACCAGGTGCGGGAGTACTCCTGGCCCTGGTCGAGGACAGAGCAGACGTCGGCGATACAGGTCCGGGAGGTGAACCAGTCGCTCCAGCGCGCCGCCTCGTCGGGGGTCATCATCGGCGCCAGGGCCACGGTCAAGCGGCGCACGCACCTGGCCGCGTGCAGGGACCCGTCAGCAAGGACTGACGCGGCAACCCGGCCGGGCCCCGCTTCCTGCGGCACCAGAAGGAGAACGCTGTATAGCGACGCCTGGCCAGAAGCCGCCGCAGCCAGCGATGCCTGCGGGCATACGGGTGGAGAGGGCATGGCAGAACTCCAGAGCGGGTCGGGAAGGATGGACACGGCAGCCGCCGCCGCACATGCTCGGCGGCCGCCTGGCCAGGGCTCTGCTCACCTGGGCTGGTAGGTCAGGAGGGCGAGCAGCAGGGCGACGACCACGAGAGTGGGAAGGAACAAGCAGTTGGCGAAGCGACGCCAGGCTCCCGGCGTCGGATCATCGGCGGCGGGCGGCCAGCCGCCATCGCTCCGACGGGCATCCAGACCTGTAGCGGAGCCCGGTTTTCGGCCACGGCTGATAGAGCGGCTCTACGGCCACGTCATACCGGCAGTCCTCGTCCGCGAGAGCGAACAATGTCCGCCGGCCGTCGACCAGGTGCTCCAATGCAGCTCGCTGCGCATCTGCGTCGTCCAGCCAGGCATCCGCGGTGTGCACCGCCAGGCCGCCGAGCTCGTCCGCGGTCACCCGCACGCGTAAGCGCATCCACGCAAGCGCCCCCATCGCCGTCGACGCAGTGCAGCGGTCGAGCCACCATCCCGGCTGGTCATGGCGGTAGACGATGTGGGTGCATGCGAATGCCATCGGGACGGGCGCTTGCCGCACCATCACTGGCGCCGACCTCAACGCCCTGGCCGTGTTCACTGCTGCCCCCGACCCGCACCGGCGACGGCGACCCTGGCCCACACGGTCTTTCCTGCCGCATGGTCGCGGACCCCGAACGCGGCGGACGTCGCCTGCACGAGCAGCAGGCCTCGACCGTTCTCGTCATCCAGCGCGGCAAGCATCGGCTTCGGATGCTGGGCGCTGGGGTCACCGACCTCGACCAGGACTCCGTCGGCCTCGTCGACGACCCGCACATGCACGACCTCCGGGGCCGCGCAGGCCCGGAATGCGTTAGTCACCAGCTCGCTGACGATCAGCACTGCTGTGTCCACTGCTTCGTCGGGCAGGCCCCACGCGCTCAACTCAGCCCGCGCCTGCCTACGGGCTTGACTCACTAGCACCGGGATCGGCTCAAGCCGTAGATCCCAGGTCCGCAAGGTCTTCTCTTCGGGTGTCATGGCGCGCACGCTGCTCTCCCCACATGGGGGCTCCACCCCCGATCGAGGATCCAGAAGGAGGCGCCGATCTGACACACCGTCGGCGCTAACCTCAGGTAACTAGGACGCCACCCAGCGCCGCCATCTCCGATGCATCCAACGCATGCGGATATGCGCACCGCGCATACGTGGCGGGTAAACGATGGGGAACGGTACGTACCGTGGACAGGGGGCCGCATGGACTGGACGGGCAACAGGCAACTACGGGACGCGGCACGCGACGGCAACTACGGCCGCGTCATCAAGGAGGCCCGTAAGGCCCTGGGCATGACCCAGCGCCAGCTCGGTGAAGCGTGCGGCCTGTCCCAGCCCGCCATGTCGCGGCTCGAAGACCGCGGCATCGGCACCTACAACATGACCCTCCTGGCGAGCGCAGCCAGCCACCTCGGCATCCCCCCGAACCTGGTCGGCCTCGCCGACTACGAACGGAACGGGAACAGCACGGTGGAACGGCGCGAATTCCTCGTCGGCGTCGCCGCAGTCGCGGCCACGCCAACCCTCAACCTCCCAACCACCCAGCAACGTCCCGACTGGGACAGCGGCCAGGCCGCGGCCCTACGCGTCGCCACCACCGCATACCGTCGCCTCGACGCCACCACCGGCTCCCGCGACCTTGCAGACGTCGCCCAAGCCCACCTACGCCTGATCCAACGTGTCGCCACCCAAGCCCCCGACACCACCCACCGCGCGCGCATGGCGGCCGTCGGCAGCGAAGCCGCCTCCCTGGCAGGCTGGCTCGCCTGGGACATGGCCGACTACGGCTCGGCCCGCACCTGGTACGGCTCCGCCATCAAGGCCGCCCGAAGCTCAGGCGACCTCCTGCTGGCCGCCTACCAGACCGGCTCCCTCGCCCAGTTCGAAGTCGAGGCGGGCAACGCCGCCGAAGGACTGCGCCTCGTCGCCCGCGCCCGCCGCCAGATCGGCACCGAGCTGCCCGCGATAGCCGCCGCCTGGCTGGCCTCCATCGAAGCCGTCGCGCACGCCACCGCCGGCGACGAACGTGCCACCGAACGGGCTCTGCGCTCATGTGACCAGCACAACGGCCGGGTGCCCCGCGAGGACCCTCCACCGTGGCCGTGGGTGTTCACCTTCGACGAGCGAAAGGTCGCCGCCTGCCGCGTCACATGCGGAGCCCGCCTCGGCCGCCCCCGCTGGGTCCTCACCTCCACGCAGGAGATCACCACCGCCCTAACCTCCGGCCACGAGAAACAGCGGGCTCTGCTCACACTCGACGTCGCTACCGGCAACCTGAACTCCGGTCGTGTCGACAGCGCCTTCGCTCTCGCCGCCCGGGCCCTCCAAGACGGCCTGCGGCTACGCTCCGGTCGCGTCGTCGAGCGGGCGCGCGCCTTCCGCCGCGCCTATGCCAGCACCACACCGCCCTGTATCGTGCGCGACTTCGACACCCTGCTGCACGATGCCTACCTGTGAGAGGGGAATCCACCATGCGTCTGGGCATCACCGGCCATCGCGGCCTGTCGCCAGCCGTGGAGAAGCAAGTCCGCGACGCGCTCGCCGCGCTCGTCGACGACCTGTCCGCCGAGGACCTGACGGGCATCAGCTGCATCGCCGACGGCCCCGACGCCTGGTTCGCGCAAGCCGTCCTCGCCCACGGCGGCCGCCTCGAAGTCGTCATCCCAGCCGCCGAATACCGGCAGAGCCTGCCCGACTGGCACCATCCGGTCTACGACGACCTGCTCTCCCGGGCCGTCGACGTCCACCACACCGGGCTACGCAAGTCCACCTCGCAGGCCCACCAGGCGGGCAGCGAGATCCTGGTCGGCCTCACCGACGAGCTGATCGCCGTGTGGGATGGCCTACCGGCCCGCGGCTACGGCGGCACCGCCGACGTCGTCGCCTACGCCCGTCGCGTCGGCGTGCCTGTGCACATCCTCTGGCCCGACGGTGCCACCCGCGACTGACCTATTCAGCGGAGCGTGCCCGCCGGGTAGCGGACCACCTCCTGGGCACCCTTATCCCACACCCAGATCTCGGACCGCTGCCACAGCTTCGGGAGCTCCATCACTTCCTGGCATAGGGGGTCTTCACCCGGGAGACACGGCTGGCCATCGTCCATGCTGACTGGAATCTGGCCCCGGAAACGGTGAATCGGTTGCCGTCGAACGCGGAGCCCTGGATAAATACAGGAGCTCTCCGCGCTCGTCTGTGCGCGAGAACTCCCTCACCAAGCCCAGCCGCGCAGCGATCCGCAGTGAAGCCCCGTTATGAGGGCGGATCGTGGCCCACACACGGGCAATCCCGCTGGCGAAACACTCGTCCAGCACCGCCTGGGCCGCCTCGCTCGCCAGCCCCTGTCCGCGATACCCCAGCCGGACCTCGTATCCGAGTTCGGGCTCCAGGGAACCAGTCCGCCCGATGAAGGCACCGCAATTGCCCACCAGCACACCACTGTCACGCAAGCGCAACGCGTACCAGGCCAGGCCTCTCTCCTCGAACGCCCGCACCCTCCGCTCAATCCACGTCTGTGTCTCGGCAAGCGAAGTGAAGGGCCCCGCACCAATCGTGTGGGTCATCGGGTCGCTGAAGATCTCGTGCAGCTCCGGCGCGTCGCTTGGCTGGAAGCGCCGCAGTTCCAACCTCGTCGTCTCGATCGCATCCCGCACCGTTCATCCCCCATCCCGTCGGGTCATCCATGAAGGTGAGCTTCCCGCCCCCAGGCCCCCGGAACGGGAAACGGGAAACGGGAAACGGGAAACGATTATCCCACCGACGGGAAGCGATCTCCAACGCTTCGCGTTGTCCCACGCCAAGCACACTCAAGAACACCCCGTAGAAGGCACTTATACCGCCACGTGGTGAGGACGTGGGGCGAATGCCCGGGTGCAGCGCGGATGTGTGATCGGCCAGGCCGCCGCGTCCTCAACCGTCCGCACTGTTCCTGTGGCCTTGTCGGGGTCCTGGTGGCTGGTCCAGCCGCAGTCCGCACCGTCGAATACCTGCATGAAGGCCACGCCGGCCGCCCGGGACCGGTTGAGGGTGCCCGCGTTGTACGCCACCGCCGACTTGGCCAGCGTCGCGGCCTCGGCCCACGCCTGCACCGGCACGCGCGCGCCGTTGCGGTAGACGACGTACAGCAGCTGGTGCTCGGCGGCGAGCCGAGCCGCAAGCGTCCGGGCGGCCTGCAAGGCGGTGGTGTTTCCGGTGGCCAGCAGCGGCACCTCCCGGCGAGCGGCCTCCCGCACCGCCCGGTAGAAGACGGAGGCCATGCGCTGCTCCTCCTGGGAGCGGCGCATGAAGCCGGCGTAGGAGTCGGAGGCGAGGGACTGCAGGGCCTCGGTGTGGATCAGGGACCAGGTGAAGTGCTCGCCCACGGCCCGGCCGGCGCGGCGGGCCCCCTCCTCGTACAGGTGAGGCAGCTGCCGGGTGACAAACGCTCTCGCCTCGGCGTCGACGCGCTGCCCGAAGTCGAGAATGGCGGCCTGGAACTGGGCCAGCCGCTCGGCGACTCTGCGGGCGGTTTCGCGGTCGCCGAGCGCCGCAAGGACGGCGGCCTCTCGTCGGCGAGGCGCTGCCAGGCGTCCTGCAGCACCGCGGCGACCCGCGCGGCGACGGTAGCCGCGTCGCCGGGGGTCAGCGGCCCGAACTCGTAACCCACTACCGGAGCCAGCGGTGAGCCGGGCGCAGCGGGGCGACGACCAGCTCAGGAGTGGTGTCGTCGGCGCTCTGATCGTCGGGGGCGGTGGCCATCTGCAGGGCGGCGATCTGCCGCTCCAGGCCGGTGAGGTTGTTGGACTGGTCGAGGGCGACGACACCGTTGACGACCAGGTGCAGCCGCTCGGCCAGCAGCTTCGCGCGGCGCTCGCCGAGGACTTCCACGGCCCCGGCCTTCGCGGAGCCCAGCCGGTCATAGCGGGTCTGCAGGTCGGCGGGGTTGGTGCTGGTGCCGAGCTGCGCCAGGAGCCAGGCGAGGACAGCGGGATCCACGGGTGTTCAGCTGGTCCTCGGTGGGCGGCTCTTGGCGTTTGCGGTACCGCTCGATGCCGTAGCCCTGGGGGGAGGCGATGCGGTCGGAGTTGATCGCGGGGTCGCCGGCGAGCTTGCGCGCGACGGCGAGCCAGTCGACGCCGGCCAGGCGCTGGGCGATGGCGGCGCGATGTCGGGGCGTCCCACGGGCGGCGGTCCTTCCGGTTGCGGCCCGCGCCCCACCGACATGATCCCGTATCGGGCTGCCCGCCCGGCTGCACCGTGCCCTGACGGGTTGGCCAAAAGCCGCCCGCACGGGCGCGAGTCCGTTTTGCGGTGTGCCCGTGCAAACGTCGGCCGCGTCAGCGCCCATCGCGCTCTCGCCGCTGCCGTACGCCCGGCCGCTGACCATCGAGGAGCATATGCGGCGCCTCGAACTGGATTACCGGAGTGGCGGTGCTGTCCACCGCGTGCCGCGCCATCGACCTGGACCTCGGTCTCACCGTCCTGGCGGATGCCTGCCTCGACACCGATCCCGAACTGCACCGAAGGACGATGAGGACAGGCGGATGCGGGGCTTGTCGAGGTTTGAAGGAGGCACCTCGTTCGGTGAGGCGGCTTCACGGACACAGGCCACTGATCCCACCCGTCGAGAGACGCTCCGGATCAGGACAGGTCTCCCCGACCTAAGGGGTGACCCCAAGTGGCTTCCCCTGGGGGATCACGCCGTGGAGTGCCAAAGCTCTGACGAGTTGGGGTGAGCTGGCACCGGACCCTGCGCAGAGAACTCCTCGACGCGTGGCCTGCACTACACCTACCTCGACCGCTATCCGGCGCTGGACGACGTCAGCCTGACGGTGCGCCGCGGCGAGCGGATCGCCCTGCTCGGCGCCAACGGCTGCGGCAAGTCGACCCTGCTGAAAGTCCTGGCCAGCCTGGTCTTCCCCGACCGTGGGGACTACCACGCGTTCGGACACCCCGTCACCGAGGACACCCTCGAGGACGAGCAGATGAACCGCGGCTTCCGCTCCCGCCTGGGCATCGTCTTCCAGAACGCCGACGCGCAGGTCTTCTCCCCCACTGTCCGCGAGGAGGTCGCCTTCGGCCCGCTCCAACTGGGCATGGACCGCAACCAGGCTGCGCAGCGCGTCGCGGAGGTCCTGGCCATGCTGGGCATCACCGCCCTTGCCGACCGGGCCCCTTTCCAGCTCTCCGGCGGGCAGAAGAAGAAGGTCGCCATCGCCAGCGTGCTGGCCATAAACCCCGATGTGCTGCTCTTCGACGAACCCACTGCGGCCCTGGACCCGCGCACCCAGGTGTGGCTGATGGAACTGATCGAGGAGCTCGGCGTCGCCGGCAAGACGATCATCCACGCCACCCACGACCTGGACAGCCTGGAGCGGCCCGCCGACCGCTGCTTGGTCTTCGGCGAGGATCACCGCCTGCGCGCCGAAGGCACCCCAGCGGACCTCCTGGACTCCCGCGACCTGCTGCTGGAGGTCAATCTGATCCACGCGCGCAGCAACCTGCCCGGCCGGCCCGCACCTGCCTGAGACACCCGCAGGACAGGAAGGAGACCACGGAGATGACGAAGCCGACCACCGCCGCGACCGCCGCCCTGAAGGCGGCCGCGGCGGCGCTGCGCATCGCAGGCTTGCGAATGAAGTCGCCAGCCTGACCACCGCCGTGGCCCGCCAGCTGGTGATCGACGCTCTCACCCATGCCGGGCCCGCCGAGACGGACCGCTTCAGCGGCCTGACATGCCTGAGGGGCGCCAACGACGACGCCGACATGATCGCCGGGCTGGGTACTTCGCATGGGACCTCGTAGCCGCTCCGAAGGCGGGCAACGGATTCGCGCTTCCCGCCTGCGCCGCCCACGACTGACGAGCCGTCATGTGCACAGCCCCTGGTTCCGCCGCCCCCGACCAGATCGGGCGGAACCGGCCCGGACATGCGCCGGGCCCAGCGGGCCCCGCTCGGGTTGTGCCAGGCCGCCCGCGGGGCGAGGCTGGGCGGTCAGGACCGTCCGGCCAGCAACGCCACCGCGCCCCCGAGCAGCACACACACCGAGACACCCACCGCGGCCTGTTCCCAGAAGGGCAGCTCCGCCGCAAGCGAGCCCACGACCCCGCTCACCGCGCACAAGACGAGGCTCGCCCCCACAGTGACGGCACTGCGGCTCCCGGTGTTCCGGTGCCACTTCGGCGTCGTCATGCGGTCGGACATGGGGCACTCTCCTTTGATTGGCTTTAGCAACTTACTGCGCTCGGGGAACCTGCCCCCACCGGGCCTGAGGCATCCTCAGGTGGCGGGCGCCTCGCCCCCTTCGGTGTCGAACTCCAGGAAGACGACGACAAGCCGCCTCGTAGCGCGGCCCGCTCCACGCTCAGGCCCTGTTCCCGCGCACCGAACACCCTCGCCGTAAGCAGAGGGCCCCGTATGGCGGACTCCAACGCGACTGCCCCGGGCAGGCGATCACTCGGCCGGAGGAGCCCAACAAGGCCGCTCCGCCGAAGGTTCACCATGCACAGGAGCAAGCCCACCACGTGCGCTCTCCCCAAGCCATCCCCATCGGGCACGCCTTGGCAGAACACAAGCGCTGGAAGAGCCTGAGCCGTGGATGCATCCTCGGGCAGCCCTGCCCGCCACCTACCTCGCCGGCGCAGGCCTCGTCCCCGTCGGCTTCCCCATCACCTGAGCCAAGTCCCAGCCCTCGGCCAGCCGGGACCCCGCCGCCATCACGCACGACCTCGTAAGAGTCGTCAGTCCTTGATCTCGCAGATCACCGCGCCGCTGGTGATGCTGGCGCCGACCTCGGCGGAGAGCGAGGTGACGGTGCCCGCCTTGTGGGCGTTGAGCGGCTGCTCCATCTTCATGGCCTCCAGAACGACGATCAGGTCGCCCTCCTGGACCTCCTGGCCGTCCTCCACGGCGACCTTGACGATGGTGCCCTGCATCGGGGAGGCCAGCGAGTCGCCGGAGACCGCGGAGCCGGCCTTCTTGGCGCCCTGGCGCCGCTTGGCCTTGGCCGCTCCGGCGGCCGGGGCGGCCGCGGAGACGCCCAGCGAGGACGGCAGCGACACCTCGATGCGCTTGCCGCCGACCTCGACCACCACGGTCTCGCGGCCCTCGGGCTCCTCGCCCTCGGCCGCACCGCCGCCGAACGGGGCGATGGTGTTGTCGAACTCGGTCTCGATCCACCGGGTGTGGACGGTGAACGGGCCGGCGTGGCCGTGCACCTCGGGCGCGAACGCCGCGTCGGTGACCACCGCGCGGTGGAAAGGAATGGCCGTGGCCATGCCGTCCACCTGGAACTCGGCCAGCGCCCGGGCGGCCCGCTGCAGCGCCTGCTGGCGGGTGGCACCGGTGACGACCAGCTTGGCCAGCAGGGAGTCCCAGGCCGGGCCGATGACCGAGCCGGCCTCGACACCGGAGTCCAGCCGCACGCCGGGACCGGTCGGCGGAGCCCACACGGTGACGGTGCCCGGAGCGGGCAGGAAGCCGCGGCCCGGGTCCTCGCCGTTGATGCGGAACTCGAAGGAGTGGCCGCGCAGCTCGGGGTCGGTGTAGCCGAGCTCCTCGCCGTCGGCGATCCGGAACATCTCGCGGACCAGGTCGATGCCGGAGACCTCCTCGGTCACCGGGTGCTCCACCTGGAGGCGGGTGTTGACCTCGAGGAAGGAGATGGTGCCGTCCTGGCCGACCAGGAACTCACAGGTGCCCGCGCCCTCGTAGCCGGCCTCCTTGAGGATGGCCTTGGAGGCGCGGTACAGCTCGGCGTTCTGCTCGTGGGAGAGGAACGGCGCGGGGGCCTCCTCCACCAGCTTCTGGTGGCGGCGCTGCAGCGAGCAGTCACGGGTGGAGACCACGACCACATTGCCGTGCTTGTCGGCCAGGCACTGGGTCTCGACGTGCCGCGGCCGGTCGAGGTACCGCTCCACAAAGCACTCGCCGCGGCCGAAGGCCGCGACGGCCTCACGTACCGCCGAGTCGTAGAGCTCGGGGATCTCCTCCAGGGTGCGGGCCACCTTCAGGCCGCGCCCGCCGCCGCCGAAGGCGGCCTTGATGGCGATCGGCAGCCCGTGCTGCTCGGCGAAGGCCACCACCTCGTCGGAGCCGGAGACCGGGTCCGGGGTGCCGGCCACCAGCGGGGCGCCGGCCCGCTGGGCGATGTGCCGGGCGGCCACCTTGTCGCCGAGGTCGCGGATGGCCTGAGGCGGCGGACCGATCCAGGTCAGCCCGGCGTCCAGGACGGCCTGGGCGAAGTCGGCGTTCTCGGAGAGGAAGCCGTACCCGGGGTGGACCGCGTCGGCGCCGGAGTCGGCGGCCGCCTTGAGGACCTTGGCGATGTCCAGGTAGCTGGTGCCAGGCGTGTCGCCGCCCAGCGCATAGGCCTCGTCGGCCACGCGGACGTGCAGCGCGTCCCGGTCCGGCTCGGCGTATACGGCGACGCTGGCGATTCCGGCGTCAGAGCATGCCCGGGCGACACGGACTGCGATTTCTCCGCGGTTGGCGATCAGGACCTTGGTCAGCATGTCTGTCCCACAGTGGTGTCGGAGGTGGTGAGGAGGCTTTCGGCGGTGCGGATGATGCTGGCGATGTCCGTGCCGGGGGTGAAGACGGCATCGACGCCCATCGCTTCGAGTTGAGGGATGTCGGCCTGGGGGATGATGCCGCCGACCAGGACCCGTGTGTCGGCCACGTCGTGGAGCCGCAGCAGTTCCATGACCCGCTGGACGACCGTCAGATGAGCACCGGACAGGATGGACATGCCGAGCAGAGGTGCGTCCTCGGCGATCACGGTGGCCACAATCTGCTCGGCGGTCTGATGGAGGCCGGTATAGATGACCTCGTACCCGGCATCGCGCAGGGCGCGAGCGATGACCTTCGCACCGCGGTCGTGACCGTCGAGACCTGGCTTGGCCACCACCACGCGGGGGCGCGTGGTGGTGGAGGCGGCTGGGCTGGCGTGAAGTTGCATGGTTCTCCAGTCGAGGAAGGTCACTGGGCCCAGGTGGAGGTGCGCCAGGAGTGGGGGCCCGGGGCCTGCATCCGGCGCATGGCGGCGGAGCGGTCGGCCCAGGTGGAGACCGGGCCGCCGGCGGCGCGCCGGGCGGCGGCCGCCGCGGACGCCGCTGCGGCCCGGGCCGAGACCACCGCCATGACGGCGGCGAGCTCCTCGGGGGTGGGCTGCCCGTGCAGCACCTTGATGGGGGCCATGGTGCGCTCCAGGGGTGCGTAGGGGAGGGGGGTCAGAGGGGGATGTTCCCGTGCTTCTTGGGCGGCAGCGCCTCGCGCTTGTTGCGCAGTGCCCGCAGCCCCCGGACGATGTGCTGCCGGGTCTCCGAGGGCAGGATCACCGCGTCGATGTAGCCGCGCTCCGCGGCGACATACGGGTTGAGCAGGGTGTCCTCGTAGTCGGCGATCAGCTCGGCCCGCCGGGTCTCCTGGTCGTCCGCCTCGGCGATCTCCCGGCGGTGCAGGATGTTGACCGCGCCCTGGGCGCCCATCACCGCGATCTGGGCGGTCGGCCACGCCAGGTTGAGGTCGGCGCCCAGGTGCTTGGAGCCCATGACGTCGTAGGCACCGCCGAAGGCCTTGCGGGTGATCACGGTGACCAGCGGCACGGTGGCCTCGGCATAGGCGTAGATCAGCTTGGCGCCGCGGCGGATGATCCCGTCCCACTCCTGGCCGGCGCCCGGCAGGAAGCCCGGCACATCGACAAAGGTCAGCACCGGGATGTTGAAGGCGTCGCAGGTGCGGACGAAGCGGGCCGCCTTCTCGCTGGCGTCGATGTCCAGGCAGCCGGCGAACTGCATCGGCTGGTTGGCCACCACACCCACCGCCCGGCCCTCGACCCGTCCGAAACCGGTGACGATGTTGGGGGCGAAGAGCGCCTGGGTCTCCAGGAACTCGCCGTCGTCCAGCACGTGCTCGATGACCTTGTGCATGTCGTACGGCTGGTTGGCGGAGTCCGGGACGACGGCGTCCAGCTCCAGGTCCTCCGCCGAGGTGGCGAGGTCGGCCTCCTCGGGGTAGACCGGCGGCTCCTCCAGGTTGTTGGAGGGCAGATAGGACAGGAGGGCCTTGACGTACTCGACGGCCTCCTTCTCGTCGGCCGCCATGTGGTGCGCCACACCGGACTTGGTGTTGTGGGCGCGGGCGCCGCCCAGCTCCTCGAAGCCCACGTCCTCGCCGGTGACCGTCTTGATGACGTCCGGGCCGGTGATGAACATGTGCGAGGTCTGGTCGGCCATCACCACGAAGTCGGTGATCGCGGGGGAGTAGACCGCGCCACCCGCGCAGGGGCCCATGATCAGCGAGATCTGCGGGATCACCCCGGAGGCGTGCACATTGCGGCGGAAGATCTCCCCGTACAGGCCGAGGGAGGCCACGCCCTCCTGGATGCGGGCGCCGCCGGAGTCGTTGATGCCGATGACCGGGCAGCCGGTCTTCAGCGCGAAGTCCATCACCTTGACGATCTTCTCGCCGAAGACCTCGCCCAGCGAGCCGCCGAAGACCGTGAAGTCCTGCGCGAAGACCGCCACCGGCCGGCCGTCCACCGTGCCGTAGCCGGTCACCACGCCGTCGCCGTAGGGGCGGAGCTTCTGCTGGCCGAAGTTGGTGGAGCGGTGCCGGGCGAACTCGTCGAACTCCACGAAGGAGTCCTCGTCCAGCAGCTGGGCCACCCGCTCCCGGGCGGTCATCTTGCCCTTGGCGTGCTGCTTCTCCACCGCGCGGGCGGAACCGGAGTGCACGGCTTCGTCGATCCGCCGCTGCAGGTCCGCGATCTTCCCGGCGGTGGTGTGGATGTCGATCGAATCCATGGTCAGCTCCCGTTCCCCTCGAAGCGGCGCAGCAGTTTCCAGGCACTGGGCAGCAGCCCGGCGGCCAGCAGCGCCTTGAGCGCGTCACCGAACAGGAACGGCACCACGCCCACCGAGACCGCCTGGGCGGCCGACATGCCCGTGGACAGCGAGAGCCAGGACGCCCCGAAGAGGTAGATGGCGCCGGAGGCCAGAACCATGGATGCCAGGGTTCGAACCGGGGACCGGTCCGCCCCGCGGCGGGCACCGTAGCCCGCGATCGCCGCAGCGGCCAGGAATCCGACCAGGTAGCCGCCCGTGGCACCGAAAAGGGCGTGGATGCCGTGCTGGGCCTGGGTGAACACAGGAAGCCCCAGCGCGCCCAGCAGCAGGTAGAGGAGTTGTGAGGCAAGCCCTCGGGCCGGTCCCAGAGCAGTCGCCGTCACCAGCACCGCGAAGGTCTGGCCGGTGACCGGCACCGGAGAGCCGGGGACCGGTATGGACAGCTGCGCCGCCAACCCGGTCAGTACGGCACCGAGCAGGACAGTGGTGCCGCTACGGGTGAGCACCCGCGGCAGCAGCGACTCGGCGAGCACAGGGCGCCGGGGGGAAAGGTCGTAGGCAAGAGTCATAGCTGGCCTTTGGGAGGAGGAAGGTCTTGGGTCAGAAGGTTTCGCGCGGTGTGTATACGCCCCAGACGTCGCGCAGCGCGTGCGCCACCTCGCCACCGGTGGCGCGCAGGCGCAGCGCTTCGCGCATGACCGGCAGTACGTTGTCCGGGCCGGACGCGGCCGTACGCAGCTCGTCCAGGGCGCGGCGGACGGCCTGGTTGTCGCGCTCCTTGCGCAGGACTGTCAGCCGTTCGCACTGGTCGGTCTCGATCGTGGGGTCGACGCGCAGCGGCTCGTAGGGTTCCTCTTCGTCCAGGGCGAAGCGGTTGACGCCGACGACGGTGCGTTCGTGGCCGTCGATCTGCAGGGCGGTCTGGTAGGCGGAGCGTTCGATCTCGGATTTCTGGAATCCCTGCTCGATCGCGTGCACCGCGCCGCCGCGGTCCTCGACGGCCTGGAGCAGTTCCCGTACGGCGGTCTCGATCTCGTCGGTCATCGCCTCGACCACGTACGAGCCGGCGAAGGGGTCGACGGTCGTGGTGATGTCGGTCTCGTAGGCGATGACCTGCTGGGTGCGCAGAGCCAGCCGGGCGGCCTTCTGCGTCGGCAGTGCGATCGCCTCGTCGTAGGAGTTGGTGTGCAGGGACTGCGTACCGCCCAGCACCGCGCCGAGGCCCTGGAGGGCGACCCGGACAAGGTTGACCTCGGGCTGCTGTGCGGTCAGCTGCACGCCCGCTGTCTGGGTGTGGAAGCGCAGCATCTGCGACTTGGGGTTCTTGGCCCCGAACTCGTCGCGCATGATGCGCGCCCAGATTCGGCGTGCGCACGGAACTTGGCGATCTCTTCCAACAGCCTGGTGCGGGCGACGAAGAAGAAGGAGAGCCTGGGCGCGAAGTCGTCCACGTCCAGACCCGCCGCGATCGCTGTGCGGACGTACTCGATGCCGTTGGCGAGGGTGAAGGCGATCTCCTGCACGGGCGTCGCCCCGGCCTCCGCCATGTGGTAACCGGAGATCGAGATGGTGTTCCACTTGGGGATCTCGCGGTGGCAGTAGGCGAAGATGTCGCTGATCAGGCGAAGCGACTCCTGGGGCGGGTAGATGTAGGTCCCGCGCGCGATGTACTCCTTGAGCACATCGTTCTGGATGGTGCCCGTAAGCCTGCTGCCGGGGATGCCCTGCTCCTCGGCGACCAGCTGGTAGAGCAGCAGCAGCGTCGCCGCCGGGGCGTTGATCGTCATCGACGTGGACACCTGGTCCAGTGGCAGGCCCTGGAACAGGGTCCGCATGTCCTCCAGGGAGTCGACGGCGACACCCACCTTGCCGACCTCACCATGAGACAGCGGCTCGTCGGAGTCGTATCCCATCTGCGTGGGCAGGTCGAAGGCCACACTCAGGCCGCCGGTACCCGCGTTCACCAGCTCGTGGTACCGCGCGTTCGACTCCTTCGCCGTGCCGAACCCGGCGTACTGGCGCATCGTCCACGGCCGTCCGGTGTACATCGACGGATACACACCCCGGGTGAACGGGTACCGGCCCGGATCACCCAGCTTCGCGGCCGGGTCGAAGCCCGCCAGTGCGGCGGCGTCGTAGACCGGTTGTACAGGCAGGCCCGACTCGGTCAGCGCTCCGGAGTTCATGGCACCTCTCTTCATGGGACTGGGTACTCAGGTCCGCAGTCGACGATCGACGACAACGCCGCCGGTCTCCGGCTCGTGGGGGCAGGGCTCACGAGGCCGCGGAGTCAGACGTGGGTGCTGTCATCACGGGCGTACCGATCCGAGCAGACCTCGAACCTGAACTGTCCCTGGGCGGAGTCGGGAGCCGACACCAAACGGACCCCGACACCGGGGTGAACCGCTCGGGCGTATCCCATCACGTGGCCGCGCAGTCTGAACCCCTTCGCCATGTGGACGACTGCCGAAGTGCGGGGACGCAGAGCGCTGCGCCTGTCGCAGCGAAGGATCACGCCTTCTCCCTCGCTCTGCAGCTCTTCGAGATCGGCAGGGCCGCAGGTGTGACACAGGAGCAGACGAAATGCCGTTGTCCCGCACCACCGGCACCGCTGATAACGCAAGCATGCGTCGCGCGCATCCGCGTCCAGCACGTCAGCCGTGCAGGGTCTGGCTGCGTTGAGCATGCCGTCACCCCCCAGTGGTTGGCTGAAGACTTCACAATCACTTTAATGGTACTGAGTACCGACTGTAAAGAACTGAGTCCCACTAGAGGGCTCGACATCCGGAGAAGCGGTACTGAGTACCATGACCACAGGAAACCCGAGTGGAGTGGGGAACACGGCGGTCATGAGCAAGCCATCAGCGCGTGATCGACTCGCGGACGCCGCCTTTGCACTCTTCGACGAGCGCGGCTACGAACAGACCACCGTGGACGACATCGCCGAACGGGCGCAGCTGGGACGCACGACCTTCTTCCGAATCTACGGATCGAAGGAGGACGTCATCTTCCCCGACCACGACCGACTGCTGGAGCTGATCAGGGACCGGCTGGCGACCTCCAGTCACGACACCGCGCTGGCCGCCGTCACCGACGCCGTCCGATTGGTACTGCTCCACTACCTCGACGAGGGCGACCTGGCACGCCGGCGGTACGCACTCACCAGCAAGGTGGCCGCGCTGCGCGACCGCGAGATCGCCAGCGTGGCCCGCTACCAGCGACTGTTCCGCGAGTTCATCGCCAACTGGATGGGTGACTCGACCAAAACGGCATCCCTACGAGCCGAACTGATGGCAGCGGCGGTGGTCGCGGCGCACAACCACGTCCTGCGCCAGTGGCTACGGGGCGAATCCACCGCCCCCGTCGCAGAGGTCGACGAGGCCCTGCGCCAGGTACTGGCACTCTTCGCCTCACCGACGACTGACGCCAACGGCACCACGATCGTCGCCTTCAGAACCGGACAGGACCTCAACGCGTTGATCCCATCGCTCAGGCTCCTCATCGAGGGCACCGGCGAGTGACAACGCTCAATACGCGCAGGCCACGTCCGCAACCTGCTGCACGGGTGTCGAGATCCTCCAGATCCTGATCGCAGAAGGTCATCAGGGTGGCGACGCGCGCGTTCAGCGACTCCATCAGGGTGCCCAAGTGGTCGGTTCGGTCCAGGTAGTGGCGACACATCCAGGCCTGGTGATCGGAGAGCAAACCGTACAGAGCCGTGGCCGGCTGAGGGATCTTCTGCCAGGACTTGCACACGGTCGGGTTCGCCGGGACCGACGACGCACGTTCCCCGGCGATGAGCGCCTCAAGGAACAGCCGGGGTGTCCAGCACTACGCCATCGACGACTACTTCCCCAACTGTCGGGTGATCGAGTAGGCCGTGCACGTCGTGATCGCCGGCCGTCGACGAGTGCGGGCGGTCGGCCGGTGGCCGCACGCGCTGCGGTGAAGCAGTCCGGGTCCTGCCGCAGAATCGCGGCAGACCCCCGACCGTTCGCCGGATCGCACCGCACGGCACAGTCCGGCTCAGAGGGCCGGGTCCTGGTCCGCTGACACGACGGCCAGATCCTGTTCGGCCCAGATGGTCTTGCCCGCGTGGGTCTGGCGGGTGCCCCAGCGCTGGGTGAGCTGCGCGACGAGCAGCAGTCCGCGCCCGCCCTCGTCAAAGACCCGGGCGCGGCGCAGATGCGGTGCGGTGTTGCTGCCGTCGGAGACCTCGCAGATCAGCGACCGCTCTCGGATGAGCCTGAGCTGGATCGGCGGGCAGCCGTAGCGGATGGCGTTGGTGACCAGTTCACTGACGACCAGTTCGGTCGTGAAGACCGCCTCGTGCAGCCCCCAGGTCGTCAGCTGCTCGGCGGTGTGTTTGCGTGCCTGCGCAACGACAGCGGGGTCGGCCGCCAGCTGCCAGGTGGCGACCTGGTCGGCGCCGAGTGTGTGGGTGCGGGCGAGCAGTAGTGCGACGTCGTCGTCGGCAGGGCGGTCGTGCAACACGCTCTGCAGCACGGTGTCGCACAGGATGGAAAGCGACGGTTCGCGCCGGGCCAGTACCTCCCGCATCGCTTGCAGCGCCTGGTCGGGCGAGCCGGTGCCAAGCAGGCCATCGGTGTAGAGGGCCAGCAGACTGCCCGCGGCGAGTTCGACCTCGATGGACTCGAAGGGCAGACCGCCGAGGCCGAGCGGTGGGCCGGCCGGAAGTTCCAGGAGGTCAGCGGTGCCGTCCGGGGTCACCACCAAGGGCAGCGGATGGCCGGCGCGGGCCAGCGTGCAGTGCCCGGAGATAGGGTCGTACACCGCGTACAGGCAGCTTGCACCGATGGCCCCGGCAGTTCCCGCGGCGGACTCCAGGTCACCCGCGTCCTCGGCCTCGTCGGACAGATGGATGACTAGGTCGTCGAGACGGGTGAGCAGCTCGTCAGGCGCGAGGTCGACATCGGCCAGGGCCCGGATCGTGGTGCGCAGCCGCCCCATGGCCGCGGATGCGTGGACGCCGTGGCCGACCACATCGCCGACGACCAGGGCGACTCGCGCTCCCGGCAGTGGGATCACATCGAACCAGTCGCCACCGACCCCGGGCTGTCCGGCGGCGGGCAGGTAGCGGGAAGCACACTCCAGCGCGGTCCGACGGGGCAGGTCGGGGGGCAGCAAGCTGCGCTGCAGGGTCAGGGAGGCGTTGCGCTCGCGGGTGTAGCGGCGGGCGTTGTCGATGCAGACGGCGGCCCTGGCCGCGAGCTCCTCGGCCAACATCACATCATCCTCGGTGAACGGCTCTGGGCGCCGGTGCCGGGCGAGGAGCACCACGCCGAGGACCGCGCCGCGGGCCAGCAGCGGTACCGCCATGGCGGAGTGGATTCCGTACCGACGAACCTGCGCGACTCGCTGAGGGCGCTCGATCGCCCACTGTGCAAGCGCGGACTCGGACAGCTCGTAGCGCACCGCCCGGCCCGCCGCGAGACACCGGGCCGACGGTGAGGAAGGCAGGCAGGGGTCCAACCCACCCAGGGCCACCACGCTCTCGGGGCAGCCTTCGAGAACGGATCCATGGGCGATCCGCCGCAGGTCGACCGGTCCACGGTAGGGGCTGGGGGGCGGATCGATGCCGCTGTCCAGACACGTGAGCAGACCGACCGTGACGAGGTCGGCCAGGCAGGGAACGGCCACAGCGACCAGGTCCTCTGCGGTGTGTGTGACATCCAGGGTCCTGCCGATCCGGGCGCCGGCGTCGCTGAGCAGCAGCAGCCGCTGCCGGGCCTCGTACGCCTCGGTGGTGTCGAGGGCGACCAGGCAGGCCCCGCGCACCTGGGCTGCCTCGTCCTTGAGCGGGGCGAGCAGGATCGACCAGGCATGCGCACGACTCTGACCGGGGGCTCGCCAATAGAGCTCCACCTGCTGCCGTTCGCCGGTCTGCAGAGCGAGGCGCATATGGGCTTCCATCACCTCGGACTCGGGATACGGCAGGAAATCCACCAGTCTCAGACCGCGCATCTCCTCCTCGGTGAGGTCCACCAGCTGCTCGTCGATCGCGTTGGCCCGCCGCAGCCGTAGATCGGTGTCGTAGACCACGGCCGCGCAGGGCGACTGCCGGAAGGCCCATGCGGTCAGCTCGTCGTCCTGGGGGTGCGGCTCCGTCCCTTGCAGCGGGGTGACCAGGAGCCACTCCTCGACAGCGGGGGCCGCTTCACGACGGTGGGCCAGCAGCCCCACCTCCAGCCGGCTGCCGTCCCGATGCCGCAGCGCCGCCTGGCCTCGCCACCGACCCCGCGCAGCGGCGGAGCGCAGTTCCGCTTCGCTGACGCCTTCGCATAGCAGGTCCACGGCCGGCCGGCCGACCACCTCCCCCGACCCATATCCCAGCAGTTGCTGGGCCTCCTGGTTCCACGCGGTGACGATGCCCCGCAGATCCACGGTGGCCCTCGCTGCGCCCACTGCGTGACGGGTGGATCGGTCCGACAGGTCGTCCCCGGCAGAACGGTGTGGGTCCATGATCGCTCACTTGTGTTGTCCCAGGAGGAAAACCCTTCCCGGGGGCGCCGATCTTCAATCACGAACTACCCGGGCAGCCCGGCACCGGGCTTCTGAGCCCCGACTGGAGCCCAACATCCACTCACCTGCATGTCTGATCAAGTGGGCCCGTAGCCCGCGTTCTCACGGCGGACCGCGAGCAACTCGGCATCCCTGGCGGGTATGACGTCGCGGTCCCTGCCGGTCACCGACCCGCGGCCGCCGCCGGAGGCAGCAGACCTCCCGGCCAGTCCGTTCCGTGGACCCCGCCGTGCCGCAGTGGTAGCGGCTCAACCGCCCGTTCCGCAAGGAGGTGGTCGCTGAGCGCTGTGCGGAACTGGCTCTCGTCCCGGTGGAGTGGCGGCACGGGATCCGCACCGAGCCGCCAGGCCATCGGCGCTGCGTCCCCGCTGACAGGTCGGGAACCCACCCGGGTCGGTCAGGCCCCGGCCTTCCTCTGCCGGGGCTCGGGGTCTGAGGCGACGCCGGTGTCGAGCATGATTGCCAGCGCGATGTCGACCAGCTCATCCGCCTTCGCCTGCACGTTGAGCGACTGCGGTGCACGCACCATGTCGTTCACGACCGAGACGGCGAGGGCCGCCAGCATCCGCCCGGTCGTCGCCGGCAGTCCCGGGCGGTGGATCCCGAGCCAGCGGGTCCACTCGACCTCACGGTCCTGACGGAGCCTGTGCAGGCGATTACGGGTCTCGTCGGGCAGATGCAGGGCTTCGCTCACAGCGACCGCAGCCATGTCGGGTGCGTCGAGTACCACCCGGACGTATCCCGCAACCAGTGCGCGGAGGACCTCGGCGTCGCTGTCGGCGGAGCGCAGCGCGCGGAGCGACTCCAGGGCCAACCACTCCTCGAGCCGGACGACCAGGGCAGCCAGGATCTCAGCCTTGCTGTCGAAGTACCGGTACAGCGCGGGCCCGGCAACGCCCGGTCCGGCCCCGATGTCATCGATACCGACACCGACGAAGCCGCAGCCGCGAAAGGCCTGGGCGGCAGAGGCGAGCAACTGCTCCCTTCGTGAGCCGAGCATCCGCAAGGGCCCGGGCGTAACCTGCCGGGCCGTAGCGCGGGCCCCGGCAGGTGCCTCCACCGCAGCCCGGCAGGCTGCCGCCAGCAGGGTGTCGAAATCCGGCCGCCGCAACGAGGCCCGGTACTGGCCAGGTGCGGCAAGGACGCCCAGGACGGCCCAGGCCCGGAGCCGAACGGAGTCGGACGGGAGATCCTCGCGGTGGTCCTGGACAGCTGCCGACACATCGGCAGCGATCCTGACGAGCACACGGCGCACCTCGTCGTGGTCCTCCGGATCCAGGTGACGTGCCTCGCGCTGCCACAGCAGGGTCAGGTCCCGGCTGTCCAGGGCCGCGGTGGCGAGACCATGCAGCAGTCCCTCCAACGGAGCACCGGCACCGGACGACTGGCGGATCGCCGCGAGATAGCGGGCCTGGCCTGCATGGACCACATAGGAGAGGAGCGCCTGCTTGTGCGCGTAGTGGCGGTACAGGGCCCGCACCGTGATCCCCGAGGCGGAGGCGATGTCCTCCATGCGCACCGCGTGAAAGCCGTTGCTGACGAAGAGGCGGCCGGCGTTCTCGGCGATCTGCTGCTTCCGGTCCTTGGGCCGCTGTCTGCGCACCGGGGCGGTGGTCTGGTCCTCGGGCACCAACGGTCCTTCCTCGCAACGTCCATCCGACCGCCGTCGCCGGCACCGGTCTGCCAGCAGTCACGGTGGTCCGACGACGCGTCGACCAGGTCGATGGTACGGGGCGGCGAGGGCGCTTCGGTTCAGCCGACGGGATGCCCAGGGGATGCGGCACGCATCAGCGCGTCCGCACTGACCGACGCCACCAGGCGCCCGTTGGCGTACGCCTGGAGGCGGCCGTGCATCCGGCCGTGGCCTGCGTAGACGCTTTCCGACCGCAGCAGCACCCAGTCGCGCAGGGAGAACCGCTCATGGAAGGTGACGGTCTGGGACAGGAGCACCGTCACACCTCGGCCGCCGCGCCAGTCCAGTTCGGCCTGCGGGTACGGTCGGGTGGCCACCGGCACCACAAAGCCCTCACAGGCGTGGGCGAGCAGGCTGCGGGAGGCCGAGGGGTCGTACGGAAGTTCCTTGCAGCGCATCCAGATGTCGACTGTCGCGGGGCGGGCCTGTTCCTGGTCCCAGGCGGCGCTGCCGCCCTCGGTGCGGGTCTCCCAGGGAACCAGGCCGCAGTCGAACTCCTCGCAGGCGTCCGGGCCGAGCACGCCGTCGGGGAGGGTGGTGCCGTGGCGCAGGAAGTCGGGCTCCTCGCGGGAGAGCATCAGCAGTGCGCGGCAGTGCTCCCGACCCTGCTGGTGGTAGGTCACCTGGGCGGTGGCCAGGACGCGGCCGGACTGGACGGTCTCGACCTGGGCCTCCATCGGTTGCCCGGAGTCGCCGCCGCGATGGAAGACCGTGTGCAGGGATTGCACGGCCATTCCCGGGAAGGAGCGCTCGGCCAGGGCAACCGTCTGACCGATCAGCTGCGCACCAAGGGTGCGGGGGCTGGTCGAGCGGACGTTGCGGACCAGGAAGCGGCCCGGTGTGGCCTCGGTGACGGCAGCACGGGTGTCCAGGAGGTCGTCGAGGTCCACGGCCGGCCAGCGGTCGGCAGGCTCGCGCCCCGGCAGGAGGGGCTGGGTCATGGGCGTTCTCCTCGGGTTCGGTGGCGGTCACCGCAGGGGGCGGGTCAGATGGTGGCGGCCGGGTACCAGCGCACCGGGCGGTCGGCACCGCGCCGAAGCTCGCCGCGGTTCTCCAGCAGCACCAGGTGGGCGATGGTCTCGGCCATGGCGAAGCGGCGGCTGGTCGCGTCGAAGGACTCCCAGGGGCGCGACCAAGCCAGTCGGGCGGAGAGCTCCCAGGCGGTCCGCCCGGGGGTTTCCCGAGCGGCTGCCCGGAGCTCCGCGAGTCGCTCGATGTGGTGACGCGTCATGTCGGCCAGCCGCCGGTCCAACCGGCCGAAGCGGTATTCGTGGGCCGGCAAGACCTCGTCCACCTCGAACGTCTCCAGCCGCTCCAGCGACCGCAGGAAGTCCGCGAGCGGGTCGCCCGCGGTCTGTGAGTAGACCGCGATCTGCGGGGTGATGCGGGGCAGTACGTGGTCTCCGGAGAAGAGCAGTCGGCGATCCGGCTGGTAGAAACAGGAGTGCCCGGGGCTGTGGCCCGGTGTCCAGATGGTCTTCAGCTCCAGCCCCGGCAGGCGGATCTCCTCGCCGTCCTCCAGCAGGACGTCCGGCGCGGGGGACTGAAGAGCCCGCCCAACATCAAGCAGGTCCACGGTGCGGCGTGCCTCGTCGCCGGGGATCCCGTGCAGCTCCAAGTGGCTCCGGATGTCCTCGGACCGCTCCTCCGGTGAGAGTCCGGGGCGCGCGACCGCAGCGTCGAGAGTGTGGAGCGCGACCCAGGCGCCCGACGCTTCCCGCACCCGGCCGGCCAGCCCCAGGTGGTCGGGATGGTGGTGGGTGACCAGGACCGCACGCACATCCGTGATGTGGGCTCCGATGGTGCGGATGCCGTCGGTGAGGGCCTGCCAGGAGACGTCGTCGTCCCACCCTGCGTCCACCAGGACCAGGCCCTCACGGCACTCCAGGGCGTAGACCAGGACGTACCGCAGCGGGTTGTCCGGGATCGGCACCGGGATGGACCACAGGCCGTCAGCCACTCGTTCCACGGGCGGGAGCACCTTCGCCTGCCAGGCCTCCCACTGCGCACTACCGGTGATCTCGATGGTCATGGGCTTCCTTCATCGGCGCCGGGCAGTCCACCGGCCCCGATCCCCACGCCGTCAGGTCCGTTCCTACTCAGCCCAGGGAAGCCGATGAAAACGTGATTTCAGCTGATCATCGCGATGGTCAACCAGTGATGTCAATGTGGGCTAACTCAAAGCGAAGGGTTCCCGGCAAGCCATCGCCTCGCTCAGGCATCCCCGTTCCAGCCGTGCCCGGCAACGGCCACTCGCTCCATCACCCGGCGCTTCGGGTAGTAGTCGTTGATGGCGTAGTGCTGGACGGCCCAGTTGTCCCAGATCGCCACGGCCCTGGGCTGCCAGCGGAAGCGCACCTGGTACTCCGGCACCCGGGCCTGGCAGCGCAGGTAGTCAAGCAGCCGGTTGCTCTCGTCCTCGGGCATGCCGAGGACGCGGGTGGTGAACGGCTCGTTGACGTAGAGGGTCCGGCGGCCGGTCAGCGGGTGCACCTTGACCACCGGGTGCACCGCGGCGGGGAGCCGGTTGCGGATCTCGTCCCGCTTCTCGACCGGGATGTGGTTGCCCCAGCTGTGGAACCAGTCGTGCTCCGCCTCCAGGCCGTCCACCAACTCCTTCACCTCGTCCGGAAGATTGTCGTAGGCGGCCGCCATGTCGGCCCACATGGTGTCGCCGGCACTCTCCGGCACCTCGATGGCCCGGAGCACCGAACCGCGGGCCGGGGTGGCCAGGAAGGAGTGGTCGGAGTGCCAGACGTTCTCCATGCCGACCATGTCGCCGCCCTTGGCCAGCCGCGAGATGCCCACCTGGTCGCCGATGGGGAAGAACGGGTTGGCCTCCGGATCGCCCCACACCCGGGCAAGCGCCAGGTGGCTGTCGGAGGTGAGCTCCTGGTCGCGGAAGAAGATGACCTTCCACTCCAGCAGCGCCCGGCGCAGCTCCCCGGCCAGCTCGTCGTCGAGCCGGCGGCCGAGGTCCACACCGTGCAGCTCGGCGCCGATCAGTTCGGTGACCGGGCGCACCTCGAAGCGCCTGTAGGGCTCTGCGAAAATGGTCCGCTCCAGTTGCCGGACTCCTCCGCGCATCAGCTTCAGTTCCATCGAACGTCCTTGTCCTCGTGGCTGGTCGCACTGGCTGCTGCGACCGTAGGGGCGGCCGGCGGCCGTGAGAAGCACCGGTTCTCTGTGGTACCAACAGCAGATGGCTGTGGATCTGGGAACCCGCCGGCTGCGCTACTTCATCGCCCAGCAGTCGCTCAGCCGCCAGATCCGGGAGCTGGAGTCCGAGCTCGGGGTCGCCCTGCTGGAGCGCACCACCAAGCGCGTCTCCCTCACTGATGCAGGCGAGGTGTTCCTCGGCGACGCCCGCCGCCTGGTCGCCGAGGCGGAGGCGGCTGTTGAACGGGTCCGGCTGGCCGCGGCCGGCAAGTCGGCAGTGTTGCGACTCGGGTTCATCCCGGTGGGGCTGCGGGCGCCGGCGCAGCGGGTGCTGACCTCGTTCGAGCAGCGGCACCCCGAGGTGAAGATCCAGCTGCAGGAGACCTCGTGGCAGGACCCTTCGGCCGGTCTGCTGAGCGGGTCCAGCGACGCCGCGGTCGTACTGCTCCCCAACGGCCTGACTGGACTCGACACGGTGCACATCCAGACCTCCGAGGCCTGTGTGGCGCTCCCCCAGGGCCATCCGCTCACCGCGTTCGACACCATCACCGCCGAGCAGCTGCGCGAGCTGCCGCTGGTCGGGTACGACGTCCCCACCGTCTCCTTCCTTGACCGCTGGAACATCGGCGAACCGGCGGTGCGGGCCCGCAGCGTGCACCAATGGCTGGCCGAGGTCGCCACCGGTCAGGGCATCGGCGTCACCGCAGCGGAGTACAGCGAGCACCGAGCGGTCCACGGCGTCGTCTTCCGCCGGGCGGTCGGCCTGACCGGGATGACCATCGGGTTCGCCGTACGGGCCGGGGATCCGAATCCGCTGGTACGGGAGTTCCTCCGGCATGCCCGGCGCACCGACGTGCGCAACACGGACGAGGCGGGTACGGCAGGCGGGCCGGCGGCCCGCTCCTGAACGGCGGGTGCCGCCCCGCACCTGGCAGGGCCCATCCCTGTCTGCCCAGGACGCCCCGCACATCCGCCGGGCGCCCTGCACCACATCTGCCCGTCGCTACGCGGTCTACCTATGCACAGCGTTTACTTGTAGCTGAAGTCACACGTAAATCGACCTGGTCCATCTAGACAGTGTTCGTATTCAAAATTAACTTGATCAGTCCCGCAGGCCGCACGCCGGGGAGACTCCGACGAGAGTTCCGGCCGTCGGCCGGACCAAGAGAAGTGGAATCTCATGGGACACATCGAGAGCACGCAGCGCGCCGCCCAGGGCCGGGGGCCCCTCGCCGGCGTCCGCATCGTCGAGCTGGGCGGGATCGGTCCGGGTCCGTTCTGCGGGATGCTGCTGGCCGACCTGGGCGCGGAGGTCGTCCGGATCGACCGCCCCGCCGAAGCCGGACAGGTCAACCGGATGCCGGTGCTGCACCGCAACCGCCGCTCGATCACCATCGACCTCAAGAGTCCCGAGGGCATCGAGGTGGTCCGCACCCTCACCGACACCGCTGACGCGGTGTTCGAGGGCTTCCGCCCCGGCGTCGCCGAGCGCCTCGGGCTGGGCCCGGACGACCTGATCGCGCGCAACCCCCGCCTCGTCTACGGCCGGATGACCGGTTGGGGGCAGGACGGTCCGATGGCTCAGGAGCCCGGACACGACATCAACTACATCGCCCTGACCGGTGCCCTCCACGCCATCGGCACACCGGACGACCCGATCCCCCCGCTCAACCTGGTCGGCGACTTCGGCGGCGGCGGCATGCTGCTGGCCCTGGGCATCCTCTCCGCCGTCATCAACGCCCGTACCACCGGGCACGGCCAGGTCGTCGACGCCGCCATGACCGACGGCTCGGCCACCCTCCTCGCCATGATGTACGGCTTCCTCGCCCAGGGCACCTGGCAGGACACCCGTAGCTCCAACATGCTCGACGGTGCGGCCCCCTACTACGGCACATACCGCACCTCCGACGGCAGGCACATGGCCGTCGGCCCGGTCGAACCGCAGTTCTACGCCGCGATGATCCGCGTCCTCGGCCTCACCGACGACCCCGACTTCGCCGGGCAGAACGACCGCTCGAAGTGGTCGGTGATGAAGGAGAAGCTCGCCGCCGTCTTCGCGACCCGCACCCGTGACGAGTGGGCCAAGGAGTTCGATGGCCAGGAGGCCTGCGTCGCACCGGTCCTCTCCCTCCTCGAAGCACCCCTCCATCCGCACAACACCGCTCGGGGCACCTACCGCATCGGCGCCCACGGCAGCTGGGAGCCAGCGCCCTCCCCCCGCTTCTCCCGCACGCCAGCCCCGGAGCCCGCCCCCGCGCCGGTCGTCGGCAGCCACAGCGACGAGGTGCTCACACAAGCCGGATACACCCCCGAGCACATCGCGGCTCTCCGCACCGACGGCACAGTCAAGTAGCACCCCCGTCAACACCATCGGGAATCGGAGCACCCCCATGCAGACCACCGGTATCTCCGCCGTCGTCACCGGCGGCACCTCCGGCCTCGGCCTCGCCACCGCCCAACGCCTGACCACCGACGGCACCAAGGTCGTCCTCCTCGACCTCCCCAGCTCCAACGGCGAAACCGTCGCGAAGGAGATCGGCGCCGTCTTCTCCCCCGGCGACGTCACCAACGAAACAGACGTGGCAACCGCCGTCGCCACCGCCACCGCACTCGCCCCACTCCGCGTCGCCGTCAACTGCGCCGGCATCGCCCCCGCGGCGCGTACCGTCGGCAAACAGGGCCCGTTCGACCTTGGGCTGTTCGAGCGGGTGGTCCGGATCAACCTGGTCGGCACCTTCAACGTCCTGCGGCTGGCCGCCGCCGAAATGGCGAGGACCGAGGAGGTCGACGGCGAGCGCGGCGTCGTCATCAACACCGCCTCCGTCGCCGCCTTCGACGGCCAGATCGGCCAGGCCGCCTACAGCGCCTCCAAGGCCGGTGTGGCGGGCATGACCCTGCCCATCGCACGCGACCTGGCAGGCCTCAAGATCCGCGTGATGGCGATCGCCCCGGGTACTTTCCGCACTCCCATGCTGGCCGGACTGCCGCAGGCCACCCAGGACTCCCTCGGCGCCCAGGTCCCGCACCCCTCCCGGCTGGGTGACCCGCACGAGTACGCCGCCCTCGCCAAGCACATCATCGCCAACCCGATGCTCAACGGCGAAGTCATCCGACTCGACGGCGCCATCCGCATGGCCCCGAGGTAATCAGCAGCACCTGCGCTGCCCACCCACCTCCGATGCCGGGGCGGAGCCCTGGCCACGTCGCGCCGGCCACCGGCCGCCCCGGCATCGGATCCCAACCTTCCGAGGGGACCCAGACATGCGTGATGCAGTCATCGTCGACGCGGTGCGCACGCCGATCGGCAAGGGCAAGCCGGGCGGCGCGCTCTCCGGCATCCACCCCACCGACCTGTCCGCGCACGTCCTTCGGGCGCTGGCCGAGCGCACCGGACTCGACCCGGCCTTGATCGACGATGTCATCTGGGGCTGTGTCTCCCAGGTCGGCGAGCAGAGCACCGCGCTTGGCCGGTATGCGGCGCTGGCCGCCGGCTGGCCGGAGCACGTCCCCGGCCTGAGCATCGACCGGCAGTGCGGTTCGTCCCAGCAGGCGGTGCACTTCGCCGCTGCCGGGGTCATCGCCGGCCAGTACGACGTCGCGGTGGCGGGCAGCGTGGAGTCGATGTCGCGGATACCGACGTTCTCCGCCATGGGCGACGGCCAGTGGGGCGAACTCTACGGATCCGCAGTCAACGAGCGGTACGACAACTTCCGTTTCGACCAGGGCGTCGGCGCCGAGATGATCGCCGCCGAGTGGGGTCTGTCCCGGAAGGAACTGGACCAGCACGCGCTGGACTCCCACGAGAAGGCCGCCCGCGCCATCGACGACGGCCGCTTCACGGGGCAGATCGCACCGGTCACCGTCACGGACGCGGAGGGCGACCCCCGCGTCTTCGACACCGACGAGGGCGTCCGCCGCGGCGGCACCCTGGAGAGCATGGCCAAGCTCAGGCCGGTCTTCACGGAAGACGGAGTGGTCACGGCTGCCAACGCCTCCCAGATCTCCGACGGCTCCGCCGCGATGCTGATCACCACCAGCGAGATCGCGGCCCGCAACGGCTGGACCCCGCTCGCCCGTATCCACACCGCGGTGGTCACCGGCACGGACCCGGTGACCATGCTCAAGGGCCCCGTCCCGGCCACCGAGAAGGCACTCCAACGCGCCGGCCTCACCATCGACGACATCGGTGCCTTCGAGATCAACGAGGCTTTCGCCTGCGTCTCGCTCGGCTGGCAGCGCCAGACCGGTGCCGACTCCGCCCGCCTCAACCCGAATGGCGGCGCCATCGCGATCGGCCACCCGCTCGGCGGCTCCGGCGCCCGCCTGATGACCACCCTCGTCCACCACATGAAGGACAACGGCATCCGCTACGGCCTGCAGTCCATGTGCGAGGGCGGCGGGATGGCCAACGCCACCATCCTCGAACTTCTCTGACTCGACCGTTCAGCTGTACCCCGAAGGGACCACCCCGATGTCCGTCCTCCCTGTCATTGACTACGCCACCGAGTTCAGCGGCAAGGCCGCCCTGGTCACGGGAGGCGCCTCGGGTATCGGCCTGGCCACCGTCCGCCGCCTTGCTGCGGGCGGCGCGGCGGTCGCCGTGGCCGACTTCAACGCGGAGGGCGCCCGCAAGGCCGTCGCCGAGGTGGAGGCCGGCGGCGGCCGCGCCGTCGCGGTCCAGCTGGACGTGACCGATCCCGCATCGGTGGAGGCCGCGGTGCGCGCCACCGTCGACAGCCTGGGCGGGCTGCATCTGGCGGTCAACAACGCGGGCATCGGCGGGCGTTCCGGTGCCTCGGTCGGTGACTACCCGTTGGAGGAGTGGCGCTGGGTGATTGCCACCGATCTGGACGGCGTCTTCTACTCGATGCGCTACGAGATTCCCGCGATCCTGGCGGCGGGCGGGGGCGCGATCGTGAACATCTCGTCCGTGATGGGCTCCGTCGGCACCAAGGGCCAGAGCGCCTATGTGGCGTCCAAGCACGCCGTGGTGGGTCTGACCAAGACCGCTGCGCTGGAGTATGCGGCCGAGGGAATCCGGATCAACGCGGTCGCCCCCGGGTTCATCGACACCCCGATCCTCAGCCGGGCCAGTGAGGAGTACCGCGCGGCGCTGGTGGCCCAGCACGCGCCCGGGCGGCTCGGCCGGGCCGAGGAGGTCGCGGAGCTGATTGCCTTTCTGCTCTCGGACCGCGCCTCCTTCGTGCACGGCGGCTACCACCTGGTCGACGGCGCCTACACCGCCCGCTGACCGGCACGAACCGAATCACAAGCACGGAGAGTCGACATGCAGGCCGTCCAGTACCGCACCCTCGGGTGCGCCCCCGAGGTCGCCGCCGTCCCCACCCCCGAACCCGGCCCCGGGCAGGTGCTCCTGAAGGTCACCGCTGCCGGGGCCTGCCACTCCGACATCGGTCTGATGAGCCTGCCCGCGGAACGGTTCCGCTTCCCGCTGCCGATGACCCTGGGCCATGAGGCAGCCGGCACCGTCGCCGCCCTCGGCGACGGGGTCGCCGGACTCGCGGAGGGCGATGCGGTCGTGGTGTATGCGCCCTGGGGCTGCGGCGGCTGCCGCCAGTGCGCGTCGGGCCAGGAGAACTACTGCCCGCACTCGGCACGGCTAGGCATCAGCCCGCCCGGCGTGGGGGCGCCCGGCGCGATGGCGGAGTACCTGCTGGTCGACGATTCGCGGCACCTGGTGCCGCTGGGGGAACTCGACCCGGTGGCGACCGTGTCGTTCACCGACGCGGCCCTGACCCCGTACCACGCGATCAAGCGCTCGCTGCCGAAGCTGGTGCCCGGCAGCACGGCGGTGGTGATCGGCGCGGGCGGCCTCGGCCATGTCGCCGTCCAGTTGCTGCGTGCACTGACCGCGGCGCAGGTCGTCGCCCTGGACGTAACGGAGGAGAAGCTGGCGCTGGCCCGCGAGGTGGGCGCCCACGAGGCGGTTCTCTCCGACGGCAACGCCGCCCGGCGGATCCGGGAACTGACCGGCGGGCTGGGCGCCGAGGCCGTCTTCGACTTCGTCGGTGCGTCGCCGACCGCGGCCATCGCGGCGCAGTCGGTGGCCATCGCGGGCGACATCGCCATGGTCGGCATCGCCGGCGGCGTTCTTCCCGTGGGCATCGGCGCGGTGCCATACGGCGTCTCGGCGGTCGCACCCTACTGGGGCACCCTGCCGGAGCTCCACGAGGTGATGGAGCTGGCCCGCGCCGGCGCAGTGCACATCCACACCGAGACCTACGGCATCGACGAGGCACCGCTCGCCTACGCGCGGCTCCACGCCGGAAAGGTCAACGGCCGCGCGGTCGTCCTTCCGCACGACTGACAGGCACCCGGCCCGTACGACGGCACACCACCCACTGTCCGCAAGGAGACGGAAGAACGATGGACGACAGCTCACTCGACATCACCGCCGACACCGAACCGGGGACGTTCTACTCCGAGGGCCTCGCCCTCGGGGAGCTGCGGTTCCAGCGGTGCGACTGGTGCTCCACATCCCTGCTGCGCCCGCGGCTGCTCTGTGCGGTCTGCGGTTCGACGGAGCTCACCTGGCAGCGCAGCACAGGACGGGGCCGGGTGGTGGGATCGCGTCAGGCGCCACGCAAGGGACACTCCCCGCTGACCGCCGTCCTCGTCGAGCTCGACGAGGGATTCAGCATGGAGAGCCGCCTGGTCAGTAGCACGCCCGCGATCGTGCCGGTGGGGGCGCGGGTGCGCTTCGGGCTGGTCGGCGAGGGGGCCGGTGCGCGCCCGGTCTTCCGCCTGGAGGACACGGACTGGCGGTACGGGCGGCGCAGGACCGAGACCAGGCTGTACCCCGCGATGAACTGACCGACGTACCGCACGTCCCCCGGCACCGGGAAGGTGACCGGGGGACGTCGTCGTACCAGGCCGTGGATCAACTGCCGGACCGTGCCTGGGCCCGGACGATCGCCGGGCCCTCGGGGTCGATGAGCCGGCCATGGCGGGCCAGGTTGTTGGCGTGGCCGAGGTTGTGCAGCGCGAAGGCGTTGTCGATCGCGGCGGGCTGGCCCTGGGCGTCGAGGGCGGTGTTGACGCTCTCCTTGGCCAGCCGCAGGCCCAGGGCGGGGCGGATGGCGATGCGCCTGGCCAACTCCAGGGTACGCGCGGCGAGTTCCTCGGTGGGGACGACGTGGTTGACCATCCCCAGGGAGTGGGCCTCCCGCGCCGTGAGCGGCTCGCCGGTGAAGAGCATTTCCTTGGCCTTGCGGGCGCCGACCTCCCAGGGGTGGACGAAGTACTCGATGCCGTTGACGCCGAAGGCGCTCACCGGGTCGGAGAAGGTGGCGTTGTCGGCGGCGACGATCAGATCCAGTGGCCAGATCAGCATCAGTCCGCCGGCGATCACCCGGCCCTGCACCTCGGCGATGGTCGGCTTGGGCAGGTTGCGCCAGCGTCGGCACAGGCCCAGGTAGGTCTCGTGCTCGAAGGCGAAGTGCCCCTCGATGCCGGGGGCGTCGAAGCCGCCCTCCATGGTTGCGACGGGCGCGCACGGCACGTAGAAGCCCGCGGCCAGGTCGTGGCCGGAGGAGAAGTCGGGGCCGTCCGCGGCAAGGATGATCACCTTGACGTCGGTGTCGGAGACGGCCGCCATCAGGGCGGCATCGAGTTCGTAGAGCATCTCGGGGTCCTGGGCGTTGCGCTTCTCAGGGCGTGCCAGCACGATCCGTGAGACTCCGGCGGAAGGGTCCTCACGGCGGATGCGCTTGGGGGTGCTCGTCACCGGTTCTCTCTTTCGTGAGTGTGATCGGGGGGCGGCGGCGCTCCGGTCACCGTCGGACCGTCAGGGATCGGCCGACGGTCTCTTTCATGATCTCGTTGGCCCCGCCGTAGATACGCTGGGCACGGGCGTTGGCCCAGAGCCTGGCGATGGGGTACTCGGTGGTGTAGCCGTAGCCGCCGAAGAGCTGGAGGCAGCGGTCGAGGACCTGGCCCTCCAGGTCGCTCAGCCACCACTTGGCCATGGCAACGGTGGCGTCGTCGAGGGAGCCCTTCAGGAGCCGGACCAGGCAACTGTCGAGGAAGGCGCGGGCGACGACGGCCTCGGTGGCGCACTCGGCCAGCTCGATCCGGACGTGCTGGTTGTCGATGAGCGGGCGGCCGAAGGCCTGCCGCTCATTGACATGGCGAGTGGTCAGTACGACGGCCCGCTCGACGGCTGCGGTCGCGGTCGTCGCGATGACGATCCGCTCCTTGGTGAGCTGGCGCACGAGCATCGCCCAGCCGCCGCCCTCCGCACCGAGCAGGCAGTCGGCGGGGACGCGTACCCGGTCGAAGGCCAGCTCCGCGAGGTCGGCCTCGTGCTGGCCCACCTTGTCGATGACGCGGGTGACGGAGAAGCCCTCGCAGTCACGGGTGTCCACCAGCAGCAGCGAGATGCCGTGGCGGCCGGCCGCGGGGTCGGTGCAGGCCGCCACGATCACCAGGTCGGCGATGCTGCCGTTGGTGATGAAGGTCTTGGTGCCGGTGATGACATACGTGCCGCCCTCACGCACCGCGCGGGTGGTCATGGCCCGGGCGTCCGACCCGGCCTGAGCCTCGGTCATGGCCAGCGCGCCGACGACCCGCCCCGCTGCCATCTCAGGCAGCCAGCGGTGCTTCTGCTCCTGCGTACCGTGGTCGACCAGGAACTGCGGAGCGATCACGGACTGCACCTGGACCGTGGGTACCGCGATGCCCGCATCGACCAGCGCGGTGAGTACCACCAGGTCGTCCGCCAGCGTTCCTCCGCCGCCCCCGTACTCGGCGGGCACGCTGCGGCAGAGCAGTCCGGCGGCGCCCGCAGCAGTCCAGAAGTCGCGGTCGAGGTGCTTCTGCTCGACCCAGCGCTGCCGGTGCGCCGCCGCCTGGGCTGTCAGGAAGGCGGCCGCCCGCTCGCCGAGCGCCGCCAGCTCCACTGTCATCCACGGTCGCACTGGGCTGGTCATGGGCGCTCCTTACACTTTCAAGTCCATTGCCGATAACTATCGATGCGAGTGCATTGACCGTCACCTGTCGCGACAATCGTTGGATTGATGCAGCTTCATGTCAATGAGCTGTAACTCACGATCGAAGCCTTCAGCGGGTTCCCTCCGACCGCCGGAAGCAGGTATGTTCAGGCCGCACCCGATCCGGCATCTGCTCCGGAGGTGCTCTCTCTGCGCCGTCCCGAACGGCCGCTCCCCTAGGACGACGCCCGCCCGCGCAGACGGCGCCGGGGCGGCGGATTGGTGACGTCACGACCATGCTCCGCACCCATCTGGACAGTGGCATTGCAACGATCACGCTGGACCGCCCCGAGCGGCTCAACGCGCTGAGCTGGGAGCTGATGAACCGGCTCCGGGACGCCATCGATGTCCTCGGCCACGACCCGGACACGCGAGTGCTGGTGATCACCGGCGAGGGCCGGGCGTTCTGCGGCGGCGCCGACCTGGCGGGCATGGGTGCCGACCGACCCGATCTGGCCCGCCGGATCGCACGGACGCTGACCGACAGCGTCAACCCGTTGTGCACGGCGATCGCCGAAGCCCCGGTTCCGGTGCTCGCTGCGGTGAACGGCCCCTGCGTGGGTGGGGGCGTGGGTGTGGCGCTGCTCGCGGATGTCACTGTTGCAGCCCGCTCGGCGTACTTCTGCGTCCCGCATGTCCCGGCCCTGGAGATCGCCCCGGACCTGGGCCTGACCTGGGTTCTGGCCAGGCGCGCCGGACAGGCCCGCGCGCTGGGAATGACGCTGCTCGGCGACCGGATCAGCGCCCAGCAGGCCGCGGAATGGGGGCTGATCTGGCAGTGCGTGGCGGACGAGGAGTTCCCCGGCCACGTCCAGGCACTGGCGCAGCGGCTGGCCACCCTGGACCCGGCCGCCGTTGTCTCCACCCGTCAGCTGCTCGCTCAGGGCACCGCAGCCACGCTGGGAGAGCAGCTTGCCGCCGAGCGCAGCCACCAGCGGGTCCTCTTCGACCGCCCCGGACCGGCTCGGCGGATCCTCGGGTTCCTCAACCGGCGCAGCGAACAGCCCGGCTGAAGCAACCCCAGCTCAAGCGTCGGCTCTGCGCTCTCGCCCAGACGGCGGGCAAGGCCTGACTCATCCGTTCTTTCTTCATCCACAAAGATCAACGACTGAAAGGACCCACCGTGCGCCGTACGGTGTTCACCGAGGACCATGAGGCCTTCCGGGAGACCATCCGCAGCTTCGTCGCCAAGGAGGTCGCACCCGTCTACGCCGAGTGGGAGGCCGTCGGCCACCCGCCGCGCGACCTCTTCCGCAAGCTGGGCGAGCTGGGCGTGCTCGGCATCGAGGTGCCCGAGGAGTACGGCGGCAGCGGCCAGCGCGGCTTCAAGTATCAGGCGGTCGTGGGCGAGGAGACCTTCGGCCCGGGCTACATGCTCGGCGGCTCCAACGTCCACAGCAACATCGTCATGCCGTACTTCATCAGGTACGGCACCGAGGAGCAGAAGCAGCGCTGGCTGCCGCGGTGCGCCACCGGCGAGACCATGACGGCGATCGCCATGACCGAGCCGGGAACCGGCTCCGACCTGGCCGGCATCCGCAGCCACGCCCGGCTCTCCGAGGACGGCAGCCACTGGATCCTCAACGGCGCCAAGACCTTCATCAGCGGCGGCTTCATGGCCGACCTGGTCCTGGTGGTCTGCCGTACCTCGCCGGCCACCCCGGAGAACCGGCGCGGTGGCCTGTCACTGCTGGTGGTGGACACCGGCAGCGAGGGGTTCGCGGTCGGCCGCGTGCTGGACAAGATCGGCTTCAAGACCTCCGACACGGCCGAGTTGTCGTTCACCGATGTCCACGTGCCGGTGGAGAACCTGCTCGGCGAGGAGGGCTGGGCCTTCGAGTACCTCGGCGCCAACCTGGTCCAGGAGCGCCTCGGCATCGCCGTCGAGGCCTGCGCCCAGGCGGACTGGGCGATCCGCTACGCCCTCGAGTACGTGAGGAGCCGCAGGGTCTTCGGGCAGCCGGTGGCCTCCTTCCAGAACACCAAGTTCGTGCTGGCCGAGTGTGCCGCCGAGGTGGCGGCTGCCCGAGCGCTGGTCGACCGCTGCCTGGAGCTGCGCGAGACCGACGAGTTGACCGCGGCCGACGCCGCCAAGGCCAAGCTGGTCTGCACCGAGACCGCGGGCCGGGTCATCGACAAGTGCCTCCAGCTGCATGGCGGATACGGCTACATGCGCGAGTACCCGATCGCCCGTCTCTACGCCGACATCCGGGTGACCCGGATCGTCGGCGGTACCAGCGAGGTCATGAAGTCCGTGATCTCCAAGGACCTCGGCCTGTAGCAGCTGCAGGACAACCGCAAGGCGGGTCGGGGCTATCGCTCCGACCCGCCTTCGCTGCGGGAACCGGCCGTTCAGTCCTGCACGATCATGATCGTGCAGGTCGCATACGCCAGCAGCCTGTCCGCCTCGTCCGTCATCCTGGCCTCCAGCACCACATTGCGCCGCCCGCGGTTGAGCACCTCGGCTGTGCACTCCAGCCTCCGGCTCTCCGGGCGTGCCGAGCGCAGGAACTTCACCGTCAGGTCCGTGGAGACGATCCGGGTACCGTCCGGGACGGTGGTGTAGCAGGCCGCCGCGCAGGCGCTGTCGAGCACGGTGGCGTACATACCGCCGTGCAGGATGCCCTGCCCGTTGAGGTGGTGCGACGACGGGGCCAGCTCCACCGTGGCACTGCCGGGCTCCACCCGGCGCAGCTGCATGCCCAGCAGCTTCTCGATCGGCTGCCGCGGGCCGCCGCCTGCGGCGAGGTGCTCCTGGAGGACCTCGAGGCCGCTTCTTACCCGGGCCACGCCGGGTACGGCCTCCGGATGGGCCACAACCATGCGGAACTCCTTCTAGGTGACGGGCTCAGGCCTGGCCGGGGGCCTTGCCGACGACCATGGGGGTGTTGGGTCGGGCCTTGGCGACGAGGGCCGGAACGACCTCGCTGAGCTCGTCGACGTCCCAGCGGGTCCCGCTGACCGCGGAGGGGCCGTGCTCCCAGCCCTGGGCGATGGTGATCTCGCTGCCGCGCAGGCCGATCAGGCGGCCGGTGATCTCCCTGGAGGCGGGGCTGCCCAGCCAGGCGACGACCGGGGCGATCCAGTACGGATCCATCGGGTGGCGTCTGCCCTCCTCGCCGCCGGGGATCAGGCCCTCGGTGAGCCGGGACATGGCACCCGGCCAGACAGCATTGGAGGTGACGCCGTAGCGGGCCAGCTCCAGCGCGGCGACGACAGTGAAGTTGGCGATGCCTGCCTTGGCCGCGCCGTAGTTGGCCTGGCCGACATTGCCGAAGAGGCCGCTGGAGGAACTGGTGTTGATCAGGCGGCCGTCGACCGGGTGGCCCGCCTTGGCGCGCTCCCGCCAGTGGTTGACGGCGTGCTTGGTGGGACAGAAGGTGCCACGCAGGTGGACCTTGACGACCGCGTCGAAGTCCTCAAGGGTCATGCTCGCCAGGGTGCGGTCACGCAGGATGCCGGCGTTGTTGACCAGCACGTCCAGGCCACCGAAGGTGTCGAGCGCGGACTGGATCACCCGGCCGGCACCGTCCCAGTCGGAGACGTCGTCGGTGTTGGCGATCGCCTCGCCGCCCAGGGCGCGGATCTCCTCGACGACGTCGAAGGCGGGGCCGGTCGCGGCGCCGCTGCCGTCGGGAGCGCTGCCGAGGTCGTTGACGACGACCTTGGCTCCGGTGCGGGCGAACTCCAGGGCGTACTCGCGGCCGACGCCGCGGCCGGCGCCGGTGATGACGACAACGCGGCCTTCGTTGATGGCAGACATTGCTGACGACCTTTCACATCGGGAACCGAGAAAGCCCCGGCGGCGCCGGTATCATCGGCGCCGCCAGGATGAGATTCAGCTGACGGCGCGTTCGGCGTTCTCCCAGTACGGCCGGCGCAGCTCGCGCTTGAGGATCTTGCCCGCCGCTGAGAGGGGCATGGCCTCGACGAACTCCACGGTCCGCGGGGACTTGTATCCGGCGATCAAGCTCTTGCAGTGGCCCCGGAGCTCCCCCGCGGTCGCCGTGGCGCCCGGCTGGAGCACCACCACCGCGTGGACGCGCTCGCCCCACTCGGGATCCGGTACGCCGATCACGGCGCAGGAGGCCACCGCGGAGTGCTGGGCCAGGGCGTTCTCCACCTCTGCGGAGTACACGTTCTCCGCGCCGGTGACGATCATGTCCTTGATCCGGTCGACGACGAAGACATAGCCGTTGTCGTCCATGCGGCCCGCGTCGCCGGTGTGCATCCAGCCGCCGCGCAGCGCCTCGGCGGTCTCCTCCGGCTTCTTCCAGTAGCCCAGCATCACGCCGGCGCTGCGCACCACGATCTCGCCGACCGTGCCGCGCGGGACCTCCTTGTCCTCCAGGTCCACGATCCGCACCTCGATGCCGACTGCCGCGCGACCGGCCGAGCGGAGCAGTGCCTGGTCCCGGTGGTCCTCGGGGGTGAGCTGGGTGGCCACCGGCGACAGCTCGGTCATGCCGTAGCCCTGGGCGAACCCGGCCTGTGGGAAGGCCTTCATGGCCCGCTGCAGCAGGGCCTCGGAGATCGCCGACGCCCCGTAGATGATCCGCTGGACGCTGGAGAGGTCGTACTCGCCGATCGCCAGGTGGTCGACCAGCATCTGGATCATCACCGGCACCAGCAGCAGCGTGGTCGGACGGTGCTCGGCGATGGCCTTCAGTACCGCGGCGGGCTCGAAGGCCGACAGGAAGACGTGCGAGCCCGCCATGACGTTCTGCTGGTTCCAGGCCGCGAGACCTGCGAGGTGGAACATCGGGGCGCTGTTCAGCGTACGGCCGTTGGGCAGGGAACCTTGGGCCGTGGCCAGGCCCGCGTAGCTGGTGGTCAGGATGTTGGCGTGGCTGAGCATCACGCCCTTGGGGTAGCCGGTGGTGCCGCCGGTGTAGAAGATGCCGGCCATCCGCTCGGCGCCCAGGCGCAGGTCCTCGACCGGCTCGTATACGGCGATCAGCTCGTAGGAGAGCATGCCGGCCGGGATCGGCCGGTCACCGCAGTGGACGAGCGTGGTCACCCCGTCCCACTCGGCGAGGAGCTGCGGTACCAGCGGCACGAAGGCATCGTCGACGAAGAGCACCCGGGTCTCGGACTCCTTGAGGGAGTACGCGATCTCCTTGGCGCTCCACCGGATGTTGACCGGGTTGACCGCGCCTCCGATCCACCAGGTCGCGTAGAGCGCCTCGTGGAACCGGTCGGAGTTGAGCGCAAGCACGCCAACCCGGTCGCCCTCGGCCACCCCCAGCCCCTGGAGCGCACCCGCCAGACGGGCCACCCGGTCCGCGACCTCCCGGAAGGTGCGTACCCGGTCACCGAAGATCGTGGCGACGCTGTCGGGGGTCTGCTGCACGGCTCTGTGCAGGCTCTGCGTGAGGTACACGGCGACTCTCCTCGCGGGAAGCAGATGACTGGCTCGCGGTGGCGCGGGTGGCGGGTCATGACCTGGTGCCCGGCGGTGCCGGGGTCTGGCCGGGCGCGGCCGGAGGCGACCCCCCAACGGAGCCGAATGTCATATTCTCGATTTACTTTCTCCGCTTTGATGCTGGCCGTCAAGAGTTCATCAAGATATTGATCAGTGATCACCGTTTGCTTATCCACCAGGGGCGGCAACGGACACGACTGCGGCCACCGTCGCGCGTCGGTGCGCGACGGTGGCCGCAGGGGTTGCGGGGAGCCTGCTGTGCAGTGAGGGTGCTCCCCGCGTGGCCTGTCGGGGCCGGGTCCTGTCCAACCGGCCCCGACGGGTTGTCATGCTGCCGGGTTGCCGGTTACCAGCCTCCGGCGCAGGTGATCACCTGGCCGCTGATGTAGTCGGACTCGGGGATGCAGAGCGTGAAGACGGCGCCCGCTGCTTCCTCGGGCGTACCGGCGCGGCCCAGCGGGATGCCCTTCTCGAGCTGGGCGAGGAGGTCGGGGTTGACGCCGACGGGGAGTTCGCGGCCCTGGATGTCGATGGTGGCGGCGCCGCCGGCGGGGGCCTGGGTGAGGCGGGTGCGGATCAGGCCGTAGGCGACCGCGTTGACGTTGACGTTGTAGCGGCCCCACTCCTTGGCCAGGGTCTTGGTCAGGCCGATCACGCCGGCCTTGGCGGAGGAGTAGTTGGACTGGCCGACGTTGCCGTTGGTGCCGGCGCCGGAGGAGATGTTGACCACCTTGCGGTGGACGCGGATGCCGTTGGCGGCCTCGGCCTTGGCGAGGCGGGAGATGTGCGGCTGGGCGGCGCGCAGGATCTGGAACGGCGCCTTGAGATGAACGTCGAGGATCGCATCCCACTGCTCGTCGGTCATCTTCTGGATGACCGAGTCCCAGGTGTAGCCGGCGTTGTTGACGATGATGTCCAGGCCGCCGAACGTCTCGATGGCGGTGTTCACGAACCGGTCGGCGAAGCCTTCCTCGGTGACGCTGCCGGCCGCGGCGACGGCGTTGCCGCCGGCGGCCTTGATGTCGGCGACGGTCTGCTCGGCGGGGGCCGGGTCGAGGTCGTTGACGACGACGTTGGCGCCCTCGGCGGCGAACTTCAGGGCGATCTCTCGGCCGATGCCGCGGCCGGAGCCGGAGACGACGGCGGTCTTGCCGGCGAGCTTGGTGCTGGTCATGCGGCGATTTCTCCTTCGATGACGGCGGTGCCCGCGAGGGTGACGGTGCCGTCCTCCAGGGCCATGGTCAGATCCAGGTGGGTCAGCCCGTCCTCGACCTTGGCGACGGTGGCGCCGGCGGTGGGCTTGCCGTGGAGCGGGGTGATGGAGGTGAACCGCACGGTGAAGGAGCGGATCTTCTCCTGGGGGAAGTTGGCGGTCAGCAGCCGGCCCAGGTAGGCCATGTTGAGCATGCCGTGCGCGAACACGTCGTCCATGCCTGCCGACTTCGCGACGTCGAGGTCGATGTGCATCGGGTTGTGGTCACCCGAGGCACCTGCGTACAGCGCCAGCGTGGTCCGGGAGATCTTGGGCAGTTCCAGCTTCATCACTTGCCCGCCTCCGGATTACGCACGACCAGGCTGTTGTGCAGCTCGGCGATCAGTTCGCCGTCGCGGGACACCTCGGTCCTCCGGACGAGGAACTCCAGCGCCCCGCCCTTCTTGCTGTAGATGTCCTCGATCGTGCTGGTGAAGGTGAGGGTGTCGCCCGCGTACGCCATGGCGTGGTAAGTGAAGCCCTGCTCGCCGTGGAGCACGTAGCGGATATCGATGTCGAGGTCGCGGATCAGTGCGAACGGGTCCGGCTTCTCCATGTCCAGGCAGAACAGGAAGGTGGGCGGGACCGGCAGGTCGCGGTGTCCGGCGGCCTTCGCGGCCTCCAGGTCGCAGTAGACCGGATCGGTCTCACCGATCGCCTTGGCGAAGAACCGCAGTTGTCCGCGCTCTACGTCGGCGTTGTGCGCCGGCAGCTGCTTGCCGATGAACGAGGTGTCCAGGGCCATGGTCAGTTCACCTTCTCGTACATGGTCACGACGCAGGCCCCGCCGAGGCCCAGGTTGTGCTGGAGGGCGTGCCGCAGCTCCCCCTCGACCTGGCGGGCGTCTGCCTGGCCGCGCAGCTGCCAGACCAGCTCGGTGCACTGCGCCAGGCCGGTCGCGCCCAGCGGGTGACCCTTGGACATCAGCCCGCCCGAGGGGTTGACCACGACCCGGCCGCCGTAGGTGTTGTCGCCGTTCAGGACGAACTTCTCGGCGGTGCCCTCGGGGGTCAGGCCGAGCGACTCGTAAGTGATGAGCTCGTTGCTGGTGAAGCAGTCATGCAGCTCGACGACCTTGATCTCGTCCGGGCCGACACCGGCGGCCTCGTAGACCTGGGCGGCCGCGTTCTTGGCCATGTCGTAGCCGATGACCTGCATCATGTCCGCGTTCTCGTCGAAGGCGGTGGGGAAGTCCGTGGTCAGCGCCTGGGCGGCGATCCGCACGTCGATACGCAGGCCGTGGCGGCGGGCGAAGTCCTCGCTGGCGATGACCGCGGCGGCCGCACCGCAGGTGGGCGGGCAGCACATCAGACGGTTCAGCGGGCCGTACACCTGCGGAGAGGCCAGCACCTCCTCGACCGTGATCGGATCGCGGAAGACCGCATAGGGATTGTTCGCGGCGTGGGTGCGGGACTTGACCGCGATCTGCGCGAACAGCTCGTTGGTGACGCCGTACTTGTCCATGTAGGCCTGGCCGGCGCCGCCGAACAGCTGCGCCGCCATCGGGGCGTTGTCCTGCCAGCCCTGGAGTTCGGTCATCTTCTTGACGCCGCGGGTCATCGCCGCCGGGCGGTCGTCCCAGTGACCCTTGAGCGCGCCGGGCTGCATCTGCTCGAAGCCCACCGCGATCACGCAGTCGACGGCGCCGGAGGCCACCGCCTGGCGGGCCAGCCACAGCGCGGTGGAGCCGGTGGAGCAGTTGTTGTTGACGTTGACCACTGGGATGCCGGTGGTACCCAGGCCGTAGATCGCCGCCTGGCCGCAGGTCGAGTCGCCGTAGACGTAGCCGACGTACGCCTGCTGTACCAGCTCGTAGGCGATACCGGCGTCGGCGAGGGCGGCGCGGGCCGCCTTCTCGCCCATGACGTCGTACGAGTCACTCCGGCCCGGCTTCGTGAACGGGATCATGCCGACCCCGACCACGTGAACGTTGCCGCTCAACGCTTCCTCCAAGCTCGTCGGTTCTTCTCTGGACAGCGGGTCCGGGCCGGGGCCCCGCGCATTGCGGGCGCGGGTCACCTTGGGAAGCCTCAGCTACCGACCGCTCGAAGCCAGACAGTGCATTTACTTTCTACACCATGGCCAGCTAAGTCAAGAGTTTTCTTGCCCGTGATCGAGACGTATGGTTTACATGTCAGCTTTGCCGGTCCGTGCGCAGGAGTCTCGGCGCCCGCAGACGCGCGGAACCAGGAGAGAAAAGGGGTGATCGACGCGTCGCAGTGTCTACAACGAGGATCACGAGGCTTTCCGGCACACCATCTGCCCCGCACCGCCGTACCGTCCACAAGCAGGCAGGGACACCCACGGAAGGGCTGTAGACCCCGGACATGACCAAAGCACGCACCGCCCGGGCGGGCCGGCGCCCGCGTGACCGCAAGGCGCAGATCCTCCGCACCGCGGCCGAGTGTTTCCGCCGCACCGGGTATCACGCCACGAGCATGGAGCAGATCGCCGCCGCCGTGGGGATCACCGCCGGCGCACTGTACCGACACTTCGACGGCAAGCAGGAGCTGCTGGGCCAGGCCCTGCTGAGCGGCCTCGACCCCTTCCTCGCGGCGATCCGCCAAGCCGACGGTCTCGACCAACTTCTCCGCACCACGGCATCATTCGTCCTCGATGGCCGCACCCACACCATCCTGTGGGAACGGGAGCTGCGAAACCTCTCCGAGCAACACCGCCAGGAGGTGCAACAACAGCACGAGGCCACCGCCGCGGACATCTGCGCTGTGATCCGGCGTGCCCGGCCGGAACTGCCCACCCAGGACACGCAGTTGCTCGCATGGGCTGTACTGGCCGTCCTGGCCAGCCCCTCGTACCACGGAACCCAGCTTCCCCGGCCCCGATTCGAGGAGCTGCTCCGGGAGCTGGCCGCCGCCGTACTCCGGCTGCCCGTCTTCCCCGCCCCAGCCCTGCAGGCGGAGCCCCGTGACCGGCCCGGCCCCGGACTCGTCCCCGCCTCCCGACGCGAGGCGCTGCTCGCGGCCGCAGTACCGCTGTTCACCGCCCGCGGCTACCAGGCGGTCAGCATGGAGGACATCGGAACGGCCGCCGGCATCTCCCGGCCGACCGTCTACAACCACTTCACCACCAAGGCAGAGCTGCTCACTGCCGCGCTGCACCGCGAGACCGAGGCCGCCTGGAACACTCTGGTCAGGGTCTTCAGCCGAAGCACCACCCCAGCCGAGGCGCTGACCCAGCTGCTGCACGCCTACGCCGACTCCGCGATCCCCGACCGGGGGCTCACCGGTCTGCTGGTGAGTGAGATGCTCCATCTTCCCGCGGAGCAGCAGCAAGCCCTCCGCCGCAGCCAGGCCGAGTACGTCGGCGAATGGACAGCCCTGCTGCGCTCCTGCCGCCCGGAACTGGGCGAGGCCGAGACCCGGATCACCGTCCAGGCGGTCTTCACCCTGGTCAACACCGTCTCCCGGCAGTCGGCGCTGATGACCCACGCCGACCCGGCGGGGGCTCTGGTCATCCTGGGCCTGGCCGTGCTGGGCATCGACCGCCGCCCCTGAGCAGGCGCGGCGCACCCTGCTGCCCCGGCACCGTGATGCCTGGGCGCCGACCTAGGATGTTGGGCGTGACCACCACGAGTTCCCAGCCGATCAGGCGCCGTCCCCGCGACCGCAAGGCGCAGATCCTCGCCGCGGCCATGGACTGCTTCCAGCAGTCCGGCTACCAGGCCACCGGTATGGAGGACATCGCGTCGGCCGTGGGGATCACCGCAGGTGGCCTGTACCGCCACTTCCGCGGCAAGCAGGAACTGCTGGGCGTGGCGCTGCTCGACAGCACCGACCGGCTGCTGTCGGCGATGGCGGAGGCCGACGGCCTGGAGGAGTTGCTCACGGCCGTCGCCTCCTTCTCACTCGACCACCGGTCCTATGCCGTGGTCTGGGACCGGGAGACCCGTCATGTCTCCCCCGACCACCAGGGCGAGGTGCAGCAACGCCACGCGCGGGTCTCCGCCGTTCTGGGTGAGGCGCTCCGGGCATCGCGCCCCGACCTGGACCCCGCCGACATCCCGTTGGTGAGTTGGGCGGTGCTCGCAGTGCTCGCCAGTGCCTCCTACCACGGCACCGAGCTCCCCCGGCCGCGCTTCGACGTCCTGCTCCGGCGGCTGGCCGAGGCGGTGGGTCGGACGGAGCTCCCCCCGGCTGCACCGGGTGCGACCAGGCCAGAGCAGGCGAAACCGGGGTTGCGCCCGGTCTCCCGTCGGGAGGCACTGCTGGCCGCGGCTCTCCCACTGTTCGCGGAGCGCGGCTACCAGGCGGTCAGCATGGAGGACGTCGGTGCGGCGCTCGGCATTTCCAGGCTCACGGTGTACCAGCAGTTCCCGGGCAAGGGCGATCTGCTCGCCGCGGCGCTCCGCCGTGCGTCGGAGGCGAAGTGGGCCACGCTGACCCGGGACCTTGCGCGGAGCTCGACGGCGCAGGAGGGCCTGCTGCGGTTGATGCACACCTACGCCGAGTCGTCGCTGATCGAGCACGGCACGGGGGCGCTGCTGCTGGTGAGCGAGCTGCCCCATCTGCCCGCCGCGGACCAGGAGGCGCTCCACCGGTCCCAGGTGGACTACGTGGCCGAGTGGGTCGCGCTGCTCACCACGTGCCGGCCGGATCTAAGCCAGGCCGAGGCCCGGGTCATGGTCCAAGCCGTACTCGTCATGTTCAACCTGCTGCCCAGGCTCCCGCTGTTGGAGCACCGCGCCGACGCTGCCGCGGCCCTGGTCGAACTCGGACTGTCGGTCCTGCAGCTTCCCCGGCTGCCCTGACAGCGGTTCCCCCGCGGCACGGGTCGGCGCCCTCGCCATGGGCCCGCTGCCCACACTCGTCGGCCGACTGCACCGCCGCCACCCGGGCTGCACCTTCCACATCACCGATGCCGGAGGGATCGACGGCGTGGAAGAAGCCGTCCGCAGCGGGCGCTGCGAACTCGGGCTGACTGCCGCGCCGCCAGGACGGGGTCTGCGCTCCGCCGCCCTGTCCGATCAGGACCTGCTGTTGGTCCCGGCGGCGACCGGCTACGACGAGCTTCCCGATCCCGTGCCGCTCGCCGGCCTGGCCCGTCTGTCGCTGGTCGCACCTCCGGCCAACGGTTCGAGCCGCATCGTGGTGGAGCAGGCCTTCGCAGACGTCGGCGCGGCACCGCGGATCGTGGTCGAGTGCTTCCACCGCGGTGCGCTGATCGCCCTGGCCGAGGCGGGGGCAGGCTCAGCCTTCCTGCCCCGAGCCCTGGCCCGGGCGGCGCAGCACGGGGGTTGTGCCGTCCGTACCACGGTGCCCCCGCTGCGCCGCCGGGTCCAGCTGATCCGCCGGCGGACCCGCTCACCTCACCGGCCCGGCCCCTGCTGAAGCTGGTCGGGGGGCCGGCAGGCGGCTCCCGTTGACGAGGTCCGGCCGGTGCGGCAGGAGGCTGCTCAGCCGAGCGACGCCAGGTAGGCGTCCCTGACCCGGATCCGATTGATCTTTCCGGCCTGGTTGCGCGGCAGCCTGTCCCGGAAGACCACCTGGCGCGGGCACTTGTAGCCGGCCAGCCGACTGCGGCAGTGGGTGACCAGTTCCTCCTGGGTCGGAGTGGTGCCCGGTTCCAGGGCGACCAGGGCGACGACCCGCTGGCCCCACTCCTCGTCGGGGACACCGATGACGACCGCGTCGGCAACGGCCGGGTGCTGGAGCAGCTCGCCCTCGACCTCTGCAGGGTAGATGTTGACGCCGCCGGAGACGATCATGTCGGTGCGGCGGTCGCAGAGGTAGAGCCAGCCGTCCTTGTCGAGGTAGCCGATGTCGCCCGGGATGAAGTAGTCGCCCCGCCAGCTGGCCACGGTCTTCCTGGGGTCGCCGTGGTAGTCGAAGCGCGGACCGCCGCTGATGTGAATCAGGCCCGGTTCGCCGGGCGGCAGCTCGGTGCCGTCGTCGTCCCGGATCCTGACGTCCATACCGGGAACCGCCCGGCCGACGGTGCCGGGGTGTTCGAGCCAGTCCTCGGGACGGGCCAGGGTGGCGGTACCGCTCTCACTGGCGCCGTAGAACTCGAAGACCACCGGCCCCATCCAGTCGTGCATCGCCTGCTTGGTCGCCGCGGAGCAGGGAGCACCGGCATGGGCGACCGCCCGGAGCGAGGACAGGTCGTACGCGTCGCGCTGCTGCCCCGGCAGGGCAAGCATCCGCTGGAACATGGTGGGGACCATGAAACCCCAGGACACCTTGTGCCGCTCGATCAGCGCCAGGGACTGGGCGGCGTCGAACTTCCGGCACAACACCACCGGGTGGCCGAGGTGCAGGCCCACGGTGGTGAACTGGTTGGGGGCAGCGTGGTACAGCGGCCCTGCGGTGAGCACCACCCCGGCCCGCGGCGTCAGGCCGAACATGGCCGCCATGCCCGCCACGGCCGGCTGCCAGTCCTCCTCCGGGCAGAGGCCGCTCAGCGGCTTGCGGATGCCCTTGGGGCGACCGGTGGTCCCGGAGCTGTAGAGGAGCATCGAGCCGGCGGTCCGGTCCTCGACGGGCACTGCCGGACCGGCCTCCAGGGCGGCCAGGTCGCCGAAACCGTCGATCGGCCCGCAGCTCAGGCGGGCATCGGCGGGGAGTCCCACCGTGGTGACCGCTTCCCGGGCCGCCTGGGCGTAGTGCGCGTCGGCGACGAAGAGCCGGGCCTCGCTGTCGCCGAGGATGTAGGCGGTCTCGCCACCGGTGAGGTGCCGGTTGACCGGCGTGAAGTAGGCGCCGATCTGCAGCGCCGCGAACTGCAGCGCCAGCAGGTCGACGCCGTTGGGCAGCAGTACGGCGACCGTGTCGCCCACACCGATCCCGCGGGCGCGCATCCCCCGGGAGAGTCTGTCGACCCGGTTTCCCAGCTCACCGAAGGTGGTGACGGACCCCGCCTCGTCGATCACCGCCGGCTGGTCCGGGGCCGCCGCTGCCTCCGCCCAGAAACCCTTGATCTCCATCCACCGATCCCCTTCTCTGTCGTGTCTGGGTTGACTGGCAGAGCACAAGGCGGCGTCGGACGACCAGCGTGGAGCCGGATCGTCCGGCGCCGACTTGGCAGCCTCAGTTGACGGAGCGTTCGGTGTTCTCCCAGTAGGGCTTGCGCAGGTCCCGCTTGAGGATCTTGCCTGCCGGGGAGAGGGGCATGGCGTCGACGAAGTCGCAGCTGCGGGGGGACTTGTAGCCGGCGATGAGGGTCTTGCAGTGAGCGCGGATCTCCTCGGCGGTGGCGGTGTGGCCGAGCTTGAGGACCACGACGGCGTGGACGCGCTCGCCCCAGTCGGGGTCGGGGACGCCGATCACGGCGCAGGTGGCGACGGCGGGGTAGGTGGCGAGCGCGTTCTCGACCTCGGCGGAGTAGACGTTCTCGCCGCCAGAGACGATCATGTCCTTGATCCGGTCGACGAGGTAGAGGTAGCCGTCCTCGTCCATGTAGCCGGCGTCGCCGGTGTGCATCCAGCCGCCGCGCAGGGCGGTCGCGGTCTCCTCGGGCTTGTTCCAGTAGCCGAGCATGGCGTTGTCGCCGCGGGCGACGATTTCGCCGACCGTACCGCGCGGCACCTCGTTGTCCTCCGGGTCCACCACCCGCACGTCCACACCGGCGATGGCGCGGCCGGCTGCGCGCAGCAGACGGGGGTGCTGGTGGTCCTCGGGGGCGAGGCTGGCCACGCCGGGGGCCATCTCGGTCATGCCGTAGCCCTGGGCGAACTCGGCCTGGGGGAAGACCGCCATGGCCCGCTTGAGCAGCGTCTCGGAGATCGGCGAGGCACCGTAGCTGAACCGTTTGATGCTGGAGAGGTCGTACTCGTCGGCCGAGGGATGGTCCACCAGCATCTGGATCATTGCGGGCACCAGCAGCGTCGAGGTGGGCTGCTGCTCGACGATCCCCCTGAGCACGGCGCCGGGCTCGAAACCGGGCAGGAAGAGGTGGGAGCCGCCGACCAGGGTCTGGGTGCACCAGCTGCCCAGCGCGGCCAGGTGGAACATCGGCGCGACGTACATGGTGCGCCCGCCGCGGACGCTCCCCTGGACGCTGACCACCAGGCTGTTGGAGGAGGCGAGGATGTTGGCGTGGCTGAGCATCACGCCCTTGGGGAAACCGGTGGTGCCGCCGGTGTAGAAGATGCCGGCCAGCCGGTCTCCGCCCAGCCGCGCATCCTCCACCGGCTCGTGGTCCGCGATCAGCTCCTCGTACGAGAGCATGCCCTCGGGAGCGGGGCCGTCGCCGCAGTGGACCACGGTGGCGATGCCGTCCCACAGCCCGCGCATCTCCGGGACCAGCGGGGCGAAGGCGTCGTCGACCAGCAGCACCCGGGTGTCGGACTCCTGCAGGGAGTAGACCATCTCCCGAGCGCTCCAGCGGGTGTTCACCGGGTTGACCACCCCGCCGGTCCACCACACCGCGTACATGTATTCGTGGAAGACATCGGAGTTGTGGGCGAGCAGGGCGATGCGGTCGCCCTCCGCGACGCCGAGCGCACGTAGCGCCCCGGCCAGCCGGGCGATCCGGTCGGCGCTCTCGCGCCAGGTGCGCACGCGGTCCCCGAAGATCGTGGCGATCCGGTCGGGGTTCTGCTGCACGGCTCTGTGCAGGCTCTGCGTGAGGTGCACGGGGGACTCTCCTCGAGGGTGTGGGGGGGTGTCTCTCGGCGGCTGGTGGCCGGCCGCGGCGGAGAGTGCAGCTCCCCGCCGCGGCCACCGGCCGGACGCGCAAAGAGTCGGATCACGGTGCGCGGCGGGAAGGCGGTCAGGTGACCTTCTCGTAGAGGGTGACGACGCAGGCGCCGCCCAGGCCCAGGTTGTGCTGCAGCGCGTGCCGCAACTCCCCCTCGACCTGGCGAGCCTCGGCCTGGCCGCGCAGCTGCCACACCAGCTCGGTGCACTGCGCCAGACCGGTCGCGCCCAGCGGATGCCCCTTGGACATCAGACCGCCGGAGGGGTTCACCACGACCCGGCCGCCGTAAGTGTTGTCGCCGTCCGCGACGAACTTCTCGGCGGTACCCTCCGGCGTCAGGCCCAGCGACTCGTAGGTCACGGCCTCATTGCTGGTGAAGCAGTCATGCAGCTCGACGACCTTGATCTCCTCCGGGCCAACACCGGCAGCCTCGTACACCTTGCGGGACGCGGTCTGCGCCATGTCGTAACCGACCAGCTTGATCATGTCGCCGGAGTCAAAAGCCCCAGGGAAGTCCGTGGTCAGCGCCTGGGCGGCGATCCGCACGTCGGTACGCAGGCCGTGGCGGCGGGCAAAGTCCTCGCTGGCGATGACCGCGGCGGCCGCACCGCAGGTGGGCGGGCAGCACATCAGACGGGTCAGCGGGCCGTACTGATGCGGCGACGCCAGCACCTCCTCGACCGTGATCGGGTCGCGGAAGACCGCGTACGGATTGTTGGCCGCGTGGCGGCGGGACTTGACCGCGATCCGCGCGAACAACTCGTTGGTGACGCCGTACTTGTCCATGTACGCCTGGCCCGCACCGCCGAACAGCTGCGCCGCCATCGGCGCGCCCTCCTGCCAGCCCTGATTGGCGATGGTGGCGTCGATGCCACGCTTCATGGCGGCGGGCCGGTCGGCGGGCTTGCTGCCGCCGAGCGCGCCGCGGCCCATCTGCTCGAAGCCCAGCGCCAACACGCAGTCCGCAGCACCCGAGGCCACCGCCTGCCGGGCCATCCACAGCGCCGAGGAGCCACTGGCGCAGTTGTTGTTGACGTTCAGCACCGGGATGCCCGTGAGGCCCAGGCCGTAGATCGCGGCCTGGCCGCAGGTCGAGTCGCCCATGACATAGCCCGCGTAGGCCTGCTGCACGAGGTGGTAGCCGACACCTGCGTCCGCGAGCGCGGCACGAGCTGCGCGCTCACCCATGACGTCGTAGGTGGCACTCGCACCCGGCTTGGTGAACGGGATCATCCCGACCCCGACCACATGGACGTTGGTACTCATGGCTTCCTCCAGCCTGGAGACGTACACGAGAGACGGCAAGCTGCGGCAGGTCGCTCGACCGCGTCCGGGCCAATGGCACAGGGGGAGCTGTCAACGCTCTGAGGCATCCGCAGCCCAGAGCTCAGCTTGCCATCACAGTGGTTTACTTTCACCCCGCACGACCTGCTAGTCAAGGCTTTCGAGGCGATCATCCCGTACGCTCGCGATTTACATATCCATCATCGCAGGACCTGTCGCAGCGCCCCGGATCCGCGCAGCACCGAACCAGGGAGGACCGAGGGTGCCCAACCGGACCACCCGGACCGGCCGTTCGGCCCGCCGCCCGCACGACCGCACGACCGCACGACCGCAGGGCCCAGATCGTCGCCGCCGCCATGGAGCACTTCCATGCGTCGGGCTACCAGGCGACCTGCATGGAGGAGATCGCCGCAGCGGTGGGGATCACCGCCGGTGCGCTCTATCGGCACTTCCGCGGCAAGCAGGAGCTGCTGGGCCACTCCCTGCTTGGCGGCCTCGACCTGCTGTCTGAGGCGGCGAGCCGGGACGACGACCTGGACTCCCTGCTCCGCACCGTCGCGTGCTTCTGCCTGGACCACCGGTCACATGTGGGCCTCTGGTCAGCGGAGACCCGCAACCTCTCCGACGACCACCGGGCCGAGGCCCGGATGCGCACCGTGGCGATCGCCTCCCTCGTGACCACCGCCCTGCGGGCCGCACGTCCTGAGCTGGCGCCTGCCGACGCGGAGCTGACCAGCCGAGCCGTCCTCTGCCTCCTCGCCGGCCCGTCGTTTCACCGCACGGAACTGCCCCGGCCGCGCTTCGAGAACCTGTTGTGCGAGCAGACTGGGGCGGTCTGCCGGACCGCCGCGCTGCCTCCTGTATCGCCCTGCGGGGCTCCGGCGCCACGCCCAGCGCCGGGGCTACGCCCCTTCTCCAGACGGGAGGCGCTGCTGACCGCCGCGGTGCCGCTCCTCCGCAGACACGGCTTCCAGAACGTGGGCATGGAGGAGATCGGCACAGCTGCCGGCTTCTCCGGCCGTACCGTCTACCAGCGCTTCGCCGGCAAGGCGGACCTGTTCGCAGCGGCACTGCGGCGCGAGTCCGACGCGCTGAAGTACGGACTCCTCCAGATCCTGGCCGAGAGCTCCACCCCCGGCGAGGCACTCCAGCGAGCACTCGAGGCCTACGCCGCCTCCGCCGTCGCTCGCGGCCCGGTCGCCCTCCCGCCCGACGAGGCCTCCCATCTGCCCACGAAGGAACGCCGGGTCCTGCGCCGGCTCCAGGTCGACTACGTCGCCGAGTTGGTGGCGCTCACCGCCTGCCGCCCCGAGCTGACCGAAGCCGAGGCGCGGGTGGCGGTCCACTCCTCACTGACGCTGGTCACCCTGATGGTGCGGAGCCCACTGGTACGGCAGCGCACCAACCCGCCGCGGACCCTCGCCGTCCTGGCGCTGCAGGGCTTGGGCTTCGAGGAACCCGACTGACACACCCACTCCAGCGGATTCATCCATGATTCACATAATCGATCAAACGCCTAGTAGAGATAAGATCGAGACTAGACATGGAACACATCCATCATTAACTTCTTGAGCGATCAACCCATCGGGGCGGGGCCTCGGGCAACCGCGGTCCCCGTCCCGACACCAGAAGGAGCGCGTGGCTGTGGCCAACCCAGTCCTGACCGAGTTCCGCGAGGACGGCATCGCCGTCATCACGATCAACCGCCCCGAGGCACGCAACGCGCTCGACCGCACTGTCGGTCTGGGGGTCGCCGAGGCGCTGGACGAGCTGGACCGCCGGGACGACCTGCGGATCGGCATCATCACCGGCGCGGGCGGCACCTTCTGCTCCGGCGCAGACCTCAAGGCGATGCTCCGCGGAGAGACGGCACTGATCGAAGGCCGCGGGCTGTGCGGCCTGACCGAGACCCCGCCGCGCAAGCCGCTGATCGCCGCGGTCGAGGGCTACGCCCTGGCCGGCGGCTGCGAACTGGTCCTCGCCTGCGACCTCGTCGTGGCCGCCGAGAACTCGACCTTCGGCATCCCCGAGGTCAAGCGCGGACTGGTGGCTGCCGCGGGCGGCCTGACCCGCCTGCACCACCGCATTCCCCACCAGATCGCCATGGAGTTCGCCCTCACCGGCAACTTCTTCGACGCCCGACGCGCCCACGACTACGGCCTGGTCAACCGCCTCACCGCGTCAGGCGAGGCCATCGAGGGTGCCCTGGCACTGGCCGCCGAGATCGCCGCCAACGGCCCGCTCGCGGTGCAGGCCAGCAAGCAGATCATGGTCGAGTCGGACACCTGGCCGACCGACGAGAAATGGACCCGGATGCGCAAGATCAGCGACCCGGTCTTCGCCTCCGAGGACGCCAAGGAAGGCCCCCGCGCCTTCGCCGAGAAGCGCGCCCCGAAGTGGACAGGCCGCTGAGCGCCCCCACGGGCCTCGACCACACCGTCCACGTACCAGCACACGAAAGAGCGTCAACCACCATGCAGACCAGCGGTATCTCCGCCATCGTCACCGGCGGCGCCTCCGGGCTCGGCCTCGCCACCGCCAAGCGCCTGATCGCCGGCAGCGCCAAGGTCGTCCTCCTCGACCTCCCCGCGTCCAACGGCGAAGCCGTCGCCAAGGAGATCGGCGCCGTCTTCTCCCCCGGCGACGTCACCAGCGAGACCGACGCCGCAGCCGCCGTCGCCACGGCCGCCGCACTCGCCCCACTCCGCGTCGCCGTCAACTGCGCCGGCATGGGCCCGGCTCGCCGCACCGTGTCCAAGGAGGGCCCGTACCCGCTGGACCGGTTCAACCACATCGTCCAGGTCAACCTGGTCGGCACCTTCAACGTGATCCGCCTGGCCGCGGCCGAAATGGCGAAGACCGAGGAGGTCGACGGCGAGCGCGGCGTCATCGTCAACACCGCCTCCGTCGCCGCCTTCGACGGCCAGATAGGCCAGGCCGCCTACAGCGCCTCCAAGGCCGGCATCTGCGGCATGACCCTGCCCATCGCGCGCGACCTGGCCAGCCTCAAGATCCGCGTGATGACCATCGCCCCGGGACTGTTCAACACCCCGCTGCTGGCCGGCGCCCCCGAGGAGCTCAAGGCCGCCCTCGGCGCCCAGGTCCCGCACCCGGCCCGCCTCGGCGACCCGGACGAGTACGCGGCCCTGGCCGAGCACATTGTCCACAACGCCATGCTCAACGGCGAGGTCATCCGCCTCGACGGCGCCATCCGCATGGCCCCGAAGTAGACCGGGACTTCCATGGAACGGCGCGGCGGCCCGCGATGCCTGGTCCAGCGCGGGCCACCGCGCCGTTCCCGTCTACGTGCAGCGGTCCGCGACGTCCCGGCCCAGGTTGTGCTCGTGCACCTGGGATGCGCCCTCGTAGATGCGAAGCGCGCGGACTCTGCGGGCTTCACCGCCCCCGCGCCCCAGCAGCCTGCACCGCGGAAGATCGCCTTGTCGAAGACGAACGTCCGATCGGTGCGACCGGAGCTGCTTATGTATGGTCGGGAGCACACTCCGGCCGGGGCCTACGATGGCGAGGTGACCACCAGCACCAGCCGACCGGCACGTCGCCCCCGCGACCGGAAGGCACAGATCCTCTCGGCGGCCCTGGAGTGCTTCCACCGCTCCGGCTACCACGCCACCAGCATGGAGGAGATCGCCGCCGGCGTGGGGATCACCGCCGGAGGCCTCTACCGACACTTCCGGGGCAAGCAGGAGCTGCTGAGCCGGGTCATGCTCGACGGTCTGGATGTACTGGCCGGTGCCATGGCAGAGGTCGAGGGCCTCGACGACCTGCTCCGCGCCACCGCTCGTTTCGCCCTCGACCACCGGACGCTGCCGCTGCTCCTGGAGCGGAGAGACACGGAACCTCAGCAAGGACCACCGCTCCCAGGTGCTCAGCCGCCACACCAGGCACGCCCGTGCGATGGCCGCAGCGATCCGTGCGCAGCGGCCCGATCTCGACGAAGGTGACGCGGTGCTGCTCGGCTGGTGTGCGCTGGCCGTGCTGGTGAGCCCCTCGTACCACCGACGTGATCTTCCGCGTCCGCGCTTCGAGGAGCTGCTGAGCAGCCAGGCGGCAGCGCTGTGCCGGTCGGGTGCGCTGCCGTCGGCGGCGCGGCAGGAGCCGCCCGAGGAGCCTGCGGCATCGGGGCTGAGCCATCACTCCCGCCGGGAGGCGTTGCTGGCCGCGGCGATACCGCTGTTCAAGGAGCGCGGGTTCCAGCTGGTCAGCATGGAGGAGATCGGGGCGGCCGCCGGGATCGCCGGGCCGAGCATCTACAACCACTTCGCGAGCAAGACGGAGATCCTCACCGCGGCCCTGCACCGCGAGACAGAGGTGCTGCACTTCGCACTCGCACGGGAGCTCGCCGAGAGCCGCACCCCGGAGGAGGCCCTCCGCCGGGTGGTCCACTCGTACGCCGCGCTCTGCGGTATGCACAGCAGCGCCGTGCCACTGCTGGTGAGCGAGCTCTCCACGCTGCCCCCGGAGCGGCAGCAGAGCGCCCATCAGGCCCAGGTGGACTTCGTCGCGGAGTGCGTCGCGCTGCTGCGGCGCTGTCGTCCCGACCTCAGTGAGTCAGAGGCACCGGTGGCCATATCCGCCGTGCTGACAATGGTTCTGATCGTCTCCCGGCTGCCGCGGTCCATCCGCGGCACCACCCCGCCTGGCCTGGTGGCCGCACTGGCCATGGACGCTCTGGGCGTCGGCGACCGGCGCTGACGGGGGCGGTCCTGCTCCCCGGCCTCCGGCCGGGGAGCAGGACGGGCGACTCAACGTCCGGTGAACCGCGGGGGCCGCTTCTCCAGGAAGGCCGCGCGGGCCTCGGCGGCATCGGCGGAGTGGGCGCAGCCCACCAGGCGGGCGGCCTCCACCGGCAGGAACTCCTCCAGGGAGGCGGTGGTGGCATCGGTCAGGTTGCGCTTGAGGGCAGTGACGGCCGCCGGTGAACTGTCGGCCAGTCGGCGGGCGACCTCCTCGACGCGGCTCTCCAGTTCGGCCTCCGGGTGGACGCCGTTGACCAGCCCCGCGTGCTCGGCCTGGTCGGCAGCCATCCGGCCGGGAAGCAGCATCAGCTCCTTCGCGCGGGCCGGGCCGACCACCCGGTTGAGCACCCAGGTCAGGCCGTAGTCCCCGGGCAGAGCGATGGACAGGAAGGCGGTATTGAAGACGGCGGTGTCGGCGGTGTACCGCAAGTCGCAGGCCATGGCGAGGGAGAGCGCCCCGCCAGCGCAGGCGCCGCGGACCATGGCGACGGTGGGCTTGGCCAGCTCGTACAGCATCCGGACCGCCTGTGCTGCCTGAACCAGCCGTGCCGCGTCCTCCTCGGGGTCCTCGTAGCGGACCGCGCGGGACTCCATCGGCGAGGCAAGGTCGGCGCCGACGCTGAAGTCGCCGTGCGCCCCGGTGAGGACCACGGCCCGCACCGAGGGGTCCTCCGCAATCCGGGCCAGGTGTCCGGTGAGGGCGCCGACCACGTCCATGGAGAGGCCGTTGCGCCGTCCGGCGCGGTCGAGGGTGAGTCGGGCGATGCCGCCCCGGTCGCAGCGGCGGGTCGTTCCATACCCGTCCGCGGTCATCACCTGACCCCGTCGAGGACGTCGAAGACCAGATCCTCGGAAGGCTCGTGGACCAGGGATACGGTGACCCGCGTGAGCAGGCCCTGGAAGCGCTCGCGCAGCGCGCGGCCGGCCGCGGCCGGCTCCCCAACAACGGCGAAGGTGTTCAGCACCTCGTCATCGACCAGAGTGCCCATCTCCTCCCAGCGGCCCTGCTTGGAGAGGGTGTTGAGCTCCTCGTGGAGGTCGCCCCAGCCGTGCAGTTCCAGGACCGGCAGATAGGCAGGGGTGGAGGCGTAGAAGGCGATCCGCTCCCGGGTAACGGTGGCGGAGGCAGCCAGCTCCTCCTCAGTACGGCCGGTGACGACCATGACGGAGCCGGTGACGTCGAACGGGCGGCTGGTCCAGAGGGCGCCATCGGCCACGGACTTGGTGCGTGCCGCCGCCACGGCGGGGAGGATCGACTGGCTCAGATAGTCGGCGGAGGTAAGGGGGTGGCAGATCAGGCCGTCGCCAACCTCGCCTGCCGCCTGGATCATCAGCGGGCCGACGCCGGCGACCCACAGAGGCGGGGTGCCCTGCGGGAGCGCCTCGGGCGCGAACATCGGCGTCATCAGGGTGTGGGTGTAAAAGTCGCCGCGGAAGTCGAGTTTCTCGCCGGTCTGCCAGCTGTGCCAGATCTCCCGCACCGCGGTGACGTACTCCCGCATCCGGGCCGCCGGCCGGGACCAGGGCATGCTGTAGCGCCTGGTGATGTGCGGCTTGATCTGCGAGCCGAGGCCGATCACGGCACGGCCGCCGGAGTAGCGGTGCAGGTCGAAAGCGCTGTGCGCCAGCGTCATCGGGGTGCGGGCGAAGGCGATGGCCACCCCGGTGCCGAGCTCCACCCGGCTGGTCCGGCCGGCGGCCATCGCCAGCCGCATGAACGGGTCGTGGCTGGTCTCGGCGACCAGCACGGCGTCCGCGCCCCGCTGCTCGGCGCGCGCCGCGTACGCCGCGGTGTCCTCCGGACGATCCATGCCCACGCCGACATCGGTCTTCAGGGGGCGGGACAGATCGAGCAGCGGCTGGGTCATGGGTGTGTGCCTTTCGTACGACTGGGACGGGTCCTGGCCCTGCCTGCTTGTGGGCCGGTCCCCCGCGTTGCCTTGGCGCCGCGGGGGATGTAGCGGCGGGCGGGCGGCGTGGTCTGGTCTACAGGCCGAGGTTTTTGGCGATGACGGTCTTTTGGACTTCGTTGGTGCCGCCGTAGATGCGGGAGACGCGGGTGTCGGCGTAGAGGCGGGCGATGGGGTATTCGAGCATGTAGCCGTAGCCCCCGTGGAGTTGGAGGCACTTGTCGATGATGCGGCCGGTGGTCTCGGTGCCGAAGAGCTTGAGTTTGGCGGCGTCGGCCGGGGTGAGTTCGCCGGTGTCGTAGAGCTCCATGGCGGTGTCGACGAAGGCCTGGAGGGCCTCGAGTTCGGCGGCGCACTCGGCGAGGACGAACTTGGTGTTCTGGAAGGAGGCGACGGGCTTGCCGAAGACCTGGCGCTGCTTGGTGTAGTCGATGGCGAAGTTGATCGCGGCTGCGGCGGTCGCGGCCGCGCCGATGCCAATGACCAGGCGTTCCTTGACGAGATTCTCGGAGAGGTAGGAGAAGGCCCGGCCTTCCTCGCCGAGCAGGTCGCCGGCGGGGACCTTGACGTCGGTGAAGGACAGCTCTGCGGTGTCGGAGGCCTTCATGCCAATCTTCTCCAGCTTGCGGCCGACCGCGAAGCCCTCGGCGTGGGCGTCGACGACCAGAATCGACAGGCCCAGACGGCGGTTGTCCTGGGGGGCGGGGGAAGTGCGGCAGACCACCAGCACCCGGTCGGCCTGGACACCGCCGGTGATGAAGGTCTTGGCACCGTTGAGGACCCAGTGGGTGCCGTCCTTGGACAGCTCCGCCCGGGTCTTCATGCCCGCCAGGTCCGAGCCGGTGCCCGGCTCGGTCATCGCGACGGCGTACATGTGCTCGCCGGACATGAACGGCGGCAGCCAGCGGTGCTTCTGCTCCTCGGTGGCGTACCGCATCAGATAACCCAGGCACAGACCGGTGTGCACCCCCGAGGCACCGAAGGTCACCGCCGCCCGGGCGGTCTCCTCCATGATCACGGCCTCGTACTTGATGCTGGTCTCCCCCGCACCGCCGTACTCCTCCGGCACCTCCATACCGAAGACACCCAGCTCACCCAGCTTGTAGTAGAAGTCTCGAGGTGCATGCCCCGCCTCCTCCCACTCAGGGAAGTACGGAGTGACCTCCTTCGCGATGAACTCCCGGATGGTGTGCCGGAAAGCCTCGTGATCCTCGTTGTACACACTGCGACGCATGGTCAGCCTTTCGTGGTCGTTGCACTACGTGTCGGGGCTCGCCTGCGCGGCTGCGGCATCCCTCACGTGAATCACGAGTAGATACTCTGCGCATCCGTTCAGAGAGCAGGGCAGCCCGATGACCAGCGACATTAGAGGCTCAGGCAACCCGAAGCAACACGTAATGTAAATCACAGCTCTACTATGATGACCAGGATGACGCCCGGGTGACAAGCTCCACCGGAGCAGATGTAAACCCCCGATAGTCACGGATGCAGCATGGCTCTCAGCACGGACCTGATCGGGACGCGGATCCCGACACACACGGTCGACATCGAGCGCGGACAACTGCGGTTCTTCGCCAAGGCGATCGGTGAGACCGACCCGGTCTACTCCGACCTGGAGGCCGCGAAGGCCGCCGGACACCGAGATCTCCTGATGCCGCCGACCTTCCTCTTCTGTGCGGACAGTGCCCGCACGGACGGCTTCAACTTCGTGAAGTTCGCGGACATCGACATCCGCTACGTGCTCCACGGTGAGCAGGGCTTCACTTACCACGCCATGGCGTACGCGGGCGACACCCTCACCTTCACCAGCACGATCGAGGACATCTACAGCAAGAAGGGCGGGGCGCTGGAGTTCCTCGTCCGGAGGACCGAGGTGTCCCGCGACGGCGAACTGATCGCCGAGCTGCACAACAGCCTGGTCGTGCGTAATCCGGAGGCGGGCAAGTGATGAAGCTGGAACTGCCCAAGATCTCCCGGACCACGCTGGCGCTGTACGCAGGTGCCTCGGGTGACCACAACCCGATGCACATCGACCTCGACGTCGCGAAGTCGGCAGGCATGGACGACGTGTTCGCGCACGGCATGCTCAACATGGCCTACCTGGGCCGGCTGCTGACCGCCAACTTCCCCCAGGAGAAGATCCGCTCCTTCACCGTGCGGTTCACCTCCATCACCCCGCTCCACGGCAAGCCCACCGCCGGCGCCACCGTCGCCAAGGTCGAGGACGGGCTGACCCACCTGGATCTGACCATGGCCCTGGAGGACGGCACCGTCACCCTCGCGGGCACCGCCGTCATCGAAGGAGAAATCGCCGCATGACCAGCACCAAGCTCGCCGGCAAGACCGCCGTCGTCTCCGGCTCCGGCCGCGGCATCGGCCGAGAGATCGCCCTGAAGTTCGCCGCCGAGGGCGCCAACGTCGTCGTCAACGACCTCGACCCGGCCCCCGCCGAGCAGACCGTCGCCGACATCAAGGCCGCCGGCGGCAACGCCGTCGCCGCGGCCGGCAGCGTCACCGAGGAAGGCTTCGCCGACCGGTTCGTGAACACCGCCATCGAGACGTTCGGCGGCCTGGACATCATCGTCAACAACGCCGGCTACACCTGGGACTCGGTCATCCAGAAGATGACCGACGAGCAGTGGGATGCGATCCTCGACGTTCATCTCAAGGCGCCGTTCCAGATCCTGCGCGCCGCCCAGCCGCACATCTCCCGCCTCGCCAAGGCCGAGGCCGCCAACGGCATCCGCGTCCACCGCAAGGTGGTCAACATCTCCTCCGGCGCCGGCACCAACGGCAACGTCGGCCAGTCCAACTACTCCTCCGCCAAGGCCGGCGTGATCGGCCTGACCAAGACCCTGGCCAAGGAGTGGGGCCGCTACAACGTCAACGTCAACGCGGTCGCCTACGGCCTGATCCGCACCCGCCTCACCCAGGCCCCCGCCGGCGGCGCCGCCACCATCGACATCCAGGGCCGCGAACTCCCCGTCGGCGTCAACCCCGACCTCCTCGCCCAGCTCGAGAAGGGCATCCCGCTGGGCCGCGCCGGTACGCCCGAGGAAGCAGCGGGCGCCGTCTTCACGCTCTGCATCCCCGAGTCCGACTACATCAGCGGCCAGGTGATCACCTGCGCCGGAGGCTGGTAACCGGCAACCCGGCAGCATGACAACCCGTCGGGGCCGTTGGACAGGACCCGGCCCCGACAGGCCACGCGGGGAGCACCCTCACTGCACAGCAGGCTCCCCGCAACCCCTGCGGCCACCGTCGCGCACCGACGCGCGACGGTGGCCGCGGCTTCGGCATGTCCTCAAGCGCGACGTGCGCAGGCCCTGCTGGAGGAATATCTGACGCATCGCCAATTATTGATGGAACGCATCGGTCCCCGAAGCCGCGCCCGGGCGCGGCTTCGGGGACCGCTGTGCATCCGCCTGTCACCTGGCGTGCTTGCGGATCAGGCCCTCCTGGACGACCGAGGCGACCAGCCGGCCGTCGCGGCTGAAGAACTGGCCGCGCGCCAGCCCGCGCGATGAGGCATAGCTCGGGCTGTCCATCGTGAACAGCAGCCACTCGTCGGCGCGGAAGGGGCGGTGGAACCAGACCGCGTGGTCGAGGGAGACGACCGGTGGGAACTTCTGCCCCTCCAGATGCGGCTGGCTGGCGGTGAGTGCCAGCCGGATGTCGGAGATGTAGGTGAGGGCGCAGGCGTGCAGCAGCGGGACGTCGGGCAGAACCTCGCGGGCACGCACCCACAACTGCTGTCGCGGGCCATGGCCGATGTCCGGTAGTCCCTGGTAGAGGTCGGCCGTGCAGCGGCTTTGGAGCACATTGCCGAAGACCGAGTACTGCTCGCTTCCGCTCTCCGGATCCCACACCTCCGACAGTGCCTCCGGCCCGGGCGCCTCGGGCATTTCCGCCTGGTGCTCCGGGCTCCGCTCGGGCCGGTGGAAGGAGGCGGACATGCTGAAGATGACGAGGCCGTCCTGGATGGCCGCGACCCGCCTTGTGGTGAAGGAGCCGCCGTCACGGGTGCGGTCGACCTCGTAGACGATCGGCCGGTCGGTCTGCCCGGCACGGATGAAGTAGCCGTGCAGCGAGTGGACCAGGCGATCCTCGGGCACGGTGCTGCCAGCAGCGATCAGAGCCTGGGCGGCGACCTGGCCGCCGAAGGCGCGTAGGGGGGCGGCCGGATGGCATGTGCCCCGATAGAGGTTCTCCTCGACCTGCTCCAGGTCGATCAGGTCGGTCAGGGATGTGGCGGCATCGTCGCACCGCATGGGAATCACCGTCGTCTCCGGCCGCAGGGGAGCCAAGAAGAGGAGGACCGCAACTATCGATCATTCACTCTTAAAGGCACAGCCTGTCAACCATTGGCTAGTTCTGGACACTTAGACTAATTGATATTAACTTTACGGACCGTTCCCGTGGGCGCCCTGCGTACGTGCTCAGCACCACACCGGCAGGAGTCCGAACCCGCGCCCCAGCCCCTCCGGGCCCTCACCGATCAGGAGCGCTGCACCATGAGCACCGATGTGTCCACCGAACCCACCGACCAGCCGCGCGGCCCACTGGCGGGCCTCCGCGTCATCGAGATCGGGAGCATCGGCCCCGGCCCGTTCTGCGCCATGGTCCTCGGTGACCTCGGAGCCGAGGTGCTCCGCATCGACCGCCCGGCCGAGGCAGGCACCGGAGCCTCCCGGCCGATCCTGCACCGCAACCGCCGCTCGATCACCGTCGACCTCAAGCAACCCGACGGCGTCGACATCGTCAGGACCCTGGCCAAGGACGCCGACGTCCTGCTGGAGGGTTTCCGCCCCGGCGTGACCGAGCGTCTCGGCCTGGGCCCGGACGACCTGCTGGCAGTCAACCCCCGGCTGGTGTACGGGCGGATGACCGGCTGGGGCCAGTACGGCCCGATGGCCCAGGAGCCCGGCCACGACATCAACTACATCTCACTGACCGGCGCTCTCCACGCAATCGGCCCCAAGGACGGCGACCCGGTCGTCCCGCTCAACCTGGTCGGCGACTTCGGCGGCGGCGGCATGCTGCTGGCCGTGGGCGTCCTGAGCGCCGCGGTGCACGCCGCCAGGACCGGCCGCGGGCAGGTCGTCGACGCCGCCATGACCGACGGCTCGGCGCTGCTGCTGGCCATGATGTACGGCTTCATCGCCAAGGGCACCTGGGTCGACGAGCGCGAGTCCAATCTTCTGGACGGCGGCGCCCCGTACTACGGCACCTACCGCTGCTCCGACGGCCGGCACATCTCGCTCGGCCCGGTCGAGCCGCAGTTCTACGCCTCGGTGCTGCGCGTCCTCGGCCTCGCCGAGGACCCCGACTTCGCCGGCCAGAACGACCGTGCCAAGTGGCCGGTGATGAAGAAGAAGCTGGCCGCAGTCTTCGCCACCCGCGGCCGCGACGACTGGACCAAGGAGTTCGCGGGCCAAGAGGCCTGCTTCGCCCCGGTGCTCTCCCTGCTCGAGGCCGCGCACCACCCGCACAACGTGGCCCGCGGCACCTACCTCATCGACGATCAGGGCACGGTCGAACCCGCCCCTGCGCCGCGGTTCTCCGCCACACCCACCGCACGGCCCGTCCCGTCCCCGGTGGTCGGCGCGGACACCGACCGGATCCTCGCCGAGGCCGGCTACGGCGCGGACCGCATCCTCGCGCTGCGGCGTAGCAACACGGTCAAGTAACCCGGGTGCCCGGCCGCCGCCCGGGCCGGGGCCGCCCCTCCCCGCTCGATCCACGACGCAAGAGAGAAGTATGTCCGTGACCGATTTTCAGACCAAGGACAAGCTCTTCATCGGCGGCAGTTTCGTCGCCCCCGCGACGGACGCCACCATCGAGGTCGTCTCACCGGTGACCGAGCAGGCCATCGGCCGTACCCCCGAGGCACGCCCCGAGGACATCGACCGCGCCGTCGCCGCCGCCCGCACGGCCTTCGACGAAGGCCCGTGGCCGCAGATCGCCGTGAGCGAGCGCATCGAGGTAATGCGCCGTTTCCGGGACGCCTACGCGGCGCGCATGCAGGAGACCGCGACCCTGATCGCCTCAGAAGTGGGCACGCCGATCAGCTGGTCGCTGCGCGGCCAGGTGGGCGCCTCGGTCGGCGTCCTCGACTACTACCTGGGCATGGCCCCGGACTTCGCCTGGGAGCGGGAGGAGCAGGGGGCGGGACGCCCGGTGCTGGTCCGCCAGGAGCCGGTAGGCGTGGTGGCGGCGATCGTCGCATGGAACGCCCCGCACTTCATCTCCTTCAGCAAGCTGGCCCCGGCCCTGGTCGCGGGCTGCACGGTGGTGCTGAAGGTCTCCCCGGAGAACGCCCTCTCCTCGTACATCATCGCCGAGGCTGCAGTCGAGGCCGGCCTGCCCGAGGGCGTGCTCTCGGTGCTTCCCACCGACCGCGGGCCCTCCGCGTACCTCGCGCAGCACCCCGACATCGACAAGGTCGCATTCACCGGTTCGGTGGCTGCTGGCAAAGCGGTCATGGCCGCTGCCGCCGCGAACCTGACCCGGGTCACCCTGGAGCTCGGCGGCAAGTCGGCCGCGATCATCCTGGAGGACGCCGACCTCGACATCACGCTCCCGGCACTGATGCCGCATCTGATCCCCAACAACGGCCAGGTCTGCATCTCGATGACCCGGGTGCTGGCCCCCCGTTCCCGGTACAAGGAGGTCGTCGAGCGCCTGGCCGAGCAGTTCCGCACAATGGTCGTCGGCGACCCGCTGGACCCGGCCACCACGGTCGGCCCGCTGGTCTCCGAGCGCCAGCGCGACCGGGTCGAGGGCTATATCGCCAAGGGTCTCGCCGAGGGCGCCCGCCTGGTGGTCGGCGGCGGCCGCCCGGCACACCGGGAGTCGGGCTGGTACGTGGAGCCCACGCTCTTCGCCGACGTGGACAATGCGATGACCATCGCCCAGGAGGAAATCTTCGGCCCGGTCGTGGCGGTCATCCCCTTCGAGGACGAGGACGACGCAGTCCGGATCTCCAACAACTCCGACTACGGCCTGCACGGCACCGTCTTCTCCGTCGACGAGCAGCGCGCGCTGGCCCTCGCCAACCACCTGCGCACCGGCACGGTCGGCGTCAACGGCGGCGGTATCGCCTTCAACGTCCCCTTCGGCGGCTACAAGAAGTCCGGCATCGGCCGTGAGTTCGGCCCCGAGGGGCTGCAGGCCTACCTCGAGAGCAAGGCCGTCTTCAACTGGACGCGGCGCTGACCGCTCTTCCCTTCATCGATCCGACAGGAGCAACCCACCCATGCGCGCTGCAGTGCTGCGGGAGTACGGCGCCCCACTGGACGTCGTCGACACCATGGAGACCATCGAGACCGGCCCCGGCAGGGTCAAGGTCCGCATCCGCGCCACCGGAATGTGCCACTCGGACCTGTCCGGCATGACCGGCAAGCTCGGCGTCCCGGTGCCGTTCGTGCCGGGCCACGAGGGCGCCGGGGAGGTGGTCGAGGTCGGCGGGGGCGTCACCTCGGTCGCCCCCGGCGATCACGTCATCGTCAACTTCATCCCCGCCTGCGGCGAATGCGCCAACTGCCGCCGCGGTGACGGGCACCTCTGCACGGCGATGATGTACAAGGCCGCCGGCACCCCCAACTTCCGCCTGGACGGTCAGCCGGTCTTCAGCCTCATCGGCTGCGGCACCTTCGCCGAGGAGGTCGTCCTCCCGCACCAGAGCGTGGTCCGCATCGACAAGGACGTACCGTTCGACATCGCCGCGCTGATCGGCTGCGGTGTCACCACCGGCACCGGCGCGGTGCTCAACACCGCCGGCGTGAGGGAGGGTTCGACCGTCGCCATAGTCGGCTGCGGCGGCGTGGGCATCGCCGCGATGATGGCCGCCAGGCTGGCGGGCGCCTCGCAGATCCTCGCGGTCGACCCGAGCCCGGCCAAGCGCGAGCTGGTGACCCGCTTCGGGGCTACCGCCGCCGTCTCTCCTGAGGACGCCGAGGCCGCGGCCGCCGAGCTCACCGACGGCCAGGGCTTGGACTACACCTTCGAGGTCGTCGGCCGCCCCAGCACCGCCGAAGCCGCCTGGAAGCTGGCCCGCCGCGGCGGCACGGTGGTCGTGGTCGGCGTCGGGGCCCGCGACGACCTGCTCCAGCTGTCCCTGGGCACCCTGGCCACCCAGAGCAAGAACCTGGTCGGCTCGGTGTACGGCGGCATGGACGTGCCGCGGTTCATGCAGCAACTGGTCGGCCTCTGGCGGGACGGCAAACTCGACCTCGAGGCAATGATCACCAGGCGGCTCCAGCTCGAGGACATCAACGAGGGCTTCGACCTGATGAAGACCGGCGACGCCATCCGCACCGTGGTCGAGCTGTGATCCGTCACCGCTGACGCCAGTCGGGGCCGGTCCGCCGCCCACTCCGGGCCGGCCCCTTTCACATCTCCATCCACTGCTCCACCGGATACGTCGGTGCACTGCGCTGTGGGGCGCACGGCGTGCCAGCGGACCTCGGCTGCCAGACGGCGAACCGAACCGCTGCCGTACAGCCGACCTTTGCACCGCATCCTGATCGAGCCACACAGAAGGTGATCTACTGATGGCAGCCAAGGGATTCTGGGAGGCGGCGGCCGCCAGGCCCGAGCACCCCGCAATCATCACGGAATCCGACGCCGTGACCACGTACGGGGCGCTGCGCGAACGCGTCGACCGGCTCTCCCACGGGCTGCGCTCCCGCGGCATCGGAGTCGGCGACACGGTCGCCGTCCTGCTTCCCAACACCGTGGAACTTCTGGCGCTGGAACTGGCCGCGCTCCAGATCGGCGCCTACTTCACGCCGATCAACCGGCATCTGACCGGTGCCGAGACCGCGTACATTCTCGGAGACTGCGGGGCGCTTCTCTTCGTCGCTCATGAACGCTACGCGGACGCCGCCCGCCAGGCCGCCGAGGAGTCCGGACTGCCCGCGGACGGGCGTCTGGCCATCGGGGTGATCGAGGGCTTCGACAGCCTCTCAGCGTTGGAGCACGGCTCCTCCGGTCAGATCCCGGACCGGACCGCAGGCTCGCTCCTGCTCTACAGTTCCGGCACCACCGGCCGTCCCAAGGGCATCCGCCGCGAGCTCACCGGCCTCTCCCCGGAGACGGAGTTCAGCGCCCAGGCATCAACGATGCTGGGCCTGTTCGGCGTGACCTCTCCCGACGAGGTGCTGCTCACCGTCTCACCGCTCTACCACTCCGCTCCCAACGGGATCGCCCTCTGCGCCCTGAACTCCGGGCAGACCATCGTGCTCGCCGAGCGCTTCGACCCGGCCCAGTCGCTGGCGCTCGCTGCGAAGCACCGGACGACTTACGCGTTCCTGGTGCCGACGATGTTCCACCGCTGGCTCGCCCTGCCCGAGATCGAGCGGCGCACGTACGACCTCTCACCCTTCCGCACCATGCTGCACTCCGGCGCGCCCTGCCCGGTGGCGACCAAGCGCGGAATGATCGACTGGCTGGGCCCGGTGCTGCTGGAGTTCTACGGTTCCAGCGAGAGCAGCGTGATCACGATGATTCGTTCCGAGGAATGGCTGGAGAACCCCGGCAGCGTCGGGCGGGCACGCCCCGGACTGCACGTCAGGATCATGGATGAGGAGGGCAATGAGCTCCCGCCCGGCCAGCCCGGGCTGATCCACGCCCGCGGCGGCCGCACATTCTCGTACCACGGCGACCCGGCCAAGACGGCGGCCAGCTGGCGGGGCGACTACTACGCCCCCGGCGACGTCGGCTACCTGGACGAGGACGGCTGGCTCTACATGTGCGACCGCCGCACCGACATGATCCTCTCCGGCGGGGTCAACATCTACCCGGCCGAGATCGAGGACGCACTGTTCCAGCATCCGGCGGTGGCCGACGCCGTCGTCATCGGAGTCCCGGACCCCGAGTGGGGCAACCGGGTGGTCGCCCTGGTCTCCGTCCACCCTGGACGGAGCGTCACCGCCGAGGAGCTGGAAGCCCACTGCCGGCTGCGGCTCGCCGGCTACAAGTGCCCGCGCCGCATCGAGTTCCGCAAAGAGCTGCCCCGCACCGCCGCGGGCAAGATGAACCGCAACCGGGTGCGCGAGGAGTACCTGGCGGGATCCCTCGAGTCACCCACCCCCCGCTGAACCCCGCCGTGTCCGGCCGATCGAGAGGCTGTCCATGAGTACCGGTCCCAAACCCGCAACCCCTGCCACCCGAGCCGCCAACGCGGCCGTACTGGACCAACTCCCCTTCGACGACCAGGAGGCCTTCGAGTCCGTGCAGCGCGGCTTCGTCGCACCGCTGCCCGACGGCGGCGTGATCCGCGACGCCCGTGGCCGGGTGGTCTTCGACGCCGGCTCCTACGACTGGATCCAGGGCGAGGCTCCGGACACCGTCAACCCGAGCCTGTGGCGCCAGTCGCAGGTCATCAGGTACGCGGGTCTGTTCCAGGTCACCGACCGGATCTACCAGGTACGCAACCACGACATCGCCAACGTCACCGTCATCGAGGGCGACGACGGGCTGATCGTGGTCGACGTCGGCACGGTGGCCGAGTGCACCCGGGCCGCGATGGAGCTGTACTACGCGCACCGCCCACGGCGGCTCCCCGTCGTCGCAGTCCTCTACACCCACCCCCACCTGGACCACTACGGCGGCATCCACGGCGTCGTGTCCGAGGAGGAACTGGCCTCCGGCCAGGTGCAGATCATCGCCCCGGGCAAGGACTTCGACCGCTACGCCCTGGGCGAGAACGTGATCTGCGGCAATGTGATGTCCCGCCGGGCCGGCCACGCCTTCGGAAACCTCCTGCCGTCCGGCCCGCGCGGCTTCGTCACCGACGGCATCGGCATCGGTCACGTTCGGGGCACGATCGGCTACGTGCCGCCCACCGACCACATCACCCGCACCGGCGAGGAGCGCATCCTCGCGGGGCTCACCTTCAAGTTCCAGATGGCCCCTGACACCGAGGCACCCGAGGAGTTCCACTTCTACATCCCCGAGCTCAAGGCCCTCACCTGCGCGGAGAACGCCAACCATTCGCTGCACAACATCCAGACCCTGCGGGGCGCCCGCACCCGCGACGCCGCCAACTTCGCCCGCTACCTCGACGAGGCTGTCGAACTGTGGGGGGAGGAGGCCGAGGTCCACTTCGGCCCGCACACCTGGCCCGTCTGGGGCAACGAGAACGTCCGTAGCTTCCGCGCCTCGCAGCGCGACACCTACAAGTACCTCCACGACCAGACGCTGCGGCTGGCCAACCACGGACTGACCCCGGTCGAGATCGCCGAGACCATACGGCTGCCCGAGTCACTCGGCCGCTCCTGGTGGAACCGCGGCTACCACGGCACGGTCAACCACAATGCCAAGGGGGTCTTCGCCAAGGAGCTGGGCTGGTACAACGGCAACCCCATGAACCTGTACCCGCCGCCCGAGGTCGAGCTCGGCCGGCGGTATGTGCAGGCGATGGGCGGCGCCGACCGGGTCGTCGAGCTGGCCCGGGAGGCGTTCGAGGCGGACGACTACCGGTGGGCCGCCGAACTCGCCGGCCGGGCCGTGCATGCGGACCCCGAGCACCAGGGCGCCCGCGAGATCCAGGCGGACGCCTACAAGCAGCTCGGCTACCAGGCCGAAGGGCCCCAGTGGCGCTACGTCTTCCTCACCGCCGCGCAGGAGCTGCGCCAAGGCGTCCCGCGGGGCAGCAGCGCCGGCACTCCCTCCGGCCGGACCGTGGCGGCGATGCCACTGGACATCCTGCTGGACTTCGTCGCCGTCCGGCTGAACGGCGCTAAGGCCGAGCACGCCGACGTGGTGATCGACTTCCATCTCACGGACGCCCCGGCGCCGCACTCCCTCCGGGTGCACCGCGGTGTACTCAACCACTGGCCCCGGCTGAGCGGTGACGCCCGGCTCACCCTGACCCTGGACCGCGCGGCACTGGCCGGGGCACTCCTCAGGCCGGACCGGTTCGAGGAGGCGGTCGCTGCGGGGCTGATCAAGGCCGAGGGCGACACCGGCGCCTTCCACGAGCTCGTCGGACTGCTCGACACCTTCGACCGCAACTTCGACCTGCTCGGCCCGCACCTGTCCCCGGCAGCCGAAACCGCGGAGATCGTCACCGCCTGACGGGGCATCGGAGCTGGCTCGGCGCCACTGCCGAGCCGGCTCTGCCGTCTCACAGACGTGTCACCGCGCGGACTTGCCGCGAGAGGGGTTCGCGCCCCGATGCTCTGTGCACGCTCCGCGAAGATAGGAAGTGAGCAGAGTACCGCACAGGACCATCAACTCTCCTACGCCTCACCGCACTCGTACCGGCCACCGCTCCACCTGGCTGACCGTGGGCGCAACCGCCGTCGCCGCCCTGGGCCCGGCCGCGACCCTATCCCGGAGTTCCCGGGACGCCTTGATGGTTCGCAGTCGGCCAGGAGAGCGGGGCGTCGCCGCCCCTGTTCCGGCCCTCAGACGACCGCCGACTGCAACCCATAACTCTTCACCGGATCGCACAAACCAGCTCGAAGACGATGGGGACTGCCGGGGATCGGACACACCCGCCACGCCGTACGGGTACTGACATCCGCAAGCAGTCGGGGACCTCCTGGACCCGCCGGGCTCAGCGCAGTGCTGCGGCCAGCAGGGCGTGGGCCCAGTCCAGAACCGGCGTGTCGACGATCAAAGGAAGACCCAGCCAGGCATCCCGTTCTCCCTCAGGGATGCCCGGCCGGCCGGTCTCACCGGGCGTACGGTCAGCCGCGGGCGCCGCGGACGCTCTCGCGCATCGCGGCCATCGCCTTGCGCGCCTCCTCGGTGGACATCACCACCGGCATGTGGGAGGAGATGAGGTCCAGGCTGGAGCGCATGTCCATCCGCTCGCTCATCCGCACCGTACGCTTGATCATGCCCATCGGCAGCGGGGGGTTGGCGGCTAGCCGGGCGGCGAAGGCGTAGGTCTCCTCCAGCAGCATCTCGTCGTCGTAGACCCGGTTGACCATGCCGATCCGCAGGGCCTCCGCCGCGTCCACGAAGTCGCCGCTGAGCAGCAGCTCCAGTGCCTTGGCCTGACCGACCAGACGGGGCAGGAACCAGCAACCGCCGTCGCCGGGCACCAGGCCGAGACGGATGTAGCCCTCGCTGAGCCGGGCCGAGCGGGCGACGAACCGCATGTCGCACATCAGGGCCATGTCCAGGCCGGCACCGACCGCGTCACCGTTGATCGCGGCGATCACCGGTTTGTCCAGGTCCTCCAGAGCGCGGGCGACCTGGTGGATCCGCTCATGGAGCATGTTCTTGTGCTCCAACGGTTCGTCCTCGACGTCGAGCAGGGTGTCCAGGTCGACGCCCGCGCAGAAGCCCTTGCCAGCGCCGGTGAGCACCACGACCCGCACGGCGGGGTCTGCAGCGGCGTCACGCAGTGCCTTCGCCCAATCCGCGATCATCTCGAAGGTGAAGGCATTCTTGCGGGCGGGGCGGTTGAGGGTGATGGTCGCGATGCCGTCCTCGACCTTGTACTCCAGATCCATCGGGGTCTCAACTCCTTGTGGTGGCTGTGACGGTACCGGTGATCAGGTGCCAGGGGTCCTCGGCTGCGGCGGCGAGCAGCCCGAGCGCCCCGGCCCACTGGTTCTCATTGCCGTACTCCTCACGCCACGACCACAGCCGCAGCGTGGAGCGGCGCAGGTCGTGCTCATGGGTGGTGCCGATGGCGCCGTGCACTTGGTGGGAGAGCTCGGCGACCACCCCGGCGGCGCGGCAGGCGTTGGCCCGTACGGCGGCGACGGTGGCAGTGAGGTCGGCCCCGGGGTCGGCCAGCGCGGCCACCGCGCTGCGGGTGCTCAGCTCCAGGATCGCCACCTCGCCGGCGATCTGCGCCAGGTACTGCTGCATCGCCTGGAAGGCGGCGATCGGGCGGCCGAACTGCCGTCGCTCCCCCGCATAGCGGAGGCTGTGCTCCAGCGCCCGCTGGGCCGCTCCGGCCAGCTGGATGCTCCGGGCCAGCGCGCCGCGCAGCCGCAGCGTCGGGCCTTGCGGCAGCTCGGCCACCTGGTCGGCGGCAAGCCCGACGCCGGCGAAGGAAACGTCGTCGCGGGGCTCACCGGCCAGGTTGTGGTGGTGGACGAGGGTGGCCGCTGCGGGGGCGACGGAGCACAGCCGGCCGTCAACGACGACCGCGATCCGCTGCGCGTCCCGGGCCCACGGGACCCGCTTGAGGGTGCCATCGAGCCGCCAGCCCGCACCGTCCCGCTCCAGGGTCAGCTCCCCATCGTGGGATTCGGCGGCGGTCAGCCGGCCGGCGGGCACCAGCAGGCCGGCCGCGGCCAGCAGCGGCCCGGCCAGCCAGAGGGTCTCGGCAAGCGGGGTCTCGGCGGCGTGGTACGCCGCGGCACGCAGCACCACGGCGGCCTGCTCGGCGTCGCCGCCGCTGCCGCCGGCCTCCTCCGGGATGCCGATGGCAGTGAGTCCGGCCTCCTCCAGTTCCTCCCAGAGACCGGGGCGGTCCTGGTAGGCGGCGAAGATGTCGGCTGCGGTGGCCTCCAGCAGCTTCAGGTCGTCGTTCATCGGACCCCCAGGGCACGCGCGATGACACCGCGCAGGATTTCGTTGGTACCGCCGCGCAGGGTGTTGGTGGGCGCCTGCACGACCGCCTCGGCCAGGATGCGGGTGAACAGGTCGTCCGAGGTGAGGTCGGGTTCGACTCCGGTGGCCCGGGCGGCCTCGATGACCTCGCGTTCGAAGCGGGTCCCGAGGTCCTTGACGACCGCGGCGGCGACATCGGGCGCTGAGCCCTTGCTGAGCTGGACGGCGATGGCGATGGAGGCCTGGCGCAGCGTCCACAGCCGGGCGGTCAAGCGGCCGATGGTGCGCGGGTCCGCGTCCTCGCGGGCGGCAAGCAGCCGCAGCAGCAGGGCGGTGCTGAGCAGCCGCTCGGGGCCGCTGCGCTCGTACGCCAGCTCGCCGGTGACCTGGCGCCAGCCGTCGCCGATCGCGCCGAGCACCAGGTCGTCGGGGACGAAGGCGCTGGTGAAGACCACCTCGTTGAAGTGGTCCCCGCCGCCCAGGGAGCGGATCGGGCGGATCTCCACCCCGTCGCCGGGCAGGGTGACGATCATCTGGCTGAGGCCCTCATGGCGGCTGTCCCCCGCCGGGCCGGTGCGGACCAGGGCCAGGATGGCGTGAGCTATGTGGGCGCCGCTGGTCCAGATCTTGGTGCCGTCGATCAGCCAGCCGCCGTCGGTGCGGGTGGCCCTGGTGCGGACCGAGGCCAGGTCGGAGCCGGAATCCGGCTCGCTGAGGCCGATCGCGAAGAGGCACTCGCCGGTGGCGATGCCGGGCAGGAAGCGCTTCTTCTGCTCCTCCGTGCCGTGACCCAGCAGGCCCGGAGCGACCTGGCGGTCGGCGACCCAGTGGGCGGCGACCGGGGCCCCTGCGGCGAGCAGCTCCTCGATGACGACGAAGCGCTCCAGCGGGGTCCGGTCAGCACCGCCGTACTGCTTGGGGATGGCCATGCCGAGCCAGCCACGGGCGCCGAGCCTGCGGCTGAACGCCGGGTCGGCGCCGATGATCCAGCTGTCGCTGACCGGGGTGAAGCCGCCGGCGGCCAGCTCCTCGGCGAGGAAGTCACGGACCTCCTGCCGCAGCCGGCGGGTCTCCGCGGGGAGTGCGCCGGGTTCGAGTCCGAACAGTGAGGTCATGACTTTCCTTCCGCAACGGCCGCCAGGGCGGACCGCGCCCATGCGTAGTCGGCCTTGCCGGCTGGGGAACGGCGTATCTCCAGGACCCGGACGAAAGCCTTGGGGAGCTTGTAACGGGCGATCTGCTCGGCCGCACGGCCGCGCAGCTCCTCGTCGTCTGCCTGCTCGTCCAGCCGGACCAGGGCCACGACCTCCTGCCCCCATCGCTCGCTCGGCCGGCCCAGGACCAGGACGTCGCCTACGGCCGGGTGGGTGAGCAGGGCCCGCTCCACCTCCTCGGCGAAGATCTTCTCCCCGCCGGAGTTGATGGTCATCGCCTCCCGGCCGCGCAGCACCAGCTTCCCGTCGCCGCGCAGCTGTGCCAGGTCGCCGGGGACGGCCACCCGCTCACCCGCGACCACCGGGAAAGTGGCCTCGCTCTTGGCCGGGTCGTCCAGATAGCCGAAGGGCAGCGGTGCGCGGGCGGCGAGCCAGCCGATCTCTTCCTCCCCGGGCTCCAGCATCCGGCGGCGGGCGAAGTCGAGGACGCAGGCGCGGGGCAGCAGAGTGAAGACGCCCGGCTCGGCCTTCTCGCCGGGGGCCAGGTCGCCCTGGATGACCCGGCCGGTCTCGGTGGAGCCCGCGCCGTCGGCCAGCACGGCCTGCTCGCCGAGCGCGGCGAGCAGCCGCTCCTTGGTGCCGGGGCTGGTAGCGCCGCCGCCGACAGTGACTGCACGCACGGAGGAGAGGTCGTACGAGTTGCGCTCGAGTTCCTCGGCGACCGGTCGGGCGAAGGCCTCGCCGATCAGCGCGACGCTGTCCAGCCGCTCCCGCTCGATCAGGACGCAGAGGCCCGCGGCGTCAAGCCGGTGGACCACGTCTGGGATGGCGAGCAGGCCTCCGCTGAGCAGCGTACCGAGCATCTGCCAGCCGCCCGCACCGTGCATGAACGGCGCGGCCCCCAGGATTCGGCGGCCCGGACCGGCCGCTGCGGCGGCGCCGACCTGGTCGGCGGTGACATTCGCGGGGAAGGCGGCTCCGCCGATGACGGCGCGCCAGATGTCGTGCTGGCCCCACAGGGTGCCCTTGGGCATGCCGGTGGTGCCGCCGGTGTAGATGACGTAAAGGTCGTCGGGGTCGGAGGCTGGGGTGGGCCAGTCCCGCGGTGCCGTGGCCAGGGACTGTTCGTAGTCGAGGGCGCCGGGCAGCAGCGGGTTGCCGGAGTCGTCGGCGACCTGGAGCAGCAGCGGTTCGGTCTCCAGGCTGCCGAGGACCTGGGCGAGGGTGGGGGCGAAGGCCGCGTGGTAGACGATCGCCGCCGGTCGGCCGTCTGCGAGGAGCTTGTGTAGCTCTGCCGCGGTGTACCGGTAGTTGACGTTGAAGGGTGCGACGCGGGCGGCGAAGGCCGCCAGGTTGGCCTCCGGGTACTCGGGTCCGTTGTGCAGATAGAGGGCGAGGTGGTCCTGGCCGGACTCGTGGCCCTGGAGTTCGGCCCGCTCCCGGTGGGCGCCCAGGCCTCTTGCGGCGAGCAGCCCGGCCAGGCGTTCCACCCGGTCCTGCAGCTCGCCATAGGTGCGGCGCAGCGAGCGGTGCACGATCGCCTCGCGTGCCGGGACCGCCTGGGCCACGGCGCGGGAGAGATCCGCCACGCTCGGTCGTCTGGTTCTGGTCATGGTGTGGTGATCCGTGCCGTTCAGAGGCCGAGCGACTTGGAGATCGCGGTCTTCATGATCTCGCTGGAGCCGGCGGCGATCCGGGCCAGGCGGATGTCCGCGTACAGCCGGGCGATGGGGTACTCCAGCATGTAGCCGTAACCGCCGTGCAGTTGGAGGCACTTGTCGACCACCCGGCCGGCCATCTCGGCGGTGAACAGCTTGACCTTGCCGATCTCCGGGACGGTGAGCCGGCTGGCGTTGAACTCCTCGACGGCCCGGTCCACCACGGCCTGGCCGGCCTCCAGCTCGGCCGCGCACTCGGCGAGGACGAACTTGGTGTTCTGGAAGGACGCGACGGGCTTGCCGAAGACCTGGCGCTGCTGGGTGTAGTCCACGGCCAGCTCGATGGCGGCGCGGGCGGTGGCCACGTTCTGGACCGACTGGTGGAGCCGCTCGGGGACCAGGTTGAAGGTGAGGTAGCCGAAGGCCTTTCCCTCCTCACCGAGCATATTGGCGGCGGGGACGCGGACGTTGTCGAAGAACAGCTCGGCGGTGTCGACGGAGCGGGTGCCGAGCTTGTTGAGCTTGCGGCCCTTGGTGAAGCCGGGCATGCCGTCCTCGACGACCAGCAGGCTCAGGCCGTCACGGCGGTCCTCGCCGCGGGAGGTGCGGCAGGCCACCACGACCAGGTCGGCGTTGATGCCGCCGGTGATGAAGGTCTTGGCGCCGTTGAGCACCCAGTGGTCGCCGTCGCGGACCGCGGTGCTGGTCATGCCGGAGAGGTCGGAGCCGGTGCCCGGTTCGGTCATGGCGATGGAGCACATGGTGCGGCCGGCGGCGATGCCGGGCAGGTAGCGCTTCTTCTGCTCCTCGTTGCCGAAGTGCAGGAAGTAGGGGGTGACGATGTTGGTGTGCAGCGGCATGGCGCCCAGGCCCACCCGGGCCCGGAGGGTCTCCTCGATGACGACGGCGTTGAAGCGGAAGTCGGTGACCCCGCCGCCGCCGTACTGCTCGGGTATCGAGAGGCCGGCCAGGCCCATCTCGCCGCAGCGCAGATAGACGTCCTTGGGGACGATGCCGGCCGCCTCCCATCCCTCGAAGTGGGGGGCGATCTCGTTCTCCAGGAACCTGCGGACGACCTTGCGGAAGTCCTCGTGGTCCTGGGTGTACAGGGAACGGCGCATGGTGGAACTCCTCGGGGGTGGGCCGGGCGGCCGAGAGGTCTGAGGGGTCCGGTGCGGAGTCCTCCGCCGAGGGCTCCGCACCGGACGGGGGATCAGGCGGAGGGCTCGGAGCCGACCACGGAGATGAAGCTCACGCAGTCGCCGGGGTGTCCGCCGAGGTTGTGTGTCAGGCCGAGCTTGCGCGCGCCGCTGGTGATGCTGGCCAGCTGGCGCTCGGCCGGGGCCTCCTGGCGCAGCTGCAGCCAGTTCTCGAAGAGCATCCGCAGACCGGTGGCGCCGATCGGGTGGCCGAAACTCTTCAGACCGCCATCGGGGTTGACGGCCAGCTCGCCGGTGAGGTCGAAGACGCCGTCCATGACGTCCTTCCAGCCCTGGCCGCGCTTGCTGAAGCCGAGGTCCTCCATGAGGACCAGCTCGGTGGGGGTGAAGCAGTCGTGGACCTCGGCCAGCGCGATCTCGGCGCGCGGGTCGGTGACGCCGGCCTCGCTGTAGGCGGCCTCGGCGCAGGCGACGACCTCGCGGAAGGAGGTGTAGTCGTAGGTCGGGTCCATCGGGCCCGCGCCTGGGCCGGCCACCATCGACAGCGCCTTCACGTACAGCGGCTTGTCGGTGTAGCGGTGGGCGTCCTCGGCCCGGACGATGATCGCGGCGGCGGAGCCGTCGGAGACGCCGGAGCAGTCGTGGATGCCGAGCATGCCGGCGATCTTCGGGCTGTTGCGAATGACGTCCAGCGGGAGCTCGGTCTGGAACTGGGCGCGCTTGTTGCGGGCGCCATTGTGGTGGTTCTTCCAGGAGATCCGCGTGAGGACGTCCTTGAGGGTCTCGTCGTCCAGGCCGTAGGCGTTGGCGTAAGCCGGGGCGAGGAGGCCGAAGGAGGCCGGGGCGGTGATGGCGGTCTTGGTGCCGTCGTGCGCCGGGTCCTGGCGGACCAGGCCGGAGAAGCCGGAGTCCTTGAGCTTCTCCACGCCGATGGCCATGGCCACGTCGACAGCGCCGGAGGCGACCGCGTAGCAGGCGTTGCGGAAGGCCTCGGAGCCGGTGGCGCAGAGGTTCTCCACGCGGGTGACCGGCTTGTAGTCGATCTTCAGGGCGCGGGAGAGGGTCTGCCCGGAGAAGCCGGAGTTCATGGTGCCGAACCAGAAGGCGTCCACGTCGTCCAGGGCGACCCCGGCGGAGGCCAGGGCCTCCTGGGAGGAGTCGACCAGCAGGTCCTCGGTACTCTTGTTCCAGTGCTCGGCGAAGGGGGTGCACCCCATGCCGACGATCGCGACCTTGTCGCGGATACCGTTAGAAGCCATCGTCAGTTCTCCTCGCCGGCCGGGGCTGCGACCTGGACCGGCCGGGCCTTCCAGAAGTAGTTGTGCACGCCATCAGCGGTGCTGTAGAAGCGGCGGAATGTCATCTCCACCCGGTCGCCGATCTTCAGCGCCGCCGGGTCGGCGTCGGTGACCTCGGCGATGAACCGGCCGCCGCCCTCGAAGTTCAGCGCGGCCGCGACCAGCGGCGGGTTCATCGAGTACGCCAGCAGGTCGGCCTGGAAGGTGGCGATGACGGCGGGCACGTCGGCGACCCGGTCGCGCTCCATCCGGTCCACGGCCTTGCAGGTGATGCAGACCCGGGCGGCGGGCAGGTGACGAGTGTCGCACTCGGTGCAGCGCGAGCCGGTCAGACCGAACTTCCACTGCGCGTTGCGGTTGGCCGGCGGACCCGCGGGGCGGTCCGGGTCCGGGCGGCGCGGTGCCTCACGCTTGAGGAAGCCGCGCCAGGTGAGGAACTTCTGGTAGCCGACCTCCCGGCCCACAGCGGCCTGCTGGGCCACCGTCAGCCCGGCACGTCGCTCACGCCAGGTGGCCAGCGCCTCCGTGGTGCGGAAGACCAGCGCATCAGCACCGTCGCCGAGCACCACCAGCAGCATGGTCTCGCCGGCGGAGGCCTGGTCCAGGGCACCCGCCAGCAGCAGACCCGGCTGCGCGGTGCCGGTGGCACCCACGGTGGCGGCCAGGTCGTCGACGACCGTGGCGCTGCGGCCCAGCTTCTTCGCCACGCCGCGGACGGCGCGCAGGTGCAGACCGCCGACGGCGACCTTGTCGATGTCGGCCAGGGCCAGCCCGGCATCCTTCAGCGCGGCCTCGACGGCCTCCTCGGCGAGCGCCTTGTACGGGCCCTCGGCGAAGCGCTCCTCCCACAGCCGGCTGGAGGAGTCGCCCGGGATGCGCCAGCGCTCGAGGAACTCGGCCGACGCCGAGCCGCGGCCGACCAGGGCGGCCAGCACGTCGCTGCCGGAGCCGAAGAGCAGCGCCGAGGCGGCGTCGCCGCCGTCGCGCTCCTCGGCGGAGCCGGGCAGGCCGGTGCGGATGTCGGAGAGGACGGCGAGCGCGGGGCGTCCGGCGGCGGCCGAGTCGGCGGCCGCCAGCAGCGCGCCGACACCTGAGCGGGCGGCCCCGGCGAAGTCGTACGCGGCCACCGACCGGTCCAGGCCGAGTGCGGCGTGGACGGTGGTGGCGTTGGTCTTGTCGGCATAGGCCGGGGTGGCGGTGGCGAAGACCAGGCTGCGCGGCTCGACCGGGGCGCCGGCCAGGGCGCGGCGGCCCGCCTCGACACCCATCGAGGTGCTGTCCTCGTCATAGGAGGCGACGGCGCGGGTGCCCCTGCCCCCGCCGGAACCCAGCGCACGTCCGATCTCCTTGCGATTCAACCGCCAGGCCGGCAGATGAACCCCGTAACTGGTGACACCGACGTCCGGTATCGCGGTCATGGCACTCCTCAGGCAGGTGGATTCACCCGCTCACCGGCGCCTCCACTCCGTCTGCAGGGCGGCCGGCACCCGGAGGTGCGGCGTCCGCGGCCATGGCGACGAAGGCCAGCGCGGCAGGCGACAGCGGCCCACGGCGGTGGTAGAGGAAGCAGGGGCGGGGAAAGGTGAAGGCAAGCGGCCGGACCTGAGCGCCGAGGCGCTTGGCTGCCCGGGCCGCCGGAGCGGGAAGCAGGGTGAGCCCTGCTCCGGCCAGAACGAGCGGAACGATGGCGTCGCGGTGCGCGGTTTCCACGACGACGGTGGGCGGGGGCAGCCGCTCGGCTGCCACAACCGCAGCGAACCATACGCGAACTTCCGACTGGCGGGGTAGACCCTGCACGAACGAGTGCCGCAGCAACTCGGCGACCTCCAACGGCCGGTCGGGCAGATCCTCGGTCTGCGGCGGGAAGACGGCCAGCAGCTTCTCGACCGCCAGCGGCACCGACTCGTGTTTGGGATAGGGCCCCGGATGGTCGCTGATCAGCAGTTCCGCCTCCGCGCGGCGCAGTGACTCGAAGCCGTCCACTCCGGAGGCGGCCTCGTGGACGCTCACCTGCAGCCCGGGGTAGCGGGCCTGGAACCGTGTGACCAACGGCACGACCGGGTCGACGGCGAAGCCCTGGACGACGGCCAGGTCCAGCCGCCCGCTGGCCAGGTGGTCGGTCTCCTCCACCGCGGCCCGCGCGGCCTCGAACGACCGCAGGGTGCGCCGGGCCGGGCCGACCAGGGCGCGGCCCGCCGGAGTGAGCGTCAGCCGGGGGCCTCGCTGAAACAGCTGGGTGCGCAGGTCCCGCTCGAGCTCCCGGATGGACTGGGAGATCGCGGGCTGGCTGATGTGCAGCTGCCGGGCCGCCTCCGAGATGCTCCCGGACTCCACGACGGCGAGGAAGTAACTGAAGTGGCGCTTGTCCATCGATTCTCCTTATGCCCCCCTGAAGTAAATCACGGATTTACCTCAGGGAGGCTCCCGCCTAGCGTGTTCGGCGGGCGGGCCAGCGCGGGCCAACCAGGCATTCGCCGCATCTCGCGGCGGTTCGAAGAGCTAGGAGATCAACCGATGGGAACCCTCGAGGGTCGCGTAGCGATCATCACCGGCGCCGGACGCGGCGTCGGCCGCGAGCACGCGCTGCTCTTCGCCCGTGAGGGCGCCAAGGTCGTCGTCAACGACCTGGGTGCCGCACCCGACGGCGCCGGCGCGGACGTCAGCGCTGCGCAGGCCGTGGTCGACGAGATCAAGGCGCTGGGCGGCGAGGCGATCGCCAACACCGACAGCGTCAGCGACTGGGCCAGCGCCAAGCGCCTGGTCCAGACCGCGATCGAGACCTTCGGCGACCTGCACATCGTGGTCAACAACGCAGGCATCCTGCGTGACCGGGTGCTGGTCAACATGAGCGAGGACGAGTTCGACCTGGTGGTCGACGTCCACCTCAAGGGCACCTTCGCGGTCACCCGCCACGCCGCCGAGTACTGGCGCGCTCAGGCCAAGGCCGGCATCCAGACCGACCGCACGATCATCAACACCTCGTCGGGCTCCGGCCTGCACGGCAACCCCGGCCAGGTGAACTACGCGTCTGCCAAGGCCGGTATCGCAGCGATGACCATCGTGGCCTCCAAGGAGCTGGAGCGCTACCACGTGCGCGCCAACTGCATCGCGCCGGTGGCCCGCACCCGCCTCACCGAGGCCACCCCAGGTCTGGGCGACGTCATGCGCGCCACCAAGGACGACGCCTTCGACGTCTGGGACCCGGCCAACATCTCGCCGCTGGTCGCCATGCTGGCCGTCGCGGACTGTCGGTTCAGCGGCCACGTCTTCCGGGTGATGGGCGGTCAGGTCGGCCTGTACAAGGGCTGGAACGTCATCGAGCAGTTCGAGAGCGACAAGCGCTGGACCGTCGAGGAGCTGACAGCCGCCACCGCGGACGTACCGGCCAAGCCCGACACGGAGATCCCCGGCTCGCACGTCAAGAGCCTGCGGAGCAGCTGACCATGGCGGACGACACCCAGCAGGCGCCGGTCGCGTTCGAGGTCCCGATCGAGTGCGGCAAGATCCGCGAGTTCGCCCGCGCGACGCTGTCGGACAACCCGGCGTACCAGGCGGCCGAGCCGGTCATCCCGCCGACCTTCCTGACCACCGCCGGCTTCCTCTGGCAGCCCACGGAGTCCAAGGCCCAGGCCCACCACGGCCTGGATCCGCAGCGGACCCTCCATGCCGAGCAGGAGTACGTCTTCCACGGCGCCCCGCCGCGGGCCGGTCAGGTCCTGACCGCCACCGCCCGGGTCACCGACCGGTATGAGAAGCAGGGCCGCCGCGGCGGCAAGCTGACCTTCGTCACGATGGTCACCGAGTTTCACGACGAGCACGGCACCCTGGTGGCCGAACAGCGCTCCGCCGCCGTGGAGACCTCCCAGGCACCCAAGGAGGACGGCCAGTGAGCACCGTCACCGTCCCCGCCGTGGGCGACACCGCCGAGCGGTCCTTCGGCCCGCTCACGGTGACCGACATCGTCCGGTACGCGGGCGCCTCCGGCGACTTCAACCCGCTGCACCACGACGAGGAGGCTGCCAGGGCGGCCGGCTTCGCCGGTATCTTCTCGATCGGCATGTTCCAGGCGGCCCTGGTCGGCACTCTCGCCACCGACTGGCTGGGCGCTGAGTCGATCCGCCGTATCACCACCCGTTTCAAGGAGCAGGTCTGGCCCGGTGACACCCTCACTGTCGCCGGCACGGTGAGTGCCGTCAGCCCGGCCTACGGCGGCATCGCCGTCGAGGTCGAGCTCACCTGCACCCGCGACACGGGCGGCGTGGCGATCGCAGGCTCTGCGGAGTTCCTTCTCCCCGCAGCCTGAGCGCGACGGGCCCACGCGCTCTGCACACGGCTGAAGGCGGCTTCCTCTCGCTGGGGGCCGCCTTCAGCCGTGTGCCGCTCTCCTACTCCTCCGGCTGCCGGGTCACCTCGCCGTCCGTCTCCGGCTGCTCGCCCCAGCCCACGAAGTCCACGACCTCCGCGAGCGGCGCTCGGACCGTCCGCAGCGCGTTGGCGGGCTCCCCGGGATCCTCATATCCGACGGCCATTCCGCAGAACAGCGCCAACTCCTCCAAGGGCTTCAGCACCTCGGCGACCACGTGCGGGTACCGGGACCACGCACCCTGCGCGCAGCTGGCCAACCCCTCCTCGTGCAGCAGCAGCATCACGGTCTGGAGGTAGCTTCCGAGATCGGCGTACTGGGCGGGGTTCATCCGCCGGTCGATGTAGCAGAACAGTCCGACCGGGGCGTCGAACAGCTGGTAGTTGCGGGCGAACTGACGCAGCCGGGCGGGCTTGTCCTCGCGCGGGATCCCCAGCGCGGCATAGAGTTGTTCGCCGTTCTCGAAGCGGCGCTCACGGTAGGGCGAATGCAGCCCCCGCGGGTAGCTGGGCCCCATCGGGGGCTGCTCGAGGGCGGGCACCCGGGCGAGGTCCGACATGGCCTGCTTCAGCCGGGCCAGCGGCTCGCCCGCCAGGGCGTACAGGCGCCAGGGCTGCAGGTTGCCGCCGGACGGTGCCCGGCGTGCCGTATCCAGCACCCGCTCGATCACCTCGCGGCCCACCGGGCGGTTGAGAAAGCCTCGGACCGAGCGGCGCCCCAGCACCGCCTCACGGACGTTCATCTCTGCACGCTCCTGCTCCCTGCTTCGGGGCAGGCCCGCGGACGGCGGCGCTCCTGCCTCCATGCGCCACGGCTGCCTGTGGTTCCGACAGCGCGCGGGTTCCGGTACGTCGCGGAGCACGCTGTCGCGGCCACGCACGTCAATACGGTCCCAGAGCCGCGCGGCCGGTTCGATGTCGTCTTCGTCACGCCCCGCCCACGGTGGGCCCGCGGAGATCACCGCCCCATCCGCAGCTGTCTCTCCCGGTACGGGCCCCCCGGCTTCGCAGCACAGCAGCGGGTCGCCTCCGGCACCGAACGGCGTTCAGCGACGACGGGCCCGGCACTTCGGCACGGTCTCTGTACGCACGGCGCCAAGTGAAGAAATATTCTCAATCTTTCTGTTCCGCAACCCTTGTGGCCTGTGACCTTACCTGCAAAAGTTCACGCCAATTAGCCGCCAGCCCAGCCGACGAGCGATCCGTCGACACGCCCGCCACACCCCCCGCGGGCCACGTAGCAGCGGCTGCACCCATCGGCAGGCCGGAGAGCCGCCGTGCGCGTCCCCACGTGCGCTCCCGCCCCTTCCTGCTCATGTCAACCCTCGCGAAAGGTACGGAACATGAGGAAATCCACCATTGCCTGCACCGTCGGCGCAGTCGTGCTCGCCGCTGCCTCAGGAGCCGTGCGGTTCGCCGTACTTCCAGCGGTCGACAGAGTTCCTGACGGTCTCGACGCCAAGGTCCGATTCACCGGTACGGCAACTCTGCTCAACAAGGAGGCGCTGGGGACCGGGGCCTCGCCCACGCCGTGCTCAAGGACGTCCCGGTCACCGCGGTTCGCGAGGTCCGGGTGACGGACGTCCAGTCCGGCGCTGCCCGGTTCGACGATCGCACCACGGTGACCGGGCCGGGTGGCAAGGCTGTTGCCGGGACTGCCCGCGTCTGGGCCGTCGACCGCCGCAGCCTTGCCCCCGCCGAGGGGCCGGCGTCCTGGGGTGCGCTGCCCCACCAGGGGCTGGCCGCGGGCTTCCCGCTGCACCCCGAGCCGCACGACTACGCCCTGTGGGACGCTGCCACCGCCACTGCCTCCACCGCGCGCTACACCGGGACGGAGACCCGTGCCGGACACCGCGCCTACGTCTACGAGGTCAGCACCACCGGCCCGGTCGCCGACGCCAGGACCAAGGCGGCGCTGCCGCCTGCGCTCCCGACACCGTTGGTGGCCGGCCTCTCCCAGAGCCTTCCGCAGAACGACCAGGACGCCCTCAAGGGCGTCCTCGCCTCCTCGCCGAAGGCGGTGCCGCTCAGCTACCAGGCCCAGGACACCGCAACCGCCTGGGTGGACACGAAGACCGGCGTGGCCATCGACCAGAAGCTGCGTCAGGCCGTAGTCGCCCAGGTAGCCGGCGCCTCCGGGCCGGTCACCATCGCCCCGGTACTCGACCTCAGCCTGGCCATGACCCCTGACTCCGTGAAGGAGGCCGCCGACCGCGCGAACACCGCTGCCACCGCCCGCACCCTGATCGGCACTGTGACCCCGCTCGTCCTGCTCGCCCTCGCCGCCATCCTGGGCGTCCTCGCCGCACTGCTGGGGCGCCGCCGCGACGCCGTACTGAAGGGCGGCGCCCAGACGCGGGAGAACGCAGTGCAGGCTCCGGAGCCCAGGGACGACGGCGCCGGGACCGACAAGACCGACGACGCCGACGGGGAAGCAGCAACGCCCGAGTCGGAGCAGCCCACCACGACCGAATCCAATTAGGGCGCGTATTCGATTGTGATCAATGGGCGGTCCGCGTGAGGTCCTTGATCCAGATCATCGACGCGCGAAGGTGGAGGCCGGCGAGGTAACTCTTGGGCGTCTTGTCATAGCGAGTCGCGACGCCTCGCCAGGCCTTCAGCTTGTTGATCAGGCGCTCGACGGTGTTCCGCTCCTTGTAGAGGTCGGCGTCGTGGCCGACAGGTCGGCCGCCCCTGCCGCCCTTCTTCTTCCGGTTGGCGGCCTGGTCCTTCTTCTCCGGGATGACGGCCTTGATGCCGCGTTTCCGCAGATAGGCGCGGTTACCGCGAGACGAATACGCCTTGTCCCCGGCAACCGCGTCGGGCCGGGTGCGGGGACGACCGACGGGCCCCCTGACCCGTACCTTCTCAAGCACGGGGATGAACTGTGGGCTGTCCGCGGCCTGCCCTGCGGTCAGGGCGAGCACCAGCGGGCGGCACTTCCGGTCGGCGGCGACATGAATCTTGCTGGTCTGCCCGCCCCTCGAGCGCCCGAGCAGGGCAGCCTTCAATCGAAGCTTGTGCCGGCGCCGGAGGCGTCGTCGCTCGTCCCGCTCGGGGTCGTTTCCGGTGTCCTGCCCGTCTTGTCCTTCCTGGTCGCCCCCCTTTGCCGGGCCTTCTCCTCCTCGACGGCGGCCTTCTCCAGGGCGGTGAGCACGTCCTCAGTCAGGTGCATCCCGGCAGCGTCGTGGTGCGCGCGTGCGGTGGTCGAGTCCACACTGACCAGGGACAAGTCCACCTCACCCCGCTTTGCGGCCTCCGCGATCAGGCCCTCCAGCAGGGCTTCGAACACGCCGGTGTCACGCCACTGCCGGAACCGGTTGGAGACGGTCGACCAGGCACCGAACTCCGTCGGCATCTCCCGCCACTGCCCGCCCGTCTTGAACCGCCAGATCACGCCCTCGAACTGCTGCCGCAGCCGCTCAGGGTATGGCCCGTACTCACCTATCGGCAGGTACGGCTCGACGAACTCCCACTCCGCGTCGGTCAGTTGCACCTGTGTCATGCAAGACGATCTACCGGATCAGACCCCGTGGCGAGGGCGAATCCCGCAGATTGATCACAATCGAATACGCGCCCTAGCACTACCCACGCGGCGAAGAGGCCCCCGCTGCACGGGGGCCTCTTGCGTTCGGCGGTGCCTCATCCGTCCTGAGCACAGTCGCGCAGCGGCGATTCGGAGGCGACGAAGCCGACCCCCAACTGCCTCGGGCCCAGGTTGGACACGATGCTCGAGACGGCGGCATCCCTCTGGGCGACGTCGACGCCGTCGGGTTCGGACCGGTCTGCATCCGCCGGTCGGGGTGCAGTTCCCGCGATCGCGGCGGGCAAAAGACAGTGCCGGTTGCCGACGCGCTCCTCCAGCCGGCCCCATACGGCTCCTCAGGCGGCGGTGATGCGGAGGCGGGCCCGCTCGAAGAGGCGGAGCGCCGCGGTGTGCAGGCGGTCACCGGTCTCGACGGGTGCCTTGCCCGCGCAGGCGCGGGCATGCGTGCCCTCCAGAAGGATGCCAAGCTTGAAGCAGGCCAGTACCTCGTACCAGGCGACCGCTTTCAGGTCGCGGGTGGTCCGCTCGGCGCAGCGGGCCGTCAGTTCTGCACCGGTGGCCAGGCCGCCGGCCCCGGCCAGCGTGCCGCCCAGGGGGCTGCGGCCCTCCTCGTCGGGCCAGGTGGCCAGCAGCCAGCCGAGATCGAGGAGCGGGTCGCCGACGGTGCACATCTCCCAGTCGACGACCGCCGCGACCTGCGGCCCGGTACGGGAGAACATCACATTGGCCATGTGGTAGTCGCCGTGGAGCAGGCCCGGAGCCCATCGTGTGGGACGGTTGCGCTCCAGCCAGTCCGCGACGGCCGGGATCCCGGGGATGCCGGGGCCTGGCCAGCCCCGGTGCTCCGCGTAGGAGTCGAGCTCCCGCAGCCAGCGCGGGACCTGGCGCTCCAGGAATCCCCTGGGGCGCCCGAGGCCTGCCAGCCCGACGGCAACATGGTCGAAAGTGCCGAGAGCGGCGAGGGCGTCCACCATGGCCAAGCCCATCCGGTGGCGTACGGCAGGGTCCGCAGAGTGCAGCGGCGGCAGCTCGACGCCGGGGTTGAAGCCGTCGACGGGCTCCATCAGATAACCCACCGCCCCACCGAGCACGGTCTCGTCCTCGCAGGCCGCTATCAGCCGGGGGTGCGGCACCTCAGTGGTGGAGAGCGCCGCCATTACCCGGATCTCCCGGCGCAGCGCGTCGTTGCTTGGGGGTCGGAGGTACCAGGGGCCGCGGCGGAGCACGAACTCCCGTCCGCCGCGCTCGAAGCGGACCATCACATTCTGGGTGCCGCCGCTGATCGGACGCAGTCCCTCGAGGGGACTGTCGGCGGCCAGCCCGGCGCCATCCATCCATCGGGCGAGGGCCGCGGTGTCGATCCGGTTCACCGGACACCGCCGTCCAGCCGGAGCACCGCGCCGGTGCAGAAGGAGGACGCCGCGGACGCGAAGTACAGCACCGCTCCGACTACTTCGTCGGCCTCGCCGCATCTGCCGAGCGCATTGCGTTCGAACTCGGCGCGGATCTCGGAGGTCCAGGCGGCGGAGATGTCGGTGAGGAAGGGGCCGCACTGGATGGCGTTGACCCGTACCTTGGGGCCGAAGGCCTGCGCGAAGCCTTCGGTCAGCACTTTGAGCCCGGCCTTGGCCGCCGCGTACGGCAGCGCATGGGCGTTGGGGCGGATGCTTTCGATGGAGGTGATGTTGATGAGCGATCCTCCGTCGCCCTCGGCCATCCGGGTGCCGATCAGCGAGGCGAGCCGGAACGGACCCTTGAGGTTCACCGCGATGACCTTGTCGAAGAGGGCCTCGCCGTGCTCGGCGAGGCTCGGGTACAGCGGGGAGAGGCCGGCGTTGTTCACCAGAACGTCCACCCGGCCGAACTCCCGGTAGGCCGTCTCCACCAGGGCGTCGCACTGCTCCCAGTCGCTGACGTTGCACGCCACCGGGAGGGCGCGGACCCCGTGGGAGCGGTGCACCTCTTCGGCGAGCCGCTCGCAGTTGTCCAGCTTGCGGCTGGCGATGACCACGTCCGCACCGTTGGCCGCGAAGGCCTCGACCATGGCCTTTCCCATGCCACGGCTTCCTCCGGTCACCACGGTCACCTTGCCGGCGAGATCTGCTGCCGTTGCCACTGCCATGTCCGTTGCTCCTCTCAGCTCTCGGCGACGACGGCGCGCCCGATCAGGTCGGCGAAGCGGGCCCGGGCCCGCTCCCGTGCGCTCGGCAGATGGGCGGAGGGCCACAGGCCCTCGTACGGCTGGTAGCCGCGCAGCAGGTCGCGGGCGACGGTGACCTTGTGGACCTCGGTCGGCCCGTCGGCCAGCGCCATCGACTCGGAGTGCAGCAGCATCCGGGTGAGCGGCATCTCCTCAGAGAGGCCAAGCGAGCCGTGCAGGTGCATCGCCCGCATCACCACATCGTGCAGCACCTTGGGCATGGCGGCCTTGACCGCGGAGATGTCCTTGCGGACCTTGCGGTAGTCCTGATGCTTGTCGATCAGCCAGGCGGTGCGCAGCACCAGCAGACGGAACTGCTCGATCTCGATCCAGCTGTCCGCGATCCTCTCCTGGGTCATCTGCAGGGATGACAGACTGCCGCCGCGGGCGCTGCGGGAGACCACGCGCTCGCACATCATGTCGAAGGCCTGGCGGAGCTGTGCGATGGTGCGCATCGCATGGTGGATACGTCCCCCGCCGAGCCGGGTCTGGGCAATGGCGAAGGCGGCGCCCTCCGCGCCGAGCAGATTGGCGGCCGGAACACGGCAGTCGGTGAACCGCACGTAGGAGTGGCTGCCCAGCTGGTCGCCCTCGCAGGTGTGGACATCGCGCACGATCTCCAGTCCGGTCGTGCCGGCCGGGACCAGCAGCATCGACATGCCCTGGTACGGGTCGGCCTCCCGGTTCGTGACGGTCATTACGATGAACAGGGCGGCGTGCCGGGCGTTGGTGATGAACCACTTCTCCCCGTCGATCAACCAGTGGCCGCCCTCACGGCGGGCAGTGGTGCGGAACAGGGTCGGGTCCGCGCCGCCCTGCGGCTCGGTCATTGCGAAGGAGGTCGAGATCTCACCGTCGAGGAGCGGTTCGAGCCACTCCTTCTTCTGTTCCGGGGTTCCGAAGCGGGCCAGGATCTCGGCGTTGCCGGAGTCCGGCGCCTGCGAACCGAAGATGGTGGGGGCCCAGCGGGACCGGCCCAGGATTTCGTTCATCAGGCCCAGCTTCACCTGGCCGTACCCGGGACCGCCGAGCTCGGGGCCGAGGTGGCAGGCCCACAGCCCGCGGGCCTTGACCTGGTCCATGAGCGGCCGGACCACGGCCACGGTGGCGGGGTCGGACTTGTCCGCGGTGTCGCCCAGAAGCAGGTCGAGCGGCTCGATTCGTTCGGTCACAAAGGTGTCGATCCAGTCCAGTTCGCGCTGGAAGTCGGGATCGATCTCGAAGTCCCAGGACATGTTGACCCCTCACATGGCAGCGATTTAATGCGATCACATTAAACTCTCGGATAGGCGCTAGCATGGTGATCATGACCACACGGAGAGCAGCCACGGACAGCCCGGCGCCGCGTGACACTCGCGGCAGCCTGATCCGGGCCGCGGAGCAGCTCTTCGCCGCCCGCGGTGTCGACGGCGTCTCCCTGAACGAGATCAACCGCGCAGCCGGGCAGCGCAACCCCAGTGCGCTCCAGTACCACTTCAGCGACCGGGCCGGGCTGCTCCAGGCCGTACTCGACAAGCACAACCCGGGGATCGACGCCCGCCGCGACGCCCTGCTCCAGCAGTGCCGGGGATTCGGAACCGAAGGCGACCTGAGCACCCTGGCCGCGGCCCTGGTGCTGCCTCCCGCCGCCAAGCTCGCCGACCCGGACGGCGGCCGGGCCTTCCTGCGGATCACCGCAGAGCTGCTCACCCGCCCGGTACCGCTGATCGACGCGATCTGGGCGGACCGGCAGATCGGCAGCATCACCACCTGGCGCCGGCTGCTGGAACCGCTCCTGCCGCCCGAGTCGACCAACATCCTGCACACCCGCTTCACGGCCATCCGCTTCTGCCATGTCGAGCTCGCCGCCCGCGCCGCGGCCGATCCCCGCCCCGACGACCGGCTGTTCACCACCCGGTTGGTCGACCTGGTCACCGCCCTGCTGGCGGCCCCGGTGTCGCAGCAGACCGCGCGGCTGCTCGAGGAGCGTGGCGCCCGCAAACGGCCCGTATCCTGACGCCCGAGGTGGATGTCGGTTGCCGGTCAGCCTCTCGGCTGTAGTCGGCCGAGCTTGTTGACTCCATCGTTCACACTGATTCGCACTCCCGGCTATTCGCTGAGAGGGGACGTCCACAGGTCGCATCCGTTCTCTTCCGGCCATGCGATTGATTTCGCGGGAGTGTTGACGAAGACCCACGCGAGCCGTGCGTGTACTCGCACGTTCACGGCGGCGACGAGGTCGGCGGGCCCTGGGGGCGCCTCCCAGCCGCCACGCTGAGGGAGATGCCGCACCGACGACAGGAGAAGGTGTCCCGGGTGGGACGGTTGCCCCGCTCGATGTGTGGGGGCGGTGAGGTCTGCGCCGACGCAGAAGTCCCGATCGGCACCGTGAGAACGACCACCTGCGCGGCGACGACGGCGACCTGTTCGAGCCTCCGGGCCAAGTCCTCAACGAGCAGCACAGAGAGCGTGTTGCGCCGGCCGGGGCGGCACAGGGTGAGGAAGCGCCGCCGTCGGCCACCTGGCAGTCGACGGTGCCGCGGGAGGAGGTCATGCGCGGGCTCCGGCCAGGACGTCGAGGGCGAGGGTGTCGTCGGCGTCGCGCGAGAGGGAGACGGTGATCCGGGTGCACAGCCCGCCGAAGCGCTCGTGGAGGGCCTGGCCGACCGCCTGGGGCTCTCCCGTGAGGGCGAAGGTGTCGAGAACCTCGTCGTCGATCAGGCGGCCCATCTCCTGCCAGCAGCTGCGGGTGGAGAGCTCGTACAGCTCCTCATGGAGGCCGCCCCAGCCATGCAGGTCGAGCACGGCGCGGTAGGCGGGGGTGGAGGCGTAGAAGGCGATCCGTTCCCTGGTGGCGGTGAGGGCGGCGGCGTACTCCTCCTCGGTGCGGCCGGTGGCGACCAGGGCGGTGCCGACGATGTCGAAGGGCTGGGCCTCCCGTCCCGCTCCGGCACGGGCCTGGCTCACCGCGGGAAGGGTGACCTGCCGCAGGTACTCGGCGGAGGTGAGGGCGTGGCAGATCAGGCCGTCGGCGGCCTCGCCGGCGACGGCGGTCATCCTGGGACCGACCCCGGCAAGCCAGATCCGCGGCGGGCCCGATGCGAGCGGGCCGGGGTCGAACATCGGCGTCATCAGGTTGTGGGTGTAGAAGTCGCCACGGAAGTCCAACTTGTCGCCGGTCTGCCAGCTGTGCCAGATGGCCCGCAGCGCGGCGGTGAACTCCCGCATCCGGGCGGCCGGCTGTGACCAGGGCATGCTGTAGCGGCGGGTGATGTGCGGTTTGATCTGGGAGCCCAGACCGACGATCGTCCGGCCGTCCGACAGCCGCTGGACGTCGTAGGCCGCGGTGGCCACCGTCATGGGGTTTCGGGCGAGGGCGACGGCGACCCCGCTGGCCAGCTCCGTCCGCCGGGTTCGGCTCGCGGCCATGGCCAGCTGCAGGAAGGCGTCGTGCCTGGCCTCGTTGACCAGGAAGCCGTCGGCGCCGTACTCCTCGGCCAGGACTGCGGCTGCGGCTGCCTGCTCGATGCGGCCGGTGAAGGTGTGGTCGACTTTGAGGGACGGTCCGGTCATGTGGCGCCTCCGGTGGGCAGGCCGGCCGGCTCAGCGGGCCGCTCGCGATGGGCCTCAGGGGGCCGAGCAGGCTCCGCGCGGCGCGGACGCGGCGGTAGGACGGATGGGCGGGGTGCTCCCAAGGACGGCAGTGCGCTCGCCCGTCCGGGCGTCCAGCACGTTCCGCCGGACGGCCGGGCGGCCCGGCTGGCGCGCTCCGCCTGGTCCACCAGCTCGTGGGCGAGGAGCGCTCGCTGGGCGACGGTGCGGCTGTTGCAGGAGACGCTCAGTCGCTCGTGTCCAAGGACGGTGGGTGCGACCTTCCGGCCCCGCGGCCTCGACGGCCCCCTCGTCGAAGACGCGGGCACTCCTCGGGCACGCGCTGGCCGCCGAAGGCCCGGGGGCGGAGATCCTGGCGAGCCCGGCCTCGAATGGGCCCTGCGGTAGGCGGTGGCCCGGCCGACGAATCCGGTGGGGCCCACGAGCAGCTGCGGCGCCTCGCGGTACAGGAAGTCGCGTACCCGAGCGCGGAATTCGGAAGATCTGGAGTGCGCACGTGCCAGCTCCCAGTGGGTGGGGACATCAGGCGGCGGGGGAAACGCGGACAAGTTAACGGAGGATATTGTCGATGTCCACATCGACATCTCCTTCCTGCCGCCGTGGCCAGACTTCACCATGGGGCTCCACTCGCCGAACCATGGCTAGATCTGCAGATCGTGCCGCCTTGCGCTCAACATCGAAGCCGGTAGTGATTGACACATGTGTGCCGCAGGCCACACAGTGACCCTCGCCACGCAAATGACGCGTATGCTCCGCTGCCTGCTGCAGCTCGCGGCGCGCGAACTGCTCGCGAGGCCCCACCCCCCCTCAGCATGGCCACTTGACCGACAGCGCCGCCGACCACCCTGGCGGCCGAGGAGGATCCATGTCCCGCACCGCACCCGGACCCGAAACAGCTGAACAAGCGCCCACGGGCGCCACCCCGTCACGCAGACGGGCCTGGCTCATGGCCGTCCTGCTTTTCCTCTTCATCGTCGTGAACTTCGCAGCCAAGGCCGTGCTGGGCCTGGCCGCCAAGCCGATCACCGCGGAACTGGGCCTGAGCGCCACCCAGTACGGGGTGATCTCCAGCGTCTTCTTCCTCGTCTTCTGCCTGGCCGCGGCCGGCGGAGGAGTGCTCGCCGACCGTGTGCCCTCCCGCTGGCTGCTGCTCGGCATGGCCGTCGTCTGGGCCCTGACCAAGTCTCGATCGTGGCGGCAGCCGGCTTCGGAGTGATCCTCGCCAGCCGGGCGGTGCTCGGTGCTGCGGAGGGCCCGGCCGCTCCGGTGGCGATCCACGCCCTGTACAAGTGGTTCCCTCCAGAGGCCCGGGCCCTGCCCAGCGCCCTACTGCTCGCCGCCGCCCCGCTCGGCGTGGTTCTCGCGGCCCCCGCCCTCGGCTCCCTGATCACCCATCACGGCTGGCGCTCCGCGTTCGTCGCCGTGATCGTGCTGGGCGCCGCCTGGTCGGCGGCCTGGCTGCTGCTCGGCCGTGACGGTGACGAAGCCTCGAACACGGCCCCGCACGGGCCCGAGGACCCCGGCACCAACGACGAGATCCCCGGTGTCCGCTACGGCGCGGTACTGCGCACGGGCACGTTCCTCGGCTACCTGGTCCCCTCCTTCGCCGCCTACTGGGCGACCGCGCTGGCGCTCTCCTTCCTGCCCGCCTACCTCGAGGACACCCTCGGCTACGACACCGCCGGAGCCTCCAAGCTGGTCGCCCTGCCGTGGCTGCTCGGGGCGCTGGCCCTGATCGGTTCCGCGTTGCTGATCCCACGGCTGCTGCGCCGCGGGGCCTCCGAGCGGGCGGCCAACAACGGCATGGCGATCGTCTCCACCGGGTTGTCCGGCCTGGCCCTGCTGGGTCTCGTGTACGGTCCGGCCGGCTGGCTCCGAATCACGTGCCTGGTGCTGGGCTTCAGCCTGAGCGCCCTGGTCTTCCCGGTGGCGATGACCGACTTCGGCCGACTGTCACCCGCGCGGCTGCGCGGTGGGGTGCTGGGCGTCTACGCCGCGGCCTACTCGCTCGGCGCCGTGGTTGCGCCACTGGTCACCGGCAGTCTGCTGGACAGCCACGGTCACACCGCCGCGGCCTACAACACCGCCTTCGTGATCACTGCGGTGCTACTGCTCGCGGGCGCCGCCTCGATCGCGGCCTTCGTCGACCCGGAGCGGGACCGCGCCCGACTCCTCGACCGATCCACCACCTCTCGAAAATGATCATACTTGAGATTCTCAAGAACGGCTCCAATCGGCCCGCGTTCACCCATAAGGCTGGACAGCTGCCATACGACAGATTAACTTAACTCTCGTTGCACAGCTGCGTGCCGTCATCCCGGGTACGTCCCCCCTCCGCCCGGGCCCGGCGGGCCGTGGCATGCGGCAGCCCACATGGCCCGGGCTCTCCCTGCGGGGCCGCACAGTGGCACACTGTGCGGCCCCGCAAGTCCCGACGACCACGCAAAGGACTGCCGGACCCATGACGCAGCAAAGGACGAGCGCACGCCCGGCCGGAATCAAGCCCGCGACCTCGCAGGTGTACGAGACCGCCGACGGACGGGTCAGGCTCACCGTCGAACGTCCGGGCGAGCTGAGTCGGCTCCTCGTCCTCCTCGGCCGCGAAGACCTGGTCGCCGACCCGCGTTTCGGCACCCCCGCCGCCCGCGCGGCCAACCGCACGGCACTGGTGGCCGAGGTCGCCCGCGAACTGCGTGGGATGCCCGCGGAGGAGTGCTGCTATCTGCTGTACGCCGCAGATCTGCAGGCCGAGGCGATCTGACCCCGCCGCGAGATCGCCGGCCCACAGCTTCTCGGGAGGCACAGCCCATGACCACCACTGTCCGATACGAGATGGCGGACGGCGTCGCCACCGTCGCCATGAACCGACCGGAGCGCCGCAACGCCTTCAGCCGCGAGATGATCGGCGCCGTGATCGAGGCGCTGCAGCGGGCCGAGGCCGACGACCAAGTGCGCGCCGTGGTCGTCACCGGCACCGGCGGCCATTTCTCCGTCGGCCGCGACCACGGCGGCCCCGTCGAGAGCCGGTTCGTCCAGGGCGTCAGCGTGCAGGCCGACCGCGCCCGGCTGCTGGATGCCTCCCGGGTCACCACGGTGCTGTACGAGATGAACAAGCCCACCGTCGCCGAGGTCCGCGGCGGCTGCGCCGGGGCCGGAATGGCCATCGCCCTCGGCTGCGACCTGCGCTATGCGGCCGACGACGCCAGGTTCAACACCGCCTTCGTCGACGTCGGTTTCTCCGGCGATCTGGGCATGTGCTGGCTGCTCACCCAGGTCGTCGGCCCGGCCCGGGCCCGGGAACTGATGCTGCTCTCCCCCAGGCTCACCGCTGCCGAGGCGTTCGGCCGCGGCCTGGTCCACGAGGTGCTGCCGAGCGAGGAACTCGCCGGACGGGTCCGCGCCGTGGCCGCCCGTCTGGCCGGTGCCGCCCCCTTCGCCGTCACCGGGGCCCGCCGCAACCTCCAGGACGCCCTGAGCCGGTCGCTCGGCGACTACCTGCCCACCGAGGCCGACCGGCTGCTGCAGTGCGCCTACTCCCCCGACGCCGAGGAGGCCCGGCTGGCCTTCCTGGAGAAGCGCACCCCCCACTTCACGGGCGCCCGCTGAGCAGACTCCGACCGCAAGGCGACCGGCCGCCCACTGCAGTGCGGTGGACGGCCGGTGCCGTTGACAGGCCGTTGCCTACTCGGCACCGACGCCGGCCAGGGCGCGGGCCTCCATCTCGGCGTGGCGGTCCAGCTCGGTCCGGCGGCGGCTGCGGACGCTGCCCGCCCAACCGAGCAGGAAGCCCACCGGGACCGAGACCAGACCCGTGGTCTCCAACGGCCACCAGTGGAAGTCCTGGTCCGGAAGAAGTGCGACCGGGGTGCCGGAGACGTTGGGGCCGAAGACCAGCAGCACGAAGCAGCAGATCGTCCCCCCGTACATGGACCACAGCAGCCCGGTCCTGGTAAAGCGGCTCCAGAACAGGCTGTAGAGCAGCGCCGGCAGGATCGCCGACGCCGCAAGCCCTACCGAGAACCCGCCGACGAACTGAATGTCCCAGCCGTACAGGCCGACCGCCAGCAGCACGCTCACCGAGCCGACGAGGACGACGAACCAGCGCGCCACGCCCACCTCGTTGCCCTCGGCCAGCCGCCCGCGCCGGGAGGCGTGCGCGTACACGTCGTGGGCGAGAGTGGCCGCCGCGGCCAGCGTGAGCCCGGAGACCACGGCAAGGGTGGTGATGAACACCGCGGAGGCGACCAGGGTGTACAGGATGCTGCCCCCGGTGGTCTCGGGTCCGCCGGCGAGGTGGCCCGCGAGTTCCAGCAGGGCGCTGTTGCCGCGCGGGTCGGCGGCGACGATGTCCTTGGCGCCGACCAGCGCCGAGGCGCCGAGGCCCGCCACGATGACCGAGCCGCAGAAGGCCGCCACCATGAGCATCGTGTGCCGGGTCGCGCGACGGGCCTCCGGGCCGCTGCGGGCAACGTTGACCCGCATCAGCATGTGGGGGGTGCAGGAGGCGCCGGCGATCAGGGTGATGTACAGCGAGACGACGTTCAGCCGGCCGGTCACGTCCATGGGATAGAGCCGGCCGGGGCTGAAGTAGGCGTCAGGCAGCCCGCTGCCGCGAGCGGCGCCGTCGAGCAAGGCGGCGATGTCGAAGTCGAAACGGTCGAGCACCAGCAGGGCGATCGCCAGCATGGCGCCGAAGACCAGTACCGCCTTGAGGATCTGGATGAGGCTGACGCCCCGCATGCCCCCGTACGCGGCGAAACAGATCATCAGCGCCCCGATGAGCACGATGCAGACTTTGGCGGGACCGGGCCCCTCCAGACCGACGAGGCCGGCGACCGCCGTTCCGACGGCGGAGAGCTGGGACACGATGTACGGCAAGCAGACGAGCAAGGTGACCACGGCTCCGGCGATTCTGGTCGCACTGCCCGGTATGCGGGCCTCCAGGCTGTCGCCCAAGGTGAATCTGCCAGTGTTGCGCAGGGGCTCGGCGATGAGCAGCAGCACGCCCAGGGCCAAAACCGTGCAGATGCCCAGGGTGATCCCGTCGTAGCCGACCAGGGCGACCAGGCCGGTGGCGCTGAGGAGGGTGAGGGCCGAAACATAGTCCCCTGTCGCTGCGAGGGCGTTCTTCACCACCGAGAGCGAGCGGTTGGCGGTGTAGATGTCGGCGACCTCGTCGGTGTCCAGGCCGGTCATCACAGAGAGGAACAACGTCACGCCGATCACCAGCAGAAAGGCGGTCACCGGCGAGAGGGTGAAGGAACTGCTGTCGTAGTCCGCAGCGGCGAGGAGGCTCACCAGCCCTCCTCCCCCGACGGGACGGTGCGCTGGGCGCGCCACGCGGCGGCCTGCGGGTCGCTGTGTGCGCGGCAGCCGCGGTCGTACTGCACCGAACTGACCGCCAGCACGGTGCCCACCACCATGAACAGCACCAGGCCGAGGCTGAGCGGGCCGGCCACCCGATCGGCGAGGGTGTCGCCGAAGGTGAGCGAGACGAGCAGCAACATGCCGGCGCTGATCCCGTTGGTGACGACAAAGCGGCGGCGCAGCCTGCCGGCGGTGGTCTTCAGCCGTGCCAGGGCCGGGTCGACCTGCGGACCTTCAGGGGGTGATGCACCGGCACTGCCCGGTGCGTAGTCGAACAGACTCATCGTGATCCCGTGCGAGGGTGAGGGAAAGTGGGAGTGTGACCGGGTCCTGACGAGAGTTCAGGCCGGGTCCGGGAAACGGAACCACGCAGTCGGCGCCGTCACGAGACCTTGCCTCGATCTCTGTCGGCCGTGACAGTGCTCGCGCAGCCGGTTGTGGCCGGCCACAACCGCACGCGGTGCCGTCCGAACGGACGATCCGCCATGCGTCCCGGGCCAGGACGAGTTGCACGACGTCCCGTGGGCGCGCGAGAGTCAGGCCTGTCGACTGCTCCAGCCGTCGCAGCCGATTGCGCACGGTGTTGCCGTGGCAGAAGAGTCGGGCTGCCGTCTGCGGCACCGAGCCCCCGCAGTCCAGCCAGGCATCGAGGGCGCCCAACAGCAGATCGCGGTCATCCGGGTCCAGCCCCTCCAACGGACCGAGGACCTGCTGCTCGAGTACTGCCGCCAGGTCGGGACTGGCGGCCACCAGCGCCGCGGGCAGCCGCCGTTCCAGTTGGGCCACCTCGCCGCCGGCGCTGCAGGTGCGCAGCGCGAGTACGGCGAGCCGGGCGGCCTGGGGCAGCTCGGCCAGGCCGTCCACCTCCGAGCTGATGCCGATGCGAGCGCCAGGGTTTCCCGCCAGTCCGGCCGCCAGTTCGCCGGTGGGGCGGTCCGCCAGATGGGCCACCAGCAAGTCGTAGTCGACCCGCCGGGTACGCAGCACCCGGATTCCCGGCAGCCGCGGGCAGAGGGGACGTGCTGCTGGGAGGAGTGGCCCGTTGGTGCCGTCTACCGCCGCAATGGCGTATCGACCGGCTTCGGGCAGGCCGAGACGGACGGCAATGCGAGCGTGGTCGTCGGGGTCCGCACGGCCGTCGAGGAGGATGTCGAGCAGAGCCCGCACCCGTGCGCCGCGCTCGGCCGCGACCGTCCGGGCCGCCTCCCGGTAGGCGTCCGCAGCAAGTCGGCTGTCGCGGTCGAGGAGTTCCCAGACCGCCACCGCCTCGTGGACCAGCTGCGGGACCTGCTCGGGTGCGTGCCTGGTGACCACAGCCACGACGGCCTCCCAGATGACGGTGCCCGCCACGCGGTAGCCGTCCGCCAGGGCATCGAGCGGGAATTCCTGCTCGCCCCGGAGCCGACCCAGGGCCCCGGCGTGGTGCGCCGAGGCGTCGCGCTGCCCAGGCCGGGCGAGCGAGCGGAGGGCTGCCTCGATGCCGGACCGGGCCTGTTCCTCCAGGTCCCGAGGCGCCCGGCGCGGGTCACCGTAGGCGGGAACCTCATGTCGAAGCCGGGCCACAAGTTCCTCCAACACCTGGGGCAGTCCAGCCCGTACCCGCTCGGCCGACCAGGCCAGCAGGACCCGTGGACCGGTTCCCTGCGCACCGCTCGCCGTCGCCGACCGGCTGCCGGAATTCTTAATGGGTGTGTCCTTCACCGGTGTCCTCTCTGTCGTCTCCCTCGAACCCGGACGGCGACTTCAGTCGGCCGGACGCCTCCCGATCGGCTCGCCCCGAGGCGCCTCAACACCTAAGCGATAGACTCTGCCTTTACTTTGCATGCGAGCACTTCGCGCTGCGCAACGTATGATGCCGTAAAACTTGGCACATGTGCGCCATCGTCTCATCGTCTGCCTTACTTCTGTCCAGACGATCGATTCACTCCAGGCTCCGGCGAGATCGCCCGCGACCCAATAGCTTGGGTCGCACGCGGCGTCCATTGACGAGTGTCGGACCAGGGTGCTCCATGTCATGCGCACGTCTCTTCATCCATGGCACGGCACGTTCGTGCGCTCGGGATCCCCGTCTCCGGACCTCTCAGAAGGAGCACCGGATGCGCCTTGTGCGCAAGCGGCGGCTCCCCGATCATCTCGATAACCGTCCAGGTCTCCTACGACGACAACGCAGCCTGGCAGGACGCCGCCCTGACCGGTGGTCCCCGCAGTGAGTACCAGGCCACGGTGCACCACCCGGCAGCGGCCGACACCGACGGCTTCGTGAGCCTGAAGATGAACGCGGTCGACGCCGACGGCAACAGCACCGTTCAGACCCTCAACCACGCCTACGCACTCAAGGGCTGAGCCACCCGTACGTCGGCGGCCGCCCGGACCTCCGCCAGGAGGCCGGACGGCCCGTCGGCGCCGCCTCTCCGACACCGGCCGAAACGAGCGGAAAGCAGGAACAGGAGACCACGGTGGACACCACCACGCTCACGGCGGCCGGGCTCGACGACGAGGAGGAGCGCGCCTATCGCGCTCTGGTCGCCACCGGCCCCGGCGACGAATCCTCACTCGCCGCCGCACTGGGGATCCCGCCATCGGCAGCCGCCGCGGCGCTGAAGCGTCTCACCGAACGGGCCTCCCCGCCCGGCTCGACAACGGGCGCTTCACCGCGGCGCCGCCCAAGGTCGCCCTTGCGGCGCTGCTGATCGCGCGTTCCGAGGAACCACGGTGCAGGTACGCCACGTTGCGATAGCTGCTCCAGGATCACCGCCGCAGCGAGCAGCGGGACAGCGGCGACGGATCCCTGGCAGTGGTCGGTGCCGAGGCGATCCGGACCAGGATCGACCAGCTCCAGAGCAGCGCCCGGCGCGAGATCCGAGCCTTCGTCCGACCGCCGCTGGTCACCCCTGCGCCCAGCGACGATGTCGAGAGAACCCTGGCGAGCCGCAGCGTACGACATCGGGTCGTCTACGAGCAGCCTCTGCTCGACGCTCCATCGGTGATCCCGGTGATCCGCCAGGCACTCGAGCGCGGCGAGCACTTTCGGCTGGCGCCCCGTCTGCCGGTTAAGCTGCTGGTCATCGACGACCGGGTAGCCGTCGTCGGCGATCCCTACACCCCACCGGGGGCGGAGCCCTGCGTGCTGGTGACCCACCATCCGCTGCTGGTCGAGCTCTGCGTGGCGCTCTTCGAGCGGCTCTGGGACGACGCGGCCCCCGAGCAGCCGTCCGACGACGAGGGCGCGCCGGCCGATCCAGAGGACCGGCTGCTGCTCTCGCTGCTTCTTGCAGGGCTCACCGACCAGGCGGTCGCGGTCCGCTCCGGGCTGGGTCAGCGCACCGTCCAGCGCAGGGTGAGTCAACTCATGCAAGCAGCCCGGGTCGACTCGTGGATCCAACTCGGCTGGCAGGCCGCACGCCGCGGCTGGCTCTGACCCGGACGGCACACCGTCGCCGCGGTGCGCGACCGCGATGCCAAGTACTGTCAGTCCTTCAACGCCGCATGCGGGCCGAGGAGATGGAGATCCTCACATGCGTCGCAGGTCCCTCGGATGAACGGCACTGCGAGCGGGTGATCGGCAGCATCCGGCGCGGGGTCCTCGACCACGTCCCGATCCTGAACGAGGCCTACGTCCGACACGTCTTGACCGTCTACGAGCGGCACCACAACGAGCCCCCACCGAACCGCAACCAACTGCCTCCGGGCGCTGACCATCAGCCTGTCGCCGTGCACGAGCTCGAAGACCGCAGGCTCCTCCGCACCCGCATCCTCGGCAGCGTTATCCACGAGTATCGCTATATGGCTTGCCCTGCCGCGACGACTTTGCGAGCCCCACGCGATCCTCCGAGCCGTTGACGAATCGGATGACAGGGCCGTACAGCTCATGAGAACACGGTGTCGCGTCGTCAGGCCATCCGGGTCGCCTCGCGACGTTCCCATCCACAACATGGTCGAACTTACGGCCTGTCGGAAGCTACGATCTGGTCAGCCGACACCGCTTTCCCCACAACCAGACGGGTGCGAGGTTCGCAAGAAAGCCGTCTGCCGAAACGGTGGACACCCAGGCGATCGGCCGTGGCACCACCACGGCCGTGAGCAGCTTGTAGAAGGCGCCTGGGTCCATTGCGTCGGGGTCGTAGTCGATGCGCATGGGGCCAGTATCGCGGCAGGGAAACCTGCAGCGTAACAGCCACACGGGTGCGTCGGCGCCCGCCGGGTTCAGCGGAGAGTGTCCGGTGTCGGCAGGCCACGAGCAACCGGAGCACGCCCTTCATGACGCAGCCGCCCGCCCTGTCCGTATGGGATGACTTCGAGATCCCCGCCCATGTCCGCAACCGCGGCATCACTCTCAACATCCACGACCAGTTGTCCGCGTTCGTGCCGCAGCGGCCCGGGGCATACCTGCGGATCTCCTCGGACCGCTTCGGTCTGGAGGCAGGCGTCGAGCGGCAGCTGGAGGACTCCGAGGACACCCGCACCCGACTCACCTGGGGGCCCTTCGCCAAGGTCTACAAGGAGAACGACACCTCGGCGTTCAAAAAGAAGAAGATCATTCGTCCGGACGGGTCGATCGACTGGGTGGTGATGCGGCCGAAGTTCCGTCAGCTCCTGGCCGACCTGGCCGGCGGGGTCATCGACGGGGTGGTCTTCTACGACCTTGACCGCCTTGTGCGTCAGCCGCGCGACCTGGAAGACCTGATCGACGTCGTCGAGTACGTCAAGCGCCCGATGATCGGCGCCACCGGCGGCCGGGGTGGGTCGGTGGCGGCGGTGGCGGCGGTGACGGCAAGAAAGGCGTGAGCGAGCATCGCGAGGGTGACCCGGCGGTGCCACGAGGTCCAGCGGCGGACCTGGTGTTCGTCCAGGCCGGTCAGTCCCTTGCTGGCCTGGAACGTCTCCTCGACCGTGCAGCGCCGCCCGGCGATCCGCACCGGTTGCCACCCGGTTTGTGGCCGGCCTGCAGGCTGCGGGCCGACGTTCACCGCGATCGGTTCAACTGCGGGCACTCACCAAGGGCCGTGGAACGCGGAGCCCGTATGACGCTCAGCCGCCGTCGGCGAGGGCTCGGCGAATGCGGGCGAGCCCGAAGGCGAAGGCGTGTTCCGGATCGCCGCCGAGGCGAAAGGCGCCGGCCAGTTCCATCTGGATGAAGCCGGTGGCCCAAGCGGTGACCAACCGGGCCGCCGCCAGCACCTCGTCCTCGCCCACGAGTGCGCGCGAGGCGGCCAGCAGCGGCGCAGCCGCCTGCTCCAGTGCCTCGGGGGAGGCGAGGCCGCCGAGCAGCAGCCGGAAAGCCTGTGGATGCTCGTGCGCGAACGCGCGGTAGGCGTACGCGAGTTGCTCCAGCGAGCCGTTGGTGACGGTGAGCCGTGCGTCCAGTGCCTCCAGCGCGTCCTGCGCCACAGCGGCGAGTAGCGTGGCGCGGTCGCGTACGTGCTTGTAGAGGGAGGGCGCCCGTACCCCGACCCGGGTGGCGACGCGCTGCATGGTGAGACCGTCGGGACCGTGTTCTTCCAGGAGGTCGCGCCCGGCTGCGACGATCCTCGGCAGGGAGGTCTTCTCCGGGGTCGGCATACGCGGCACCTCGCTCTTTCGCGGAAAGCTATTGACCATAGCCATGATAGCTAAGTAGCGTAGGCATCGCATAGCCGAGACCTCGAATCCAGCCCAACCTCGCTGTCACATACCGGAAGTGATCCCATGGAACTTGCTCCGCACCTACACCGGCTCGGCACCGATGTGGTGGCCTGCTACCTCCTCGACACCCCCGAAGGCATCACGCTGATCGACGCCGGCCTCCCCGGCCACTTCAACGACCTCCAGCAGGAGCTGCACACCCTAGGTAAGACTCTGGCCGACATCCGCGGCCTGGTCCTCACCCACGGCGACAGCGACCACATCGGCTTCGCCGAGCGGCTGCGCCGCGAGCACGGCGTCCCGGTGTACGTGCACAGCGCCGACGCACACCGCGCGCGCACCGGCGAGAAGCCCAAGACCCCGTCGGGCCCGATGCGGCTGCTCCCCACCCTCGGCTTCTTCTGGTACGGGCTGCGCAAGAACGGCCTGAAGGCCGAATACCTCAAGGAGGTCACCGAGTTCTCCGACGGAGACGTGCTCGAACTGCCCGGCAGCCCGGTCATCGTCGCTATGCCAGGCCACTCGCCGGGCAGCGTCGCCGTCCACCTGCCGTCCGTGGACGCGGTGTGCGTGGGCGACGCACTGACCACCCGTCACGTACTCACCGGCCGCACCGGACCGCAGCCGGCCCCCTTCACCGACGAGCCGGCCGAGGCCCTGGCCTCGCTCGACCGCCTGGCCGAGCTCAAGGCCTCCTGGGTCCTCCCCGGCCACGGCACCCCCTGGAACGGCACCCCCGCCGACCTCGCCGACGCGGTCCGCGCCGCAGCGCACTGAGCGACTTCCGCGCCCACGCGGTCACGTTCCGTGCACTGGCTGGAGCCGCCCGCCCCCGGACGGCGCCCCCGTCTACGTGATCCTGGACAATCTGCCCACAAGGGCGAGCCGATCCGGCGCTGGGCGAGGAAGCACCGGGTCGAGCTGTGCTTGACCTACGCATCCTGGGCCGACCCGACCGAGGCCCACTTCGGACCGCTACGGCAGTTCACCATCGCCAACTCCCACCACCGCAACCACGCCGCCCAGAGCGCCTTGCACGCCTACCTGTGCTGGGGCGACATCAACGCCCGACACCCCGACGCCGGCCGCCCGACGCCGCGAACGCGCCCGCATCGAGAGAGGCATCCGCTCGGGCAGCAGGCCCGCTCTTGCCGCATGACCAGGGCGCCACTCCCGCTGCGTTCCCTGAACTACTTGACCAGTCGGAAGCCGGGCTGGTCGATCCAGGCCCGCAGGAACTCCGCGGTGCCGAGCACCGTCGGGCATTCCTCGTCGGTGACCCCCAACATCCCTGGGAGTCCAGCGACCACTGACACGTGCCCGTCCAGCAGTTCGGCTTTCACCAGACCCCCGAGGACGTCTGCGATTGCCGCGGTCAGCAACGCCGTCGCCACGTGGTCGACCCCACGGTTGCATCCAGCGCTGACATTCACGGCGTGGGTCGGCTTGAAGCCGAGGGCAGCCTCAACCTCGGGCTCGTCCGCGTGCTCGGCCTCGAAGATGTCCTCGTCACCGACGCCCGGCCCCATCAGGTAGACCAGGAAGGGTCGACGCCCGTCCACCTCCTGCGAATCGACCGCCGTCGGCGTTTCAACACCAAGCCGCTCCACGGCCACGTTGACGTCGAAGGCGCCGGGGCGCAGCTCCTCAAAGTGGGTAGAGAGCCCTCGCATCAGCGTACGGAAACCACGCAGGGCAGCCGGGGCGACAGGCTCTGCCAATTCGATCACCAGCGTCGGACCAGCCATGCCGGGAGCCTAGCCCTGTGACCGGCTCCGACACCGCTCAGGTCCTCCCACGCCGGATCCAGCCGGTCTGGGCGCCGAGCGGGGACGGGGCGCTCGAAGAACGCCTCCTGTACGCGGGAGGCGGTGATGCTTCTCTGCTCTTCACTCGATCGGGTGCACGGCGGGTGATTGCCGTGCCTGTCGAGCGCCCAGCGCCGGTCCTGCTCAGTCGAGCTCCGCGCCTCGGGTCCGCCTCCCCCGGCGGCACCTCAGTTTGACGGCGAGCGGGGAAAGCGGTCGCCGAGGACGAAGGCGGCGGGCCAGGTCTCGCTCAGCACCTTGCTGAGCAGGGGGTCGCTGGACTCCAGAACCTCGCTGCGGCGGACCGAGCCGTCGTCGTTGATCCGTTGGCCGCCGAGGACGACGGGGGCGCGCAGGACGTCCTCGCCCCAGGGGCCGATGGCGTTGCACAGCAGGCCATCGAAGCGGTGGCCGGCCAGGTCGTCGTTGTGGACCCGCTGCACGAAGTCGTCGATCACGGCCGCCTGGAGGTAGACCCAGGCGAGGTAGACCACCGTGCGTCCATCGTCCAGACGGATCGGGAGGCGCACCTTGAGGAAGTTGCCGACGCCCTCCGCGATGATGATCGCGCCCGTGTCGGACTTCACGCGGCGCCTGCGCTCCTCCTCCGAGAGCTCGGCCACCAGGTGGGGCATGGCCAGGTCGAAGCCGGGGTGCTCCGGGTCGAGGTGGCCGCCGCAGGCGCAGGCGGCGCCGTGGGTGTGGGCATTGGCTTGCACCGAGGCGGGAGCGAGATCGAGCCGGGCCGTCGGGTAGCTCGGCGCGCCGCCGGCCGCCGGTACCGGAAGCAGCAACGCGTAGAACCGCACTGCCGTGAACGTCGTGGGCTCGGGCAGTCCGAGCGCCGCCATCGCTGCCGAAGCAGCCTCGTGACGCTCACCGTTGACGCGGATCTCGGCCTGCATCGCGCCCCGGCGGCCGCCGTAGAAGACCTTGACGCCGTTGAAGAAGGGCGATTCCAGGTCAGTGGTGAAGGAGGCCGCGATCCGGTGCAGCACGTTCGCTTCCAGCAGCGCGCCCTGCAGCCGCCGGTTCTCCTCGACGTCGCGTCCGAGACCGACCGCACCGGAAGTGATCATGTGCCAGCCGGGCACGCCGCGCTCGTCCTCGGGGCCCGCGTGGTCCGCGAAATGCTCGCGGCGGTCGAGGAGTTCCAACAGGCAGGCACCCGCGGTCTGCACCCACGTGTTCGCCGCGTCCTGCGGATCGGCGGACATCGACACGACGCAGTCCGTGAAGCAGGGCACGTCCGGCTGGAGGCCGACGTCCGGTAGCGCGACGAGGTCGTAGTGGTGGCCGCCCCCGTGGTGCGGCGGGGCTACGGCCACGGCCCAACCGTGTGGGCTGATCAACGAGTTGCCCTTGAGTTGGGCGCCCTGTGTCACGCCGGGCGCGCACTCTTCGAGCCCGGCCCTCACCAGGGCAAGGAATTCCAGGTCGGGCAGCCGCTTCGCCGACGGGTCTTCTTTGCGCGTACGACGTCGTATCCAGGACACCCGTGGATGGTACTGAGCCGGGCCGATCGGACAGCGCTTGGGTGCGGGGCCCCGGAGGGTCCGAGGCGCCTGGACGTGTTCGGGTGTTCCATCAGGTGACTGGCGTCCATTGGAGGTGGGCAGCGTCGGCTCGCGTGCCATCACCTCGGGGAGGATCGTCACAGCCGCAGAGGGAGGAGGGGTTGGGCACGTGCATATGCGAGCGGTCCGCATCGGCGAGCCGGTGGTCCTGCAGGACATCCAGCGGGCGGAAGGGGAGTGCTTCCGGGGTGTCGCCAGGGCGGAGATCGCCGATGACGAGCCGCCCCGACTGGCTGAGCGTGCTTGCTTCCAGGCGGCTGATCCACTCCGCCGGCCGGCCGGCCGAGCGCGGCCCGCGGCCCCGACGGGCTCGGCCCCCTTTCGACACTGCTGCCGTGGTGCGCCTGGGGTGGCCGGGCCGCGCATGACCGGGGTCGCTCTGATGCTGCCGCTGCTGGTGCAGCGCTATACCGACGGAGCGGTCATCTGCACGGCCGGGGCACCTGCGTCGCGTTGAGCTGTCACAAGCGGGGCGGCCGTCTTGTCCTTACGGGCAGCACTCTCTCTGTGTGGAGGAATACATGAGCCAGGCACACCTGCCCCCAGGCGTGGAGATCATCGCGACCCTGCCGGATGCGACGGCCGGGATCCCAGCCGGCGCCGAGGCCCGGACCGTCCGGATCACTTTGAAGCCCGGTGACCTCGGCGCGCCGCCACACCGGCACCCGGGGCCGATCTTCGGCTACGTGACCCAGGGCGAGGTGCTCTTCGAACTGGAGGGGCAGGCGCCCCGCGTGCTCAAAGCCGGCGACGCCCTGTTCGAGCCCGGGGGTGACGTGATCCACTACCAGGGCGCCAACAACCTTCCGGACGCGCAGTCGCAGATGGTCGTGACCATGCTTGCGCCGCCGGGTACCCCAGTCCTGACCGTGGTCAGTGTTGAGGAGTTGGCCGAACGACGACACCTTCGGGTCACCCGGCCCCGATAACCATCAGCATCCGCCCTGGCTGTGCAGCACCTGGCGGCCGCCAGGGCGGAGCGCCCGCTCCAGCACACCTTTCGTGACCTGGGCCAGCAGCCCGCCCTCGCCGAGCAGGGCCGTCCCGCAGGCGTCGGCGCGGTCCATCAGCCGCTCGACCACCTCGTCCACCCACTCGTCCCCGACCGGCTCCGCTGCCAGGGCCGGCTCATCGGTAGTCATGTCCGTCCGTTCCGGCCGGCCACGACCCGAGACCGGGCCTCGGCCAGCCTGTCACATCACGGACTCACACGATCTTTCAGACACCCTCGCACCAAGCCCCATCACTCGCCGCCGGTCTCCGTCACCATGCACGCGACGCCACCCGCCCGCTCGCCACCCTCGGCATCACGTGATCAAACCGGACCAAACGAATGAACGACGCCGCCCTGCTCACAGAGCTGATCGCATGTGCGAACGGCACACGCACGCCGTTGACCTTCCAGGCCCGCCACCTCGCGCGACGCGCTGCGGGCGGCGGGCGGCGGGCGGCGGGCGGCGGGCGGCGGGACCGCGCGTACCCCGACCGGGTGGACGGCAAGGCTGCAGCCGTGCCGCTCAGGCGGTTCGTGGGATCCGGCGCAGCGCCTGCAGTTTGGCCTGCTCGGTCTGGGCCAGCCAGTCCCGCGTCCTCGTGGGCAGATGGTGGACGAACGTGTTCCGCTGTTCTGTGCGCGTGCCGCGCAGATCGCTGGCGGTGTCGCAGCGGATGTCCGCGGCAACCTCGGAGCTCTGCCTCTTCGCGACGGCGTCGGTCCGGGATCCCGAGGTGTCGGCCAGGGACTGGGATGCCTGGATGGCGTTCGTCGGCGTCGTCGCCTGCCAGCCGCTTTGCGCCATGCAGCGCCGCCAGGCGGCGAGCGCCGACTGGTAGGGCCGGTTGGTGGCGAGGAAGGTATCGAACTGCTGGTTCACGTCCTGCGGTACCAGGCTGTCCGACACCGCCGCCCGTACGCTGCCGTACAACTCTGCCCGTGCCTGACCCTCGCAGCCACCGATCAGGTAGCGCACGACAGCCCCGCTGGGCAGTGCCAGGGTCTCCGTCCGGGTGTCGGGGCCGCTGTAGGCGGCCAGGTAGCCGGCCTGCGCCGTCGAGGTGAGGGAGTGCACATAGCGGTCCTGGGCCGTCATGCCGCCGACCGTGCTCACCGGTGGCGCCGTGATCGCGTAGAGCGGCGGGGAAGCGGTTCCGGTCGTGTCGGCGGTGGTGGCCCCGGCTTCGGGCTCGGGTCCGCTACCGGTCGTGTGGTATGGCAGTCCGCGTTTGAGCATGCACTGCTGGATCAGCAACTGCTCGGCATTCTTCAGCTGCCAGTGCTGACGCAGCGTGGTGGCGTCACTGGTCAGTACGGCCGATGCCGCCGAGTCCCGAAGTGCGGGCGACAGGGACGCCGTGGCGTGCGGCCGTGGTGCCGGGGCGGCGGCACACCCCGACACCGCGGCCAGGGCCGCCGTCAACACCGTCGCGGCCACGAGGCTCGTCCGAGCGCGGGCAGCGCCGCGTCGCGAACAGTGGGACATGATCAACCGTCCTTCATGAAGCGGCCGTTGGTGGTTGGCTCAGCAGTCCGTAGTCCATTTGTTGCTGCTGATGGAGTCGTTGAGGGGGATCAAGCCGAGCGTGTACGGATAGGCGGCGGGGAGGTACGCATAGGCGACGTTGTCCGGAACGCAGAAGACGGCGCCGCTGTAGTTGGCGTCGCGGTAGACGTTGACGCCCAGGCCGCTCGTGCCGTGGTTGTAGACGGACGAGATGCAGTCGTTCCAGGTGTGGGTCTGGCAGCTGGGGTGGGAGAACACGGTGAAGTTGGCGTTGTTGCCGCTGAGCTGGCCCGGCCCGTCGTTGTACTCGGCGTTGTTGTAGAAGCAGAAGTTGCCCGCCGAGCACCCCCGGGGCTCGACCATGGTGGCGGCGTTGGCGGTGCCGGCCGAGGCGACCGCCCCGAGCAGCGCGGCCACTGACGCCACGGCGAGCATGGTCGTCTTGCGAACGGTTCTCATGGGATCTCCGTAAGGTGTTGGTCGGCCCGGGAGGGCCGGATGTGGCTTTGGGGTCTTGCCGGGAGTGGCTTGCCGGGTCTCCGGGGCGTCGGCGCACTGGCGCCTCGGAGACCCGGCACCGTGGCTACCTGCAGGGCACGATCTCCCCGGCTGCGTTGGCGTAGCTGCCGCCGCAGCCGGCCCAGGCGGAGGAGGCTCCGGCCGTCACGCCGATGCCGGCGGCCAGCAGGACGGCCGCGATCAAGCCGATGATCCTTTTGCGCATGGTGGTCTCCCATCGTCAAGGCGTCACATGCTGTGCGGTGTTGGTCACGTACGGATGTGCGGTGTGCATGAGGTGCATGCCGCCGCGGTCCTCCGGCTGATCACTTCGGATGCAGCAGCTGCGTCCCTTCAGCAGGGTGACCGGCGGCGTGCGGGGTGTGCGAGGTTCCCGCACAAGTCCGCACAAGCGGCATCGCGACTCGATGGGGGTGTTGTTCTACGGGGACAGTCGACGGAGCGGGGCCGGATCCGGAGCAGGGCGTCGACCTGCGGGTGCGTCCAACGCCAGCCGTCAGGGAGCTAGGCGCGTATTCGGTTGTGATCAATTGGCGGTCCGCGTGAGGCCCTTGATCCAGATCATCGAGGCGCGAAGGTGGAGGCCGGCGAGGTAGCTCTCCGGCGTCTTGTCGTAGCGAGTGGCGATGCCTCGCCAGGTTTTCAGCTTGTTGATCAGGCGCTCGACGGTGTTCCGCTCTTTGTAGAGGTCGGCGTCGTGGCTCACGGGTCGGCCGCCCTTACCGCCCTTCTTCTTCCGGTTGGCGGACTGGTCCCTCTTCTCCGGGATGACGGCCTTGATGCGGCGTTTTCGCAGGTAGGAGCGATTGCCGCGGGACGAGTACGCCTTGTCCCCGGCCGCCGCGTCGGGCCGGGTGCGGGGGCGGCCGACGGGCCCGCGAACCCGTACCTTCTTCAGCACGGGGATGAACTGCGGACTGTCGGCGGCCTGCCCGGCGGTCAGGACGAACGCCAGCGGGCGGCACTTGCGGTCGGCGGCGAGATGGATCTTGCTGGTCTGCCCGCCTCTCGAGCGTCCGAGCAGGGCAGCCTTCAAGCGCAGTTTGCGTCGGCGCCGGATGCGTCGTCGCTCTTCTTGCTCGGGGTCGTTTCCGGCGTCCTGTCCGTCTTGTCCTTCCGGGCTGCCCCCTTTGACCTGGCCTTCTCCTCCTCGGCGGCGGCCTTCTCCAGGGCGGTGAGCACGTCCTCGCTCAGGTGCATCCCCGCGGCGTCGTGGTGGGCGCGCGCGGTGGTGGAGTCGACGCTGACCAGGGACAGGTCCACCTCGCCCCGCTTCGCGGCTTCCGCGATCAGGCCCTCCAGAAGGGCCTCGAAGACGCCGGCGTCACGCCACTGCCGGAAGCGGTTGGAGACGGTCGACCAGGCGCCGAACTCGGTCGGCATCTCCCGCCACTGCGCGCCGGTCTTGAACCGCCAGATCACGCCCTCGAACTGCTGCCGCAGGCGCTCTGGGTACGGGCCGTACTCACCGATCGGCAGGTACGGCCCGATGAACTCCCACTCGGCATCTGTCAGTTGCACTCGCGTCACGCACGACGATCTACCGGACCAGCCCCCGACGTGAGAGCGAATCGCACAAATTGATCACGACCCGATACGCGCCCTAGGACGCGGGGGGGCGAGGCGCGTACGTGCCCGTTCGACGCCTACCTGGTCGTCGAAGTTCGCAGAAGAGCGCCATCGCTCGTCTCCAGGCGTCGTACGCCTCTTTGCTGCGATCAACTCCGATGGAGACATCTCCGAGGTGGAAGCGCAGCGGCGGTTCCTCTGCGGCAGCCGATGGCTTCCCGGAGTTCCAGGACTGGCGAGGCGCGGCCTCGGCTGCGAGGACATCGCCTGCCTCGAAGTGAGTCTGGCCACCACTTGGGCCCCAAAGCTGCTGACACCCCCGAGGTTGCTCCGGGTGAGGTCAAGCCGAGTCTGGTTCAGCGTGGTCCATGTCGAGTCTGGCACGGACCTCGCCGGCGGCCGGGTCTCCGAGGTCTTCGAATATGGCCAGTGCCGTGCGCCATAGCCGGCTGGCTTGGTCGGGGCGGCTGCGGGACTGGGCCAGCTCGGCCATGAGTGCCAGCGTGGTCGCCTCTCCGTGGCGGTCGCCGATCCGGCGTCGCAACTCGAGGGCCTGCTGGTAGCAGTCGGCGGACTCGTCGCTACGGCCGGCGTCCTGGTGCGCCGCACCGAGGTTGTGGAGTACGAAGGCCTGGCTGTAGACGTTGCCGTCGGCTTCGTGTTGCGCCAGCGCCGTACGGAGGTAGTCCACGGCCTCGTCGAAGCGCTTGAGCTTCGTGCATGCGGCGCCGATGTTGCCCACGAGCATCGCCTCGCTGTAGCGGTCGCCGACTTCTCGGGCCAGTTGGAGGGCCTGCTGGGAGTACGTGAGGGACTGCTCGTACTCGCCTTGCCGGCCGTGGAGAGCAGCGAGGTTGCCCAAGGTGCTCACCGCTTCGTGCGGGTGGTCGTCGCCGAACAGGTCCAGGGCCGCACGGAAGTGGTCAGGGGCGGAGGGGTCACGGCGGTCGGACTGGGCGCGGGCCAGTCCGTGGTGCATCCAGGCCTGACCCAGGCGGTCGTCACGGGCCTGGGCGGCGGCGAGTCCGATGCGGTGCGTCGCGATCCAGTCGTCCCAGATCTTCCGCAGGTTGTAGTACGGGACCGAGGCGCGGGCCAACATCCAGGCCAACTCGGTGCCATCTGCGGCCTCCGTCGCGGCGGCCAGGTTCGCGCGCTCGGCCTCGCACCATGTCAGTGCCTCGGCGTGATCGGCGAACGTCGGCACCCGTGGTTCAGGCGGCGGCGGAGGCAGCGCCAGCTCGAACCGGTTCGGGGCCAGCCGGGCCGAGGCCGCGACCGCCGCGTGCAGATACCAGGTCAGCAGCCTGCCCAGTGCCGTTTCCCGGGCCGCAGGGCCGTCCTCCTCGCGCGCGCGTTGCGCGGCGTACGATCGTGCCAGGTCATGCAGTTCGTAGCGGCCCGCGATCTTCTGCTGGACGAGGTGCTCGTCCAGCAGTTGCTCCAGGATCGACTGTGCCTGACCGGTCGCGATCCCGGCCAGGGCCGCGGCCGCGGCCGCGGTGAAGTCATGGCCCGGAAAGAGGCCGAGCAGGCGGAACAGGCGACGGAGGTCCTCCGGCAGCCCCCGGTAGGACAGGTCGAAAACGGTGTCCACGCTGCGTCCGCCGATCCGCACGGTGCCCAGGTCGTCGTCGCGCAACCGGGCGGCGAGGTCGGCGAGTGTCCAGGCGGGCCGGGAGCGCAGGCGTGAGGCGGCCAGCGTCACGGCCAGCGGTAGGTGACCGCACGCGGCGACGATCTCGGCGGCGGCCATGGGCTCGGCCCAGACGCGCTCGTGGCCGACGATCCGGGCCAGTAGTTCGATCGACTCATCGGCGTCGAAGACGTCGAGCAGATGCGTGGTCGCCCCGTCCAGGCCCGCCAGGGTCCGGCGGCTGGTCAGCAGTACCAGGCAGTCAGGAGAGGCCGGGATGAGGTCCCGGACCTGCTTCTCGTGGGCGGCGTTGTCCAGCAGGAGCAGAGCCTGCCTCCCGTTCAGGACAGCGCGGAACATCGCAGAGCGTTCCGCCAGCAAGGGCGGAATCTGCTGGACAGGGACCTCCAGCTGCCGCAGGAAGGACCCCAGCACGGCGGACGGATCGGCGGGAGGCTGGTCGGGATCGAAGCCTCGCAGGTCCACATACAGCTGGACGTCCGCGAACCGGCCCGCGCGAACCAGCTGGTGCGCGGCGTGGATGGCCAGCTGCGTCTTGCCGACCCCGGCCATGCCCTCGATCGCCGAGATGACCACCGTCGTCGAGGCGTGCGTGCCCCTGCCGTCCACGGTGTCGACCAGTCGCTGCATGTGGTCCGCCCGTCCGGTGAAGGTCGGAAGGTCCGCCGGCAGCTGCCGGAACACCCCGACGGGGCCGCCTGCCTTGGTCTCGGTGTACGCGCGCACATAGGCCTGCCGCCAGGAATTCACCTGCTGCCCGTCCGCCCCGAGCGCACGAACGATCGCGAGCACGAGGTCCAGGTCCAGGCGGCGGCGTCCGGGTTGGAACGTGTCTGCCACCGTTCGGAACGAGACCTGGCGGGGTGGTCTGAGCAGTGGCCCGACCTGCCTGGCGAGCGTCCGGTACGGCGGACTCCCGGCTTGCGCGCGCAGCCGGATCAGTGCACCGACGAACTCCTCCAGGTCGCCCACGTGCTCCGGGCCCGAACCGGCCCCTCCCCCGACCGCTCCCATGGAACGATCTCCAATCCCCTGGCCGGCCGCGTGTGCGGACTTGTACGGGAAACTCGCCCACGAACCGTCCCCGGGTCCACAGTACTGAAGGGACGCAGCGGCATGCGCGGGGATCTGCCGCTTCGATCCCGCTGCCGGCCTTTCACCGTGTACTGGGTCCGCTCTGCTGCTGGTGTGTACCTCGGGCTGGCCGAGGAGCAGCTGCAGCAGCTGACGGTTGCCCGTGCCGCGCAGCTGCTGGGTCTGGCGTAGGCACCCGCCAACCCACTTCGCCGCGATCACCGTGCGGTGCCGGCCGAGCAGGGTCCCGGCGGTGACGGGGAAGACCTCGCGCCAGGGATACCGGGGTATCTGGCTGGGGAGGGCAGCGAACCGGAACCGATCGGCCGGCTCGTGGCGGACCGGGTCAGTCACCTGCCTGACGCAGCCCCGCGCTTCTCGTCCCGCAGAACGAGAAGGTCGGCGTCCTTCGCCGTATCACGGCGGAGCACCGCAGACCGCGGGGAGAGGTACCCCGTGCGGGTCACCGTGTCCAACGTGGATGCGATCGGCTGGGCATGCTGCCCTTCGACGACCGTCACCGCGGCTACCGGCGGCGCTGACTCTTCGAGCGGCCACTGCCCGCACGCCGCACGCGCCAGACCGAGCACTCTTCGCACCGGAGGACTGTGATAGACCACCGGCCCTTGGCGCTGATGGCAGTGCACGCCCATCCCGACAACGCGGCCGTGGGAACAGGAGGTGTCCTCGCCCGCTACGCGCACGAGGGCATCCGCACAGTTCTCGTCGCGTGTACCGGCGGCGGTTGCGGTGACGGGACGGGGGGTCTCAAGCCGGGCGAGCCGGGGCACGATCCGCAGGCCGTGGCCGCGATGCGAGCTGGTGGCGGAAGCGACCGTGAACGCCTCAGGTCCGTGCCGGCAGAACCTCTCCATGACGCCGCCGCACCATCTGGCTCCGCACATGATCGACCGGACAGTCTCCAGCAGGTCGCCGCCGGGAGGCGTTGCCGGTCGTCGCCGTCACCGCCACTCCTTCACAGCACTACCGTCAAGCACGTCAAGCTCTTCCCGATGGGTTCTCCATACCCCGACGCGGCCTCCCGATCTCAGCCATGCGCGGAGTGAGCGGCCCAGCGCGTACGGCGTCGTCAAGCCTGGACGCACGTGACCTCCAATGTCAGGTCGAGACGGCGCCCGGCCATCCCGCGGGCCGCGGTCACACCGAACTCGATACGGTCGACGCGGGTGGTGGCACGGACGGTGAACGCGTTGGCAGTCACCTGTGCGTGCACGATGAACAGGCTCGCAGGCCGGGAGACCCCGCACACGGTGAGCGCGCCGGAGACGGACGTGGCCTCCACCCGCTCGGAGACGAACGTGATCAGCGGGTTCCGGTCGGTGTCCAGGAACTTCGCCGACCGTACGTCGCCGTCCCGCTGGTCGTTGCCGGTGCTGAAGCTCGCTGCGTCGATCTCCACGCGCAGACGCGACTGCGACAGCGGCTCGGCCACGTCGACCGTGCCGCCCCGGATCGCGAACGTGCCGTGCACGGGCATGAGGCCGAAGAGGTGTCTGCTCTTGAACGAGACGGACGAGCTCTTTGCGTCGATCGTGTAGCGACCGAGCCGGGGAGTTGTCGTGGTGGGGTTGCTTGTTGCATCCATGCCCTCATTCCACAGCAGCCGGCCCGTCGCACGGCAGGGCGAGCGGTCGGTTCCCGGAGCGACGAACGGCTGGTCGTCGCGGGCCGCTTGCGACTTTCGTAGGGTCCGCACGAGCCGGAGGTACGGGGTGATCACGGCGCCGGCGGGGCGGTGGCGCAGATGGCCTACGGTAAGCATCATGACTGACGGACCGTGGCACCGCCGGCACTGGGTGGCCGTGGACGTGGCGATCGCTGCCGGTTTCGCGCTGCTCGACACCGGCGCCACGCTGATCGGCGCCAGCTGGTGGCCGTACCGCCCGGACACCCTCGCCTGGGTCATGCTGGGCGTGCAGGCGCTCGCCTGCGCTTCGGTGGCCTTCCGCCGCGTCGCCCCACTCACCGTCGTCGGCGTGCTCGGCGCGTTCACGGTCGCCGTAACGCTGTTGATCTCACCGGCCGACGTGCTGACGCCCGCCCACGACACCAACGTGTGGGCCCCCTACGCGACCCTGGTGGCCGCCTACGGCCCGCTCTTCCACCAACAGAACCGCCGCACGGCGTTCCTCGCACTCGCCGCCTTCACCCTCGTGATCATGCGGCCCTGGGAGCCGTCGGTCACCGTCATGACGATCGGGCTGCTGCGCACCGCGGTCGGGCCGCTGCTGGCGCTGTACTTCGACGCCCGCCGACGGATGGTCTGCGCCCTCGTAGAACGCGTCGAGCGAGCCGAGCGGGAGCGCCACCTCCTCGCCGAGCAGGCCCGCGCCGAAGAACGCGTGCGGCTCGCCGGGGAGATGCACGACGTCGTCACACACCGGGTGAGCCTGATGGTGCTGCAGGCCGGAGCCCTGCGGGTGACGGCGCAGGACGAGGGGACCCGGCAGGCGGCGGAGGAACTGCGCGCTGCCGGCTGCCAGGCCTTGGAGGAACTGCGGGACCTGGTCGGCATCCTGCGCACCATGCCCGAGGGTGACCAAACGCCCTCCGTGGGAGGCTTCGCCGACCTGGTCGCCGAGTCGATGGCGGTGGGCACACCGGCCGAGCTGATCGAGCACGGCGACCCGGCTCTCGCCTCACCGCTGGTCGGGCGCACCGCCTACCGCATCCTGCGCGAGGCGCTGACCAACGTCCGCAAGCACGCGCCCGGCACCCAGGTGACCGTGCGGGTGGAGTACGACAAGGCCCAAGTGCGGATCACGGTCCACAACAATGCCCCGACCGTCGGAGCGAGCAGTGCCCTCGCGGCCACTGGCTCCGGTATGGGTATCGCGCATCTGCGCCGGCGCATCGAGCTCGTGCACGGCACCCTGCGTGCCGGACCCTGTCCCGACGGCGGGTTCAGCGTCGAGGCGACGCTGCCCTCGTACGTCCCGACCGCGGAATCGGCGGTGTGAGCGTGGCCCGAGTAGTGGTGGTGGACGACGAGCCCATGGTGTGCACGTTCCTGCGCACCATTCTCAACTCGGCCCAGGACCTGGAGGTCGTCGACGTTGCCCACAACGGCGCGGACGGCATCGAGGCCGTCCGGCGCAGCCGCCCGGACGTCGTGCTGATGGACCTGCGCATGCCGGGCATGGACGGGCTGACCGCGATCGGACGCATCAACAAGCTTGCCCAGCCGCCGAACATCGTGGTGCTGACGACCTTCGACGCCGACCAGTACGTGCTGCGTGCCCTGCGGGCCGGCGCGACCGGCTTCCTGGTCAAGTCGACCCCGCCGGAGGAGCTGATCGGGCTCGTACGGACGGCTGCCCAGGGGCACACCGTTCTCTCGCCATCCGCCGCCCGCCGGCTCATCGCCGCGTCGACGGACACCCTTTCGGCCCGCGACCGCGCACGCGAGCTGGTCGCCTCGCTGACCGAGCGGGAGATCCAGGTCCTGGCCGGCCTCGGCGAGGCCTGTCGAACGCGCAGATCGCAGCCCGGCTGTTCCTCTCCGAGGCCACGATCAAGGGCTATGTGTCGCGGATGCTGGACAAACTGAGCTGCGTCAACCGCACCCAGGCCGGCCTCCTCGCCCACGACGCGGGCATCATCGGCTCGTAGGGCCCGGCATCGCCACTCACGGCCTGCCTTCCGGCCGCCGTCAGGCGCGCCACAGCGCGGGGGGCCCTGACCCAAGGCTGGGGGGAAGTTAGCCTGTTAGTGCTGGTGGCAAGGGGATTGAGGTCCAGGCTGTGGCTGCGTAGAGCCCGGGTCCGAGCTTGTGGATGGGCCCGGTGTCGGCCCATCGGGACAGCTGCCGATACATGGTGTGCAGGGTGACGTCGCCGAAGTGGGCGGCGATCTCCGCGGGTCTCCACAGGCGGGCGGGGTCGTCCTGCAACAGGGCGAGAGCGCGATGCCGTCGACGCTGGGATGGAACGGTGTGGCGGTCATCGCGGGAGGCCTTGGGCAGATGCGGCTGTTCGGGGCCTGGTTCGAGGACGGTGACGGCGAGGTTGGTGATGATGCGGCTCCGGTCGGGGCGGCCGTCGTCGCGTCGCTCGCTGTGGCGGCACATCGGGGACTTGACCTTGCGGGTGCTGGTCCGGTGACGGCGGGGTGCAGGGCGTCGGGCCGGCACCCGCCTGCCGATCAGGCCGAGGGAGCCGGGCTCGTCGGGGACGATCCCGAGGGCTTGGACGACCTGGTCACGGGCGGTCTGGAGAGCCACGGTGAAGCAGCAACGATCAGGGTCAGTGCCGGGAGCGGGTCGGCGGGATGTCGCGGTAGACCGACGGCAGCACATCCGGCGTCATGCCGGGGTGCCAGTTCGGGACCGTCAACACACCGACGACCTGCCGCTCGGCCCCCGCATAGGCGGATGCCACCGACCCACCATCCGGTGACGTCCCGGCTGCGACCGCCTTCGCCGCCGCCTCAGGCGTGATCTCCGCGAGTACTTCCGCGACCGTCTCCCGCGTGATCCGCAGACGCTCAAGCCCGTCCCGGGCCGGCGCCAGCTTCACGGACAACTGGGCGATCGCGGCTTCCAGTTCCTCCACCCGAACTCGGGCGGCCGCCTCCCGGGATTCCAGCTCCTCGAACAGTGAGCCCATCCACCAGCCCTCCTCCACCACCACGGTAGAGATCAGCGGCCAGGAATACAGCCCGTCAGTGTCCGGACGGTTCAGTCGTTCAAGGGCGGCCCAGATCCTGGCTGCCGTCGAGCACAGCCGCAAGATCCTCAAGGATCCCGACGAACTCCTCGGTCGGGACCTGCGTCACGAAGACCTTGCCCGCATGCTCTGGATGCCTGGCCAGGTGTTCCTCGCGTGGGAACTGAAGAGTGAGCACCAAGCGGTCCGCGTCACGGAAGAGATGAGCGCTCACGTTGTCGGTAGTCGGTCCCCAGCTCAAGACCCGGAACTGGCTGCGGAACCGGTACTCCTCTTCGGTCTCGTCCTCAGCACCGGCACGCTCCGTGAGACGCCGGTGGGTGGCTTCCGGGGACAGGCCGTCGAACGGCAAAGCAGAGCCGGCTCCGGAGCGCAGCCACGCCACCGTGTCCACCACGTCGGAGCGGAACTGTCCGACGAACGCCATGTTGTCATCGCAGGTCAGCCATTGCCCCGCGGCCCACAGATCCACCCGCCGCAGCGAGTGCTCCCACTCCCCGACCTCAGCGGCGAACCTGTTCTTGTCCCCCAGCAGTACGGTCACGTCGGGACCCTGTCAGGATCCACGATCACCCGCAAACAAGCCGATGTCGTGCGCTTCCCTTCAAAGGAACCGTACCCTGCGGGGTTCCGGGCCACTGGCACATCGGGGCTAGCGGCGGAGGTAGGTCCACAGCAGACCGACGATGATGCCGGCCGGCGGCAGTGGCCGCGCCCTTCACCGCGTGGAGCGCGATGAGACGGCCCCAGCGCCGGACCTGCTTGCGCCAGCGCTCGACCAGGGCTCGCCAGCGGGGTGCGCTGGGCATGGGATAGCCAAGTCGCTTACGATGCTCAGGCATGGTGCCCTCGTTTCATCATCTGAGATTTCGGTGGGTGCACGCAGAGGGGTCCTGACCCGGCCGTACTTCCTAGGGCGCAGCCGAGTCGATGGGCCCCTCTTCGCTTGCACGGGAGTCTATCTGGGCTCGCAGCCAGTCCTGTCCTCCAACTCATCCCGCAATGCGCACTTGATGGGACGTCAGCCGCGTCGCTCGGCGGCTCTCAGACCCTCCGGCGGTACCTTTGACGTGGGAAGGGTCAACCGGTCATGCAATCGGCTTATCACCCGTTCGGGGGTCACCCGATCGGCTGGAGTTCCCAAGGTGCCGCCGGCCAGCGAAGGCGGCAACCTGCAGCACGGTCATCAACAGCTCTACGGCGCAGCCGCTTGGGGCCTCCGCTGACCGCCCACCTACGGGTAGTGCACGAGAAGTGGTCCTTCCGCACCCCGAAAGGCAAGGAGCAGGTGTGGCCAAACTTGCCGCCAGCGTGCAGCCTCGGCGCTCGTCGAGCTACACCACCAGCCCCGAGCGATCGCGTCTCCAAGGCGGCCGGGTCCCGCTTCGACGTCGGTCGAGACACTGAGGCCTCCCCGGAGCCGCCGCGTGGCGGCGACCGACGTGGTCCAAGCGGAGGTTGAGGACACAGAAGGGGCGCCCCTCATGCGGGGCGCCCCTTCTGCTGCACGGGCCTGGCGCATCAGGCGCGATCACCAACCTACGCTCCACCACCGACACTGGGTTTCCGACGAAGGGCTGGGCTCGGGGTGACGAATCGTCCGGCGTTTCAGCGACCGGTTCCACGCTGGCGGATCCGCCGTGTCCCGTCTCAGATGATCTGGTCTGCGAGTAGCGCTGTGACCTGAGGCGACCAGATCGATTGAGACGCCGAGGTCCCGAAAATCTCAAGTGATCTGGTCCCGGAAGCTGGGATGCGAGGTGTTGTCTCAGTTGATCTGGTCTGTCTCGGCTGTTTCGAAGTGAGAAGCGATCCGCAAACCGTGACCGAGGCTTGGGGGTTGGACGTGTGTTCGCCCTTGGTTCCCGGTTCGGGTGATCCCGTCTTGGCCATGGCATGAAGACAGGGCCCCTGCGCAACTTGGAGGTTGTCGAGACCCAAAAGTCGCATGGAGGCCCTGTTGCCGCATTTCTACGCCGCCGCCAGGGTCGAGGGCAACCGGGCTCCACGGGAGTGTGACTGCCTGGCACACCGGTTCGGGAACGCGCGCGATGGCGGGGAACGTGTTCGGCGCTACCCGAGCGATCTGACGGACGCGGAGTGGGCGGCGGTACGGGACCTGCTGCCAACGCCGGCGTGGATGGACGGCCGGGGCGGGCGGCCGGAGGGCTACTGCCACCGCCAGATACTCGACGCCGTCCGGTACGTGGTGGACAACGGCGTGAAATGGGCCGCACTGCCCGCGGACTACCCACCGTTCAAGCGGGTCCACGCCTTCTTCACCCGCTGGCGCGACACCGGCCTGCTGGCCGAGTTCCACGACCGGCTGCGCGGCGCGGTCCGCGAGGCAGAGGGTCGCAACGCGGAGCCGACCGCCGCGGTCATCGACTCGCAGTCGGTCAAGGCCGCTGCCAACGTGAGGAGTTCGAGCCGCGGCTACGACGGCGGCAAGAAGATCAACGGGAGGAAGCGGCACCTGGTCGTCGACACGATCGGCCTCGTCCTGGCGGTGCTGGTCACCCCGGCCGACGCGGGCGACCGCGCCACCGCCGCCGGCATGCTCCCCGCGCTCATGACCACGTGCCGCCGCCTGCGCAGGCTCTGGGGCGACAGTGGTTACACCGGCGGCCTCGCCACCTGGGCCAAGGAGAGGTTCGGCCTGGCAGTCGAGATCGTCAAGCGCACCGACGACCTGTCCGGCTTCCGCGTCGTCCCCCGCCGCTGGGTCGTGGAGAGGACGTTCGCCTGGCTGATGCGCTCACGTCGCCTCGCACGCGACCACGAGACCCGCCCCGACAGCGCCGAAGCGATGATCCTGTGGTCCATGACCATGGTCATGAGCAGGCGCCTCGCCCGCCGACGCGCCGCACGCCTCACCCCGCCGACACCGATCCCGACGCCGGGATGGGCCCAGGCTCGGGCAACGGCCGCCGCGGCATGAACCGGCACCCAGAGCCGTCGACCGCCAGCCATCCACGCTCCACCAGCCTCTTCGCCTTCGTCCGCAGGTTCTCCTGCAGGAGGATGTCAACCTTCCGGCCCGGTTCCATCGCCTCGGCCACCTCCCGCGCGCTCAACCCGCCGCCACCCGCAGCAGCCGTCTCGACCGCCTCCACCAGCCGCCGGTAGTCCGACGCCAGCGCCGCCGCCGGGTCCAGGCCCTCACACCACCGCGGGACCACCGCCCCCTTCGGCGGCACCCGTTGCACAGTCGCGGCCGCGGCCGCCCCGGCGGACGCCGGCTCCTCGGCAGGAGCCAACGCCGCCGTCAACTCCTCCACCGCCACGACCCTCCGCTCCAGCACCACCCGGGCCTCCTCCAACTCCTTCTCAAGAAGCGCCATCCGAGTTTCCAGACCCTCGACCCGCGCCCGGGCGGACTCCCTACGCTCCTCCAGCAACCCCAGCGGCGACGGCATCACACACTCCGTTCCCGACCACGACAACCCGACACCGAAAACCCTGCCGCACGAACACCCAAACCATGCCTCACCAGCGGAAACTCATACATCACGCACGGTTTACGGATGGCTTCTGATACCAGCTTTGGTCGTTGAGCCAGGACTGGTAGTCCCTGAAGATCCTTCCGAGGCCGTCGGGCTGCTCTCGCTGGTCCATGAACTCGCCCAGGAGTTGGAAGAGCGTCGCGACGGTCGGGGCGGAGGTGTCGGGGAGGCGAGGGCTTGTCGGACGGTGCGGCTGTGCACGTGGTGCCGCGTCGACAACGCTTTGACGGACAAGCGTTCCTTCTGAGCGTCTCGCCGGATCGCTGCGAAGAGAGCGGGCTTGTCCGCACTGGGGGTGACATACCTTTTGGGTTTCTCCGGCTCGTCGGGCTCAGTCAATTTCCTCAGGGCCAGGTCTGGCAGTGCCCTTTCGAGCGCGTCTTGCTGACGCCCGGTCACAGCGGCGAGCCGGTCACCTCGGGGGCGACCTCCGTAGCCGTAGTCTGGCGGGCCGGCGAGGTAACCACGCAGGTAGCTGGGCTTGAGGTGGTTGGCGCGAGCCAGTCGGCGAACGTAGGAGTCAGTGCTCTCCCCGGTCTTGGGGCGGGGGCGAGCCGGCAGCGGGCGGGGCCGGTCGCCGTCGTCAACGCTGGTGGTCATGAAGCCGATTTGGTCTTTCGGGTCTGGGCAGCTCGGTCGAGTTTGACGCGGTCCAGCGAATGCCGGGTGATCTTCTCGGTGCCGTCCAGGATGGCGTCGATGGCGGCCCCGCGGATGAGGTGGGACAGGCTCCCGATCATGCCGCTGGTGCGCTGGTGGAGGTAGTGGGCCAGTCCTTCCAGGGTTTTGGGCTTGTGGTGGTGCAGTCGCAGGGCCTCTTCGAAGGTGCTGACCAGGCCGGTCCATTCCGTGGTGCGGGGGAAGGGGACGGTGTCGATGACCGCGAAGCGTCCGGCGATCTGCCGACCGCGGGTGCCGTTGAACAGTCCGTTCGTCTCCAGGTCCACCCCGGCATAGACGAAAGTGGCCGGGATCCGTTCCGAGAAGTACTTCAGCGTGTCCGATACCTCGGCGCCGTTCCTGGTCGCCAGTGAGAGATTGTGGAGCTCGTCGACACACACGACGCTCACTCTCGCGTCGATCAGGACGCCGCAGACGGCCTCGATGACGTCGGTGATGTTGGCTCGGGTTGTGACGGGCAGGCCCAGGAAGCGGGCGAACTCGACGGCCAGCATGCGTGAGGTCGCGGCGGGCGGGACGGTGACGTAGACCACCGGGATCCGGCCGTCGACGCCCGGGTGCTGGCGCCGGTCGATGACCTCGATGGTCTTGCCGAACTGGGTGAGTGCGGTGGTCTTTCCGGTCCCGGCCGCGCCGGACAGGATCAGGCCCCGGCGGGCGCTGATCGCGTGCCGGTTGAGCAGGGTCAACCGTCTGCCGGCATGGACGACGGTTCGCAAGGTGGAGGTCGCGGCCACGGTCAGGCGGGTGTGGTAGTCGAGCCGGTCGTCGTCGTAGTCCAGCCGTTCGTCCGGGTCCAGGCCCGTGAGCGCGGGTGCGGGAAGCAGTTCGGGCGGGACCGGGTCCTGGGTGGTGAACTCCCGCCAGCCCTCCAGAGTGGTGAGGTAGCGGTGCAGGTCTTCGCGGTCCAGGGCGCTTCGCCATCCGCGCTGGCGAGCCGGGTCCGAGTCCTGCCCGGGGGTGGGGCCGGTCGTGGTCACCATCGCTTGTCCGCCTCCTTGAAGGGATCGAAGACGCCGAGCGGGATGACCTTCGCGATCGGCTCGTCATCTGTGCTGTCCACCGCCTCATCACCGTGGAGAGACAGCTCGTTCTCGGTGGCTGATGGTGGTTCTGGCCTGGGCGGACGTGGTCCGGGGCTCTCAGCGGCAGCTCGGGTCCGGGCGGCGACGCGCCGATCGCGCTTGGACGGCTCCGCGGCCGGTCCCTGGCTGGCTCTGTCCAGGAGCTTGGCGACGGCCTGGGTGATCTCCTCCTCGGTGGGTGTCGGGTTGCCCTTGCCTCGCAGGTCGGCTGCCGCGTGGTCCCAGGCGAGGTCGCCGAAGGGCTGCGGGACGCTGCCGAGGTGCTTCCAGGGGACTGGGATCCAGCCGGTCTCCCAGTGGTTGCGCATCCAGATCCAGGCGGCGTCGTAGGGGTCGCGGTGGATCTCCCACAGGTTCCTCTTGCGTGTGACGCCGGAGGGTTGGCGCCGGAAAGGGGCCAGGTCGGGGCAGTCGTAGATGCGGTTGTTGATTTTGATGCCGTAGGAGTTGGCGGCCCGCCAGGTCGCGGGCAGCAGTTCGACGTAGTCGTCGCCGCTCAGGGCGAGGGGGACGTAGCCGGCGCTCTGACCAGTGCGGCGTATTTCTGGTTCGGGGTGAAGGTCCGGCCGGGGACGCCCGGGTCGCGGAGCCCGTCGTGGGGCCTGGATTGCCATCGGGCGACAAGCCATTCATCCAGGAATTCCTGGATCTCCAGCATCGACCACAGCGGTTCTTCCTCCACGCCTCGGCCGCGGTGCTCGGCGGTGCGGCCGAGGTAGCCGGGCAGGAACTGGCAGAACAGCGTGGCCACTGATTCGAGTGTGCGTTCGATATGGGGTTTCTCTGTCGGGGAGCGTGGGTGGCAGGGCTGGAAGGTGATTTCCAGAGTGCGGCAGGCGGAACGGAAGTTCTCCGAGATGAACGCCTTGCCCCGGTCGCAGACGATGGTCTCCGGAATGATCACCGGCCGGGCCGCGGCGTGCTCCAGGCGCTCGTCCAGGGTCAGCAGTCTGCGGTGCGGCAGCACCGAGCGGGACATCGCCAGGGCCTGGACCCAGCCGGGCCGCATCGGCTCCGGGGTCAGCGCGCGGGCCAGCAGCAGCGAGGCGTCCACCGACTTGGTGGTCGGCCGAACCACCGCCGCGGCGACGGTCCGCGTCGCCAGGTCGATAAGGGCGCAGAGCTCCACCCTCCCGGGGACGCCGTGGTCCAGCCGCACCAGCACGTCCAGCGGGGTGGAGTCGATCTGCATCAGCTCGCCCGGGGCGGCGACCGTCTCGTAGCGGAACGGCCCCTCGGGCTGGTCGGACAACGAGCGGCGGGTGCGGGCCGAGCCGGTGACGTGGACTCCGTGCGACAACTTGTCGAAGAGCCGGTAGAACGTGGCCCGCGACGGCATCTCCACCGCGTCCTGACCGTGCTCGGCCTCCAGGATCCGCTCGGTCCGCCAGCGCGCGTGCTCGATCGTGCGGGTGGAGGCAGGGACGCTCTCGCCGATCGCCTGACGAATCGCCGCCACCACCCGCGGATCGGCCCGGCCGACCAGCGAGGCGTGCGGGGCGAGCCGGTGGTCCACCACCGCCGCGATCCCGCCGGCCTCGTACTGCTGGCGCTTGCGCTTCACCGTCCGCGCCGAGACCTCCTCGCCCAGCGTCACCAGTTCGGCCGCCTTCGCCCGCTCGCGTTGCGCCAGCGAACGGCCAGCCGGGTCGTAATCGGGCTTGACCCGGGCCCCGGCCGGGGCGTCGGGCGGCAGGCCGGTGAGGAGTTCGACCAGGTGCCGCTGCCACCACAGGGCGCGCTCGGCCACCGGCCCGGGCAGGCGCTCCAGCAGCGCGGCCGAGCCCAGAGCGGTGCGGTCACCAGCCCCCAGGACCGCGAAGTCCTCGGCCGACTGCAGGTGGACCTGGTCGACGAGCATCCCCGTGCCGTGCGCGTCGGCCAGTCGGACCCGCATCCCGGTCAGGCCGACCACGGTATAGGTGTGTTCCTGGAACCTGACCCGGTCGCCGAGCCGTAGCCGACCTGGACGCGCGGACGTCACGGGCAGCCCCCGGACGCCAGATGCACCAGCGTGTCGGTGCCCAGCGGGGCCGACACCAGGTTCGCCGTCAGTTCCTGCTGCCAGAGCAGGTGGTAGAGCACCGGAAGCACGGCCAGCCGGTCACCGACCTGCTCGGCCCCGGCGAACAGGGGCCGAGGCTCGGCGAAGACTTCCCGCAGCCGGTCCGCGACTTGCGGGTGATGGCAGCGGCCGTGGCGGTAGCGAGACAGCCATCGCAGGTTCGCCCGGTAGGGCTGGTGCAGGTCGCCGACATGGCGGAACTGCCATCCCACCTCCTCACAGACCCGTGCGGTGAACGCGAAGACCTCGGCGGCGTCCTGGTCGACCAGGTCTTCCGGGCGGACGTCGACAACGACACCGGTGCCGTCCAACAACCGGGCGAAGTAATCCGGGGTATGCCCGCGCTCGCGCGCGCCGTCCGTCCAGGTGAGCCGGAAGGGCTGCGAGGCCAGCGCGACGACAGCGGGGTCGAAGTCCAGCGCCGTCACGGCGTCCCGCTCCACCCAGGACTCATAGCCCACCTGGGTCCGCGAAGTCGCCGCCCAGTACTCACCGGTGAAGTTCTTCTGCCCCTTGAACGAGGCGAACGACCGGACCGGCGAGGCGAGCTCGAACGGCTCGGACCAGCAGCGTGCCAGTGGCCCGGAATGCTCGACACCGTCGGCGTCGACGAACCCGACTTCGATGCCTGAGACATACTCCGAGACGGAGGCCCCCAACGCCGACCCTTCCATCGACACCCCCGGCCGCGATCTCCCCGTCACTTCGAGGGTGATGCACCCCGTGGGACCCGTGGCAGAGAGCGGGCTGACGTCACCCGAAAAGGTGACAAACCGTCTCAAACCATCTGATCGGGGCAGGCTAGCAGGCACTGGACTCCGTGCCGGGCTGAGGATGTGCCGCTGGGGAGTTCACTCCCGGCTGGAGAGAGGAGCACGTAGTTCGACGCGGAGTCGGATGGACATGTCGATGGACAGTCCCAAGCCGGCGTGGCGAAGGTCCTCTGAGTGGCGTGCGATGAGGTCCAGATCCCGTAGTTGCCGCCGGAGCTCGGAGGCGAGGACCTCGTCCGTGTCGACGGGAAGTTCGTCGTCTTCTTCCTGCTCGGCCAGGTACTGAAGGTGCTGGTCGATCGCCTCAACCGCCCGATTGCTGGTCCAGGCTGCGAATTCCTGGCAGCCGAACAGGTAGGCGTGTGCGGCATACAACGCCGCCGCTGCGGCCGACTCGTCTGCGTCATCCGGCCCGTCCTGGCCGTCGTTGTGGCAGTACTCGCTGAGTATGTACTCGCCGACACCGCGCTTTACGGCCGGGAAGGCCGTCGAGTCGCCGAGGACGCCCTCCCATACGGAATTCAGCAGAGGTCGCAGGCTCATGGTGAACGGCGCCTGCTCGTCCTCGGGCAGTGCCTCGTGCCAGCTCATCAGTCGTTCCGCGACACCGGCGGCGAACACACTGCGTTCGCCGGACGACACCGCCTTCAGTCGCTCCGCCACCACTGCGGAAAGCTCCCGCCACGTATCCATTCGAAGCCACTCCAGAGTCGCGGTGCCAGCGCGCTCACGCCAGCCAGGGCGATCATCGCAGTCGCCAGTGACAGCTCCACCCGCGCCCTCAGTGGCCCGCGCTCATCAAGGACGGCTGTGTCCCACTCGCGCATCTGGTTAGTCTGCGGACATGACAGAGCACCTCGGGTTCGGCGCGATGCTGGCGCGGCTGCTGGACCACAGAGAACTCGGCGCGCAGGAACTGGCCGACCGCGCTGGGCTGAACCCAGACGAGGTCCGCGCTGTGCTCGCGGGGGACAGCCCCAGCCAGGAACTCCTCCGACGGCTCGGGCCCGCACTGGGCTTCCATGCCGTAGATCTGCTCATCCTCGCGGGGCTGGCAGTCCCGGACGACATGGCGCCGCTGGACGCCACGGCCGCGATATGGGTGAAGAGCGCGGTGACGGAGGCGGTGCGTCTCCCCACAACCGGACGCCGCGAGGTTCTGCGGCTGGTCCGCTCACTGCCGCAGGAGGAGCGGCGCTCCAGCTTCACCCCGAGGCCGATCATGCCCCTCGCCGGCGGTCCGGGCGCTTCGGTCATCCGCATGCTCCAGTACCGCAATCTCAACTGGACGGGCATGGCGATGGCCCTCGCGTTCGTGACGCCCACGTATCTGTCGGCAGCCACTTACGGTGTGATCGGCTCTGGCCGCAAGGAGTTGACCCCGCGCTTGGTGACGGACTTCGCTGCCCTGCTCGGGATCGACGCCCGCGATCTGGCCGCGCTGACGGGCGTCGATCTGACCGAGGTGCCGCCGCCTCCGCCCCCGGAGGCGGCGGATGCCGCAGCACTGCTGTGGGATGTGCGGCGTCTGTCTGCCGCCCAGACACAACACGTCTTCGATCTGGCACGCTCCATGAGGGGCGACTCCCACAACACGCGCCTCACGGAACCGCCCGGATCCGACACCCACTGACAGCCCTGGCGGACCAGATCACCTGAGATGCAGAGCGAATCGGACCAGACCAATTGAGACAGGGGCCAGATCGACTGAGACGGGACACGCCGCCGACGATTGGATGGCGGCTTCCCAACTGTGACTGTGCACCGTAGATGGCCAGCGTTTTCCCGCTACTTGGCCACCGGGCCGACTTCCTGGGCGCCGTGGTGACCGCTTCTGAAGTGCACTCTAGGGCGCGTATTCGATTGTGATCAATGGGCGGTCCGCGTGAGGTCCTTGATCCAGATCATCGACGCGCGAAGGTGGAGGCCGGCGAGGTAACTCTTGGGCGTCTTGTCATAGCGAGTCGCGACGCCTCGCCAGGCCTTCAGCTTGTTGATCAGGCGCTCGACGGTGTTCCGCTCCTTGTAGAGGTCGGCGTCGTGGCCGACAGGTCGGCCGCCCCTGCCGCCCTTCTTCTTCCGGTTGGCGGCCTGGTCCTTCTTCTCCGGGATGACGGCCTTGATGCCGCGTTTCCGCAGATAGGCGCGGTTACCGCGAGACGAATACGCCTTGTCCCCGGCAACCGCGTCGGGCCGGGTGCGGGGACGACCGACGGGCCCCCTGACCCGTACCTTCTCAAGCACGGGGATGAACTGTGGGCTGTCCGCGGCCTGCCCTGCGGTCAGGGCGAGCACCAGCGGGCGGCACTTCCGGTCGGCGGCGACATGAATCTTGCTGGTCTGCCCGCCCCTCGAGCGCCCGAGCAGGGCAGCCTTCAATCGAAGCTTGTGCCGGCGCCGGAGGCGTCGTCGCTCGTCCCGCTCGGGGTCGTTTCCGGTGTCCTGCCCGTCTTGTCCTTCCTGGTCGCCCCCCTTTGCCGGGCCTTCTCCTCCTCGACGGCGGCCTTCTCCAGGGCGGTGAGCACGTCCTCAGTCAGGTGCATCCCGGCAGCGTCGTGGTGCGCGCGTGCGGTGGTCGAGTCCACACTGACCAGGGACAAGTCCACCTCACCCCGCTTTGCGGCCTCCGCGATCAGGCCCTCCAGCAGGGCTTCGAACACGCCGGTGTCACGCCACTGCCGGAACCGGTTGGAGACGGTCGACCAGGCACCGAACTCCGTCGGCATCTCCCGCCACTGCCCGCCCGTCTTGAACCGCCAGATCACGCCCTCGAACTGCTGCCGCAGCCGCTCAGGGTATGGCCCGTACTCACCTATCGGCAGGTACGGCTCGACGAACTCCCACTCCGCGTCGGTCAGTTGCACCTGTGTCATGCAAGACGATCTACCGGATCAGACCCCGTGGCGAGGGCGAATCCCGCAGATTGATCACAATCGAATACGCGCCCTAGTGCCAGCCGTGCCCGGACCCGGGCACCGTCACCGGCTTCCCCCGGAAACATCCGATGGAGTACGGATACTCTCCGTTGAGGTGGTAGTGGTACATGACGACCTTCTTGCCGTTCCACGTGATTGCGTGTGTGTGACCGTGGCAGACGTCCAGATCCCTGTTCCTGACGATCTCTCCGTCCTCGCCGCGCGGCCCGTAGATCCCGAAGCCGTCGATGGCGTATCCCACGAGCGGTGAGTGCCGGGTACGGGCGTTCGCAGGCCCCCTTGAAGCCTCGCCGAAGCAGGTCTGCGAGGGGCCGTGGTAGTGGTACTGCGTGTCGTACGGGTGGCCCCAGCAACGGTCGAGTGGCAGGGCCGCGTTGGGGTCGACCGGGCGGTCCTGCGCGTCGGTGGCCACCTCCAGGTGGAAGGTGCCGCCGGCCAGAGCCATCCCGGTCGTCAGCTGGTCGATGCACGTGGGCTGCGCCTGGACAGACGGATCGCGCGGAACGGTGACGTCGAGGTTCCACGGCTTGATGGGGATCGCGGCGGCGTTGGGGTACCCGTGCGCGGGAATCTCCGCGTAGTACTTGTAGGCGGGGGTGCCCTTCTGGACGGGGAAGCGCCCGGTGGGATGGTCCGGGAGCCCGTTGCCCTGGAAGCGCCTCTCGGTCTCGGTCGTCGACACCTTCAGGTTCTTGTGCCAGTGCATGGTCCCCGATACGAACGGGCGCTTGAGTACGTCGATCACACCATCCGCGTCGATCCACGGGCGGTCGGGCCGAGTGAGGGTCCCCCCTTTGCAGGCGAAGAGGGTGTCGCGCGCGGGTGAGGCGATCGACGTACCGGTAGGGGGTGTGTGCAGGCGGGTGATGAGGGTGCCGTCTCCCTCGCCTCGTACGTCCTCGGCCTCACCTACGGGTTGAGGGGCGACCACCGCCATGGCCCCAGCCGGGGCCATCGCTGGACCTAGCAGCGCACAGGCGGCACTGGCTGCCACGGCACCGGATCTGAGCACGTCGTACATGAACGCTTCCCATCTCGGGCAGCGAGCCGGCGATCCCGGCCCAGTTCCCGTCGTCCGCATCACCTCACCACGCCCGGCCACCGGTGCCCCGCCGACACGTACGCGCGTTCGGGTGAGCCCGTGTCCGGAGCGGGTCGCGTCGTTCTGCCGCCAGCATCTGCTCTTCACCGCGCACCTGCCGACCGGCCTCCACCACGTCGTCGCCCGCACCGAGCAGGACGACCCGGACCAGGCGCCGGTGGTGTGGCGGCCGGCCGCGACCGCGTGGTGGCTGCGTAGGTGAAATCGGAGAGCGCTTGTAGTCGAGAACGGAGAGCAGTCCGGCCGCGGAGCGTCCCCGAATGTCGGTGAGAAACGAGAGCACGCAACCGCGTCGAACCCGGGATGACGATCAAGGCGAGGCCACCGTAGTCTCCCGGGCGGGAGGCGGTTGCGGTGGAGATCACGGTGCAGTGGATCAGAACGTCCTGGACGAAGCGTTCCAGGGCTGGCGACGCTGCTGCCCTGAGGAACGCGACACCCACGGGCTACCCGGTGTTGCCGGCGCCGCCATCCTTCGCCCAGGCTATTCAGATGTCCGAGGCCGATGGCTTCGAGCCGCATCAGAGCGAGAGGGATCTCCGAGAGGTCGGACTCAGCTTGCGGGACGAGGGCGACCGGCTTCGTGTGCTGGCGCGAGTGGAGCCGTTGTTCGGCCTGCCGCCGCGTCCGCGTCGGCCGCCGGCAGTGCGTCTTCGCCCTGGGCAGTGGGTTCGGTGGCAGTTGAACTATCGGTTCAGCAGTGCCGCTGGGATGCAGGACTGGTCGTACTGGCTCGACACCTTCAACGTCGCCTATGGGCCGGTCACTGCGGATGTCTTCTTGTCGGAGCCGACGGTCCTGGTCGACGAGAGCGGTCCGGTTCGTTAGAGAAGCGGGACGTCAGAGAGTCAGGATGCTTGTTCCTGGCGGGCTCGGGTGGTGGCGAGGCGGTAGGAGTCGGTGCCGGTCTCGATGATGTTGCCGCCGAAGGTCAGGGCGGTTGCAAGTTCCGGGATCGCGTAGATCGTCCGCGCCCAGCGGGAGTTGACGTGGCAACAGCACAGGCACGAGACCGGTGATCATCAGGGTGTCTACGCCAGCTGATCACGTCGAGGTCCCGTGCCTGCCGCTCCATCCTGCCCGGTCCCTGCCGTCCTGGCGAAACTGGGCCCCCTCCACCAGCACGACACCGGCCGCCTGTGCACCCATCTCCAGCGCGTACCCGACCCGCGTTCACGTCGCGGACGGTGGTATCCGCTGGTCGGACTGCTGCTGATCTGCGCCTGCGCGGTCGTCTCCGGTGCCAGGACTATCACTGAGATCACCGACTGGGGACAGCGTGCCACCATCACGGTGCTGGAACAGCTCGGCATCCGCCGCCACCTGCCCGGACGTCGTCGCGCCCCGTCCCATGCCACTCTCACCAGGCTTCTGGCCGCCCTCGACGGAGATGCCCTGGACGCCGCGATCGGCGCCTACCTGGCCGAACGCGACCTCACCGACGTCCGCGTCACCGGCCCGGCACCGTGGCCGGCGGTCGCGGTGGACGGCAAGGCGCTATCCGGCTCCGCGCACCGCCAGCAGCGCCACCGGCACCTGCTGTCCGCCGTCACCCACGCCCCCACCATCACCCTGGCCCAGCGCGAGGTGGGGGCCAAGACAGGCGAGACAGCCGCCTTCCGCCCGCTGCTGGAACCACTCGATCTGGCTGGCGTCGTGGTCACCTTCGACGCCCTGCACAGTGTCGAGGACCAGGTGCGCTGGCTGGTGCAGAAGAAGAAGGCCCACTACATCGCGGTGATCAAGGGAAACCAACCGACCGCGTCGGCCCAGCTCAAAGCCTTGCCATGGGAACAGGTGCCCGTGGCGCACACCGTCTCCCAGGCCGGGCACGGGCGGCGGGAGTCCCGCTCGGTCAAGACCATGGCCATCGCGGCGAACCTGGGCGGGATCGCCTTCCCCGAAGCACGGCTGGCCCTGCGCATCCACCGGCGCCGCCAGGAGTCCGGCAAGCGGCAGACCCGGGAGACGGTCTACGCCGTCACCAGTCTCGATAGCCACCAGGCCAGCCCAGCCGACCTGGGTGGATACGTGCGCGGCCACTGGGGAATCGAAAACTCCAGCCACCATGTCAGAGATGTGGTGTTCGCCGAGGACGCCTCCACCGTCCACACCGGCAACGCGCCGCGGGCGATGGCCGCCTTGCGGAACCTGGCCATCGGCAGGCTGCGGCTGCTGGGAGCCGACAACATCGCCAAGACCACCCGAGCGATCCGGGACGCACCCGAACACGCCATCTGGATCTGGGGCATCACCGACAGCCCACTCCTACCGGGAACTTGAAGCCGCCCTGCCCTTACAGGGCCTTTGACGCTGTGCTCCGACGCCGGGCGTTTCCCCCCGACGCCGCCAGCCTGCTACCGGGCCTCCTGGCAGCTACCCGGACCGGACTTCCACCGGCAAGCGACGACGAGCTTACGACTGACGATCAACCGCCTACACGATCAACCTCCAGTCTGCTGGGCGCACGGAAAAGCCTCACTGCGTGATCCGGGTACGGGGAGCGGGAGTGGGGGGCCTGGGTGTCGTCGAGGAGGGCCCGGGTGTAGCCGGCGGTGAGGGTGGGCCGGGGCGTCGAGGTCGATGCCATGGACGGCGACGAGATGGACAGGGTGCGCAGCACGCTGGTCGTGTGGCGTGAGAGGAGCCCACAAGACCGTCGAAGAAGTAACCGCAAGGCTGCTGAGAACACGAGCGCGCGAGGAGCCGGGACCAGGCATGATGGCAGCCGTGACCTTCTTTGATCCTTTGGCTGGCAAATGCGTTGCTTCCGTGAAGGACATCACCAAAGCGGCAGAGGTCTGGGACGCCTACGATGCGCGGCTCGACGGTCCGGCACCTATGCCTTTCTTCTACCTGTCCGTTCGCTACGAGAACTGGTGGGGCAGCGGAATACACATGCAGGAACTCCATGCCCTTGCCCAGAACCACGGCATCCCCGTTGCATGGGCTCCGCCAGCAGATGTGCTTCAGGACCTCGTCCGTGCTGACGCTGAACACGGCGCGAAGTTGGCGGTCTTGGAGGCTGCCGAAGACGAAATTCGGAGCCTGTGCCACGCGATGCTGCGCGAATGCACTTCCTCCTGGTTGAAGGTCGATACGGAAGCCGCCACCCATGTCCTGGCCGCCTGGGATGACGGGCATCTTCAGGCTGGCGCCTGTCTCGCCCTAACCGCCGCCGAGGACGTCATGTTCAGCGTCGCTCGCGTGGAACGGAAGAAGAAATACCCCGGGCTTACACGGGCGGCTTCTCGACCAGTTCGCGGCAACTCCTGGCTGGTAGATGAGCAGATCGTTCTGACACCGATCGAGCCGCTGTTCACCAGCTACTTTCCAGAGCGCAACGATCCGATACCGGAGAACTTGTCCCGGCAGGCTGTCCTGCATCGACTGCCGCTGGAGCACCTCAACAAGGGCCTCAGCATCATCGCGATCATGCTGCTCATCTCCCTGCTCCGACAAGCTGAAGAAGACGCACGCCACGCCGAAGCAGACGCCCACGAGTACGAGTACGAGTGAGCCATCGACTCGACCGCTACAGTCGGGGAAGCGCAGTCCGGGGAAGCCGAGCTCAGCCGCCGCGCCGCACCCGGGCCGCCTTGCGGGCTTCCGCGAGCTTGCGGGCCTCGCTGCTCTTACGGGACGGCCTGCCACCAGAGGCGCTCCTCGCGTCCTTGGTGCTGCCCAGGCCACGGAACGGGGCGTTGTGGTTCTTGGGGCGCGGTGCGGCCGCCCCGCGGTCGAGAGGCTGTCCGGAGGGGGCCTTAGCGCCGGTGATACGGCTCAGCTCCGCCTCTCCAGACCGGACCTTGGTGACCTTGGGGATGACGTCGGCGTCGGCCATGACCTGGCTCGTCTCGCGGCGCTGTCCCGAGAGGACGAGGGTCACGACGGTGCCGGAGCGGCCGGCCCGGGCGGTGCGGCCCGCGCGGTGCAGATAGTCCTTGGGGTCGGTGGCCGGGTCGACGTTGACCACGAGGTCGAGGTCGTCGATGTGCAGGCCGCGTGCGGCGACGTTCGTCGCCACCAGAGCGGTGACCTGCCCGTTCTTGAACTGGGCCAGGGTCCGGGTGCGCTGCGGCTGAGCCTTGCCGCTGTGCAGGGCGGCGGCCGCCACACCGCTGGCCCGCAGATGCCGCGTCAGCTGGTCGACGCCGTGCTTGGTGTCCAGGAACAGCAGGACGCGGCCGTCCCGTGCGGCGATCTCCGTGGTCACGGCGTACCGGTCGGGACCGTGCACGACGAAGACGTGGTGCTCGATCGTGGAGACCGCGCTGGACGAGGGGTCCACGGAGTGGACAGCGGGGTCGCGCAAGTGGTCCTGCACCAGCTGGTCGACGTCGCGGTCGAGGGTGGCGGAGAACAGCATGCGCTGCCCGTCGGGCCGCACCTGGTCCAGGATCTCGGTGACCTGCGGCAGGAACCCCATGTCACACATCTGGTCGGCCTCGTCCAGGACCGTGATGCGCACCCGTCCCAGCCGGCAGCCCTTACGGTCGATGAGGTCGTGCAGTCGGCCGGGCGTGGCGACGACGATCTCGGCGCCGTCCCGCAGCTCGGCGGCCTGCCGTCCGAGGGACACTCCACCCACCACGGTCGTGAGCCGCAGCCGCAGCGCCTCGGCGTACGGGGTGAGTACCTCACCGACCTGCTGCGCCAGCTCCCTGGTGGGTACCAGAACCAGCGCCAGCGGCTCCTTGGGCTGTGCGCGCCGCCCGGCCGTCCGAGCGAGCATCCCCAGGCCGAAGGCGAGCGTCTTGCCGGAACCGGTGCGGCCCCGGCCCAGGACGTCCCGACCCGCGAGCGCGTTGGGCAGGGCCGCCGCCTGGATGGGGAAGGGCACCGTCACACCGTGCTCGGCGAGCACCCGCAGGATGTCGGCCGGCAGCCCCAGCTCCGCAAAGGACGCCGCCGGGGGCAGAGCCGCGGTGGCGCCCGACACCTCGTCCTGCTGCTGGGCATCGACACGTGCTGATTCGCTCATAGAAAGCCTTCCTCCAAAGGGACCGTACCGAGGAAGGCGCGGCAGGGACGCGGCCGCCGGCCAGGGACCCGCACCGGGCACCGACACAGCGACGCTGCAAACGCTCCACGCTAGCACGGAGCACACTGAAGTTCCCCCCTGGTCTTGGACAGCGGGTTTCTACGCTGCGGGGGTGAAGTCTTGTCGCAGCCTGGCTCGGGTTTCGAGTGGGGTGATGTACCCGAACTCGGGGTGCCGACGGAGTCTGGTGCGGTTGTACTCGACTTCGATGAAGCGGAAGACGTCGGCACGGGAGGCCTCTCGGGTCTCCCACATGGTGGTGCCGATCTCCGCTTCGGGCCACCGCCGCGGACGGCGGCAGGGCCCGCGGCCCCCGGCGGAGTCGGCGCCGGCGGTACCCCTGTCTTCGTGCACGGCCGTTGGCGCGCGTCGCGTCCCCGCAGGGGGTAGCTCGACAGGTAGCGCCCTACTGTCCTCCATGCCCGGACAGCCTTCGGGAGTGCTACCCGTCGAAGCGACTCCAGTCGACGGCGTCATGACGCAATGGCGCCATGGCACTGCGGTGCGTGGCCCCGGCCCAGGCCCAGAAACGGTTGTCCTCCCTGTCCTCCGAGACATGCATGACGAGTCCGGGGGCCACGTAGAACCGCGTGGGCGACCAAGCAAGGAAGGGCCGTAGCGGGACCGGACGCAGTGCGCTGGTGAGCCGTTCGACCTGTTCGGCTGTGATCGCGTTCGTATGTGCCCTGTAGTCGGCGCCCATGGAGGCTTCGTAGAGCGAGAACTGGATGAGGAACCCGCTGAGCGGCTCCTGTTCGGCGATGGCAGGCTCGTCGCTCTCTCGGAACCAGACGGTGGGGTCGGGCTCGGGCTCGTCGAACTCCCAGCGCAGGGACCAGTAGAAGCCTCCTTGATTCTCCACGCCGAAGACGCGCATGTCTCCGCAGTAGTCGGTACGTCGTTCGAGGTCCTGAACAATGTGGTTCTGGACTCCCAGAACGTCCGGTCGCTGCTCAGCCAGCCGGAACAGGTGCTTCAGGCCGTCAGGCAATGCGGCGGATCGCTCCTGTGTGAACGGCGACTTGTCGGCATCGGCGGTGGCGGGATACCAGCCGGTGAGGAATTGCTCCAAGGCCCTCACTCGGTCGCCGTTTACGTGTTGGAGCCACCCCAGGCCTGGGAGGCCCGCCGCCGGCGGCGTGGCGCGGATACGCTCCAGAAGCGGTCGGCTCAGGCGCTGGTCCGGGCGCAGCGCGCATCGGGTGAGTACGGACTCGGCGTCGCCGGGCCGCCGCGTCGACTCGCCCTGACCACCCCGCCCGTACCCAGATACAGCAAGCCCTCCGTGACGCGGACTGCCAAGTGGACCGGCTGCGAGGGACCGTCCGCACTCCATATTCGGGGAGACCCGGTGAGTCTTTCCGCAACCGGGGCCGGCACGGGGCCAAGCAGGCGGACTTCCTCAGCGTTCCACACGCCACTCCTGTCGGGCGCATCCCCTGCGTCTGTGGTGATCAACATGCCCGTCGGCCCAATGGCCGCTGTCGCACCACCCAAGGTGAAAAACTTGGCGCGCGCAGCGCCACCGACCAGCGCAAGCACCTGGGCTTCGTCCACCACAGCCGTCGAGGGCAGCGCAGGGAACTGATCAACCATGAGGACCTCTTCCTCGCAACATCCGGTCAGCGCGCCATGAAGACACTCAGCGTGCGAGAGGCATCCCGGAGCCGGTCCACCCGCGAGCAAGCGGTGGTGGTGGTGACGGACGCCTGTGGCACCTGGATGTCGCGGTTCTGGTCGAGAGCCGCGGCCGCGACACCCGGCCAGGTGAGTGGGATACCGGCGCGCTCGGCCAGGACCAACGTGCTTGCCACGAAGCCTTCGGAGAGCGCGATCACGACCGCATGACTCCTGGAAAGGTGCTGCACCAGCAGGGCGTCGATGAAGGTCTTCAGGGCCACGGGGTCGATCTGGCACTCGTCGTCCCGCATGGGGCCGATGCCGGACGGCACGCCGAGCTCTTCTTCGAAGACGGAGACCTGCCGCAGGAACAGCCCGGCGGCGTCGTTGGACGGGTTCCACAGTGTTTGCTCGCCCAGGTCGAAGTACTGACTCACCGTCGCGTCGTCCTATTGCGCACGGAGGCATCGTAGCCGGGGAAGCCGTGTCCGAGCCCCACCCGAGTCAGCTGCTGCCGCGCACCACGGCGCCACCCTTCTCTCCGCTGAAGCCAACCCACACTTCTGGAGTCAGAGCGGCACCCGGGGGCGCAACTGGACCAGGTGGCTGCTGGAGCCCGTCCGCGCGGAACGCGCCGCCCGGCAGGCGAGCGCCGATGTCTGCATCACGGATCGCCGAGAGTCCTGCGCAACCGGACGGACGAGTCGGGCCGACTCCATCATCGACCATCACGGCGGCGTCCAAGCTACAGTCAAAGTAGCCGACACCGCTTTCCTCACAACCAGACGGGGACATCTTCGGTGACGCCGTCCTTGCCGAGATGGACCAGCACTCCCAGCGCTGACATGCAACCGGGCCGTATCCGAACCCTTCCCGCTTCTGAGGCAAGTGGCGCAGCACAGCCCAGGCCCAGGCAGGGCACCGGCCAAGCCTGCTCCGCCGGCCTTTAGTTGTCAGTGGCAGTCGAAGCGCCAGTCCCAGGGGAGGCCGGGGCACTGGCGGCAATGGAAGAAGTAGACGCCACCGCAGTCGCCCAACTGTATGTCGCCGGTGATGGTCAGCAGGTGCTCCATGCGGTGTCCGCTCTCGCAGTTCGGCCAGTCCGCGGGCTGCGTCCAGGCGGGCCAGCCGCCGACCTTCGTCCCGATGATGTTGGAGTCGGGTGGCCACATGGAGCCGCCCGTCGGCAACCGAAAACGAGGTTCCCAGGTCTCCCACATGCCCTTGGGCAGATCAAGCCACCTCGGAAAGTCCTCCGCGACCACCGGGGACAACGCGGACGGTTCCGGCATGTTGTCCTCGTCGTACTCCCCCTCGCCCACCTGGGGCATCTCGGACAGCAGCCCTCCAGCCACGACCTCCGCCTCGTTGCGCCAGTACAGCTGCGGCATCACCGGCCCGGGATCCTGCTCATGTATCAGAAGCCATCCGTAAACCGTGCGTGATGTATGAGTTTCCGCTGGTGAGGCATGGTTTGGGTGTTCGTGCGGCAGGGTTTTCGGTGTCGGGTTGTCGTGGTCGGGAACGGAGTGTGTGATGCCGTCGCCGCTGGGGTTGCTGGAGGAGCGTAGGGAGTCCGCCCGGGCGCGGGTCGAGGGTCTGGAAACTCGGATGGCGCTTCTTGAGAAGGAGTTGGAGGAGGCCCGGGTGGTGCTGGAGCGGAGGGTCGTGGCGGTGGAGGAGTTGACGGCGGCGTTGGCTCCTGCCGAGGAGCCGGCGTCCGCCGGGGCGGCCGCGGCCGCGACTGTGCAACGGGTGCCGCCGAAGGGGGCGGTGGTCCCGCGGTGGTGTGAGGGCCTGGACCCGGCGGCGGCGCTGGCGTCGGACTACCGGCGGCTGGTGGAGGCGGTCGAGACGGCTGCTGCGGGTGGCGGCGGGTTGAGCGCGCGGGAGGTGGCCGAGGCGATGGAACCGGGCCGGAAGGTTGACATCCTCCTGCAGGAGAACCTGCGGACGAAGGCGAAGAGGCTGGTGGAGCGTGGATGGCTGGCGGTCGACGGCTCTGGGTGCCGGTTCATGCCGCGGCGGCCGTTGCCCGAGCCTGGGCCCATCCCGGCGTCGGGATCGGTGTCGGCGGGGTGAGGCGTGCGGCGCGTCGGCGGGCGAGGCGCCTGCTCATGACCATGGTCATGGACCACAGGATCATCGCTTCGGCGCTGTCGGGGCGGGTCTCGTGGTCGCGTGCGAGGCGACGTGAGCGCATCAGCCAGGCGAACGTCCTCTCCACGACCCAGCGGCGGGGGACGACGCGGAAGCCGGACAGGTCGTCGGTGCGCTTGACGATCTCGACTGCCAGGCCGAACCTCTCCTTGGCCCAGGTGGCGAGGCCGCCGGTGTAACCACTGTCGCCCCAGAGCCTGCGCAGGCGGCGGCACGTGGTCATGAGCGCGGGGAGCATGCCGGCGGCGGTGGCGCGGTCGCCCGCGTCGGCCGGGGTGACCAGCACCGCCAGGACGAGGCCGATCGTGTCGACGACCAGGTGCCGCTTCCTCCCGTTGATCTTCTTGCCGCCGTCGTAGCCGCGGCTTGAACTCCTCACGTTGGCAGCGGCCTTGACCGACTGCGAGTCGATGACCGCGGCGGTCGGCTCCGCGTTGCGGCCCTCTGCCTCGCGGACCGCGCCGCGCAGCCGGTCGTGGAACTCGGCCAGCAGGCCGGTGTCGCGCCAGCGGGTGAAGAAGGCGTGGACCCGCTTGAACGGTGGGTAGTCCGCGGGCAGTGCGGCCCATTTCACGCCGTTGTCCACCACGTACCGGACGGCGTCGAGTATCTGGCGGTGGCAGTAGCCCTCCGGCCGCCCGCCGCGGCCGTCCATCCACGCCGGCGTTGGCAGCAGGTCCCGTACTGCCGCCCATTGTGCGTCGGTCAGATCGCTCGGGTAGCGCCGAACACGTTCCCCGCCATCGCGCGCGTTCCCGAACCGGTGTGCCAGGCAGTCACACTCCCGTGGAGCCCGGTTGCCCTCGACCCTGGCGGCGGCGTAGAATGCGGCAACAGGGCCTCCATGCGACTTTTGGGTCTCGACAACCTCCAAGTTGCGCAGGGGCCCTGTCTTCATGCCATGGCCAAGACGGGATCACCCGAACCGGGAACCAAGGGCGAACACACGTCCAACCCCCAAGCCTCGGTCACGGTTTGCGGATCGCTTCTCAGTCCCACCAGAAGCCCCACAGTGGTCGGTTGAGGACGCCTCTTGCGGCGTGGGCTCTGATGGTGTCGCTGCCCTGCCAGATGCTGTCGGGGCAGAAGGCGAAGTGCTCGGCGGCGACGGCAAGGGCTTGGTCGAACGTGTGCGGCGGGGCGGCGACGGACAGGTAGAGCACGTCGTGGGTGAGCGCGACCAGGCGGGCACCGAAGCGGTCCTCCCAGGATCGCAGGACGGCGGTGAAGGGCGCTGGGTCGTTGTCCTAGTTCAGCGGGCCGGTCCAGCCGATGGCCGTGAGCACGTCGGCGCCGCGCCGGGCCGGGCCGGGGCAAGTCCCAGCCGGGGCGACATCAGCGCCTCGTCCCGAAGGAGGCTGTCCGCCACCTCGGCGGCACGCTGTTCGGGATCCGCCTCCGGTGCTTTGCTGGGGGCGGGACCTGGCCGGGCCGCAGTGTAGGGAGTGAGCATGCCGGCGCGGTCGCGGGCGTCACACTCGTCCTCAGCCTCGTCCGTAGCGGCGTAGCTCTGCCACCACTGGCTCAGGAGCTGCTCTGCACGGGCCCGCGGTCCGCTCCATGCTCGCCACCTCGCGGCTGTTCCCACTCGACGGCCCCGGCCGGCACACAAGCCGTCCCCGCAGAGGAGGGCGCCGGCTGCACCGGGCACCGGGGGCCAGGACGGACCACGATGCGATTCTGACGCCCCAAATCTAGACTGGAATCTCCATAGACATATCCCGACACCAGGAGATGAGTCCTATGTCGAAGCGGGGCAACAAGCGGCGCGCCCGCAACAAGAAGCGCGCCAATCACGGCAAGCGTCCCAACACCTGAGAAGCGAACGCAGGGCGTGTCGACCAGCGGAGCAGGGATTCCCTCCCTGCTCCTCAGCCGGGCTGCGAACGGCCACCGCGAGACGGTCTGAAATGCCTTCGCGGCAGTCCTGGAGCCCAACCCCCGCACGGTGGCGGACTGCCCCCTCGCGCGGCACGGGTCGATCTGGTGGCCGCCACCCGTGAGGGTCCCCGTACCGCCCGCCTCGGGTCAGGGGGATAGGCTGCGCCCCGGCTGCTGCCCGCCTACGCCCGGCGGACCGGTGCGCTGAACGAGCTCGTACTCTCGCCGACCTCCCGGTCGATGTCGGCGCCGGCGACGAACGCGAGGACCTCGATGCTCTTGACGGTGGGCAGCGGTAGGTCGGCGAGGTCGTCTTTGGCGAGGACGACGGTCCGGGCGTCGGGGGCCTCGTAGCCGCGCACGACCTCGGCGTAGGGGACCTCGATGTTCTCGATCTCGCAGTACCGCTTCTGGCGGATGCGGCGGCCGCCGTCCTTGGCGTGGACCTGGTGCAGGGGCACGGTGTGTTGCTCGGTGGCGGAGTAGACGGCTACGGGGATGGACACGAGGCCGAAGCTGATGTGGACCTTGGCCATGGTCTGCGGCACCGGGTCACCTCCCATGGCAGCAGGGCGGCCCGGCATGCTGGCCGAAGCGGGGCCGCTGCACACCATGACACTCCGGCCGGGCGCGGCGCGCCACCGGAGGGGCGTGCGCTGCGGAGCCGCCCCGGCCGCCGATGGCCGATCTCCTCCAACGAGTCCGACCCCATGCTCTGCGCGGCCATCGACGACCGGCTCACCTTCGGCAGCACCATCACGAGACCGTCACCGTCGGCATGGTGTCGTCGAGCAGGTGATCGCCGATGTCAAGAACAGCGCCTTCGCCCACGCGCCGTCCGGTCACTTCTAGCCAATGCCGCCTGGCTGGCGCTGGCAGCCCTGGCACACAACCTGACCCGCGCCGCCGGCGCCCTGGCCTCCGCGTTCCCTGCCAGGGCAACCACCGCCACCATCCGTGACCACCTGATCAACGTACCCGCCCGCCTGGCCCGGTCCGCCCGCCGCCTCACCCTGCACCTGCCCGAACGCTGGCCCTGAAGTCAGGACTTCACCCAACTGTTCAGCACGGTGCATGCACCTCCAGCCCTCTGATCCTCCCTGACCGACCTGCCCGAAAGGGCCCGAGACGGCCGCTGATTTGCCCAGGTCTTCCACTTTGTCCACAAACCCCATGCCCGAATCCGCAAATCAACCCCGCCACGGCCCGCACGACCGCAAAACGATCGACCGGGAACCAAGCCGGTGGATCCGGGGTGATCCGACGAAACCGGACAAAGAATCAACTACTTCGGGGCCCTGGACATGTCCAGAGTCACTGGCCTAGCGTGTGAACACCAAGCAATTCGCGAGACGTGCGGATCAGGTGTCAATCAGGTGCCGGACGCACATCGGGCATGACGGGGGACAGCACAATGCGCATGAAAAGGGTTGTTTCGGTCGCTGTGGCGACGGCAGGCCTTGTCGGCATGACCCTGGCGACAGCACCCGTCGCCTCCGCCGCACCGATTTCGTACGATCCACCTGTCTGCGACATCGGTTTCGCCTGCCTCTACTATCACAGCTCGAGCTACGCCCTTGCTCATAAGATTGATGTCAATGGCTCGTGGCGGCTGGACTTTGGCGCAAAATTTGAAACCGCCGCCAATATATCCGACTTCGCGGGATGGATTTTCTCTGCCAGCCTCTACGGCAGCGAGGGTGCCGGCCAGAGCGTCAAGAACAACGCGGCTTACGTGTCCAACTTTAGCGACACCCAAACCTATCGCGTGTACTACAATAGCGGCTACAACTGCTCAGTGGCGTGCCAAGACTTCTTCGGCGTGGGCGACTTGAACTCCCAAATGATCAACAACAACGCATCCGGTAAATTCTTGTGAGATGAAGCCGGGTAAATTTTCCGTGTCCCGGTTCCGGGGGCACGGAAAATTTTTTCGGCTTTCCGACCTGTCCTCTGCCTGAGGTCCTTCTTTCCTGAAGAACATGAGGAACATGATCAGGCACCACATGCTTACCGTGATTTTTTCTTCGTCCGCCCTTGTCGCTCTGTCTGCTTGCTCGGCCCACGTTCCCAGCGCGATGCCTTCCACTCCGACGTCCAGCGCTTCTTCGAGCTTCCCGGTACTCGTGGATGCCAACAACAGAGCGATGCCGCTGGATCCCTACCTCCTCAATCCCGAGCAGGAAAAGACCATAAGCAACGCCAATTCCGCTCTGATCTCCCAATGTATGCGCAGTTTCGGCTACAACTTCGTGCTCGCCAGTGAAAGCGGCGACCCAACAGGCATAGGCGCAGACGCCCCCTCGACGCGCATGGATGGCTACTTCGGATTCCAGAGCATGACCCACGCCCAGAAATGGGGGTACCATCCGGAAGGCGGTTACCCTGCGGCCAACGGCGCGCCTGTCCAGCATCAGACGTCGAGCGAACGCATCGCCCTGAGCGGAACCGCTGATCCTCAGCAGAAAGAGGGCGACGGTGGACAGATCATAAATCATCGTAAAGTCCCTGATCGCGGATGTGTCGGCGAGGCGAGACGTTCCCTCACGGGCAGCGCGTCCGGGAACATCGGAAATCCGGATTTTGTCGTCGGACTGAAATTTGACACTCTCACGAAAGGCGTCAAAGATCCGCGGACCATTGCGGTATTTTCGAAGTGGTCGGCCTGCATGAAGAAGAAGGGATATGATTACATCGACCCGCTCGAGGCGGCAGGGGATTCCAGCTGGAGCGAAGGACGTCTACCCACTCGACAAGAAATAAGGGTGGCCGTGGCAGATCAAGAATGCCGCCGCGTCAACAACGTGGTAGGGGTCTGGTTTTCCGTGGACTACGAATATCAGCGGCAAGCGGTACGACAAAACTCCTCCCGCCTCGCTGCGATCAAAGAATCCATGATGTCTCATCTCTCCGCTGCGAATCGGGTCCTTCGCTGAATTCAGGCTTTACGCAAAGTGCTGTCCGACAGGCGATCGTCTACACCTGGGAAGACGGGTCGAGCTGAAGCGTCCGCGCCGCAGGGTGCGACGCCGGACCCAAAGTGGGGCCAGATGGCCCGCGAAACTGGGGCCACTGCAAATCCTTCAAGCCAGCCTGCGGGCCCGAACGGCCGGCTCTACCCCATGCCTCCGCGGCGCCTGCTGCTGTGGTCCTGGGTCCGGCGTGGCGGGGGCCGCCAACGGACGCCGCGGATGAGTGCGTCGGCGAGCAGGTTGACTTGCCGCTCCAGTTGGGCGAGGCGCGCGCCTGCCTCGGAGTACACCCCGAGGGCCTTCTCGATCACCTCAGGCTTCACGCCCACCTCGTGCAGGTCCTTGCGGGTGGTGGAGAAGCCGCAGCGCGCGGCCTGGAGGGACGACTCGATCTCCCGCCGCGCCATGTACGCGAGGATCGCAGGTTGCTGCCGGAGGACGTCGTGGCGGCGGTAGCCGGGCGGCATCCACTGGATGAGCCAACGTGCGGCGGAGTCCTCCCAGCCCTCGGTGCCGGGCGGCAACACCTGGGCGGGCCAGCCGGGTGGGACGTTCGGGGGCGGGGCAGCTCGGTCACGCCTACATGCTGCTGCGCCCGGGCCAGGGTGACCACCCGCCGCGGCACAGGACGGCACCGTCATGTGGGCCGCACAGAACGGTCCCGCAGGCGACACCGCCTGGGGACCGTGGCAGCCCCTCCACGGCCCCTCAGGGCAGACCGCCACCGTACGGAGCTCTCCGCTGGCCGTCACACCGACGGGCCCGGGCATGGCGGTACACGTCCTGGGCATCGATGCGCTGGGCCAGGTCCACGAGGCGATCGACGCCGACCACACTGTTGCCGTCACCTGGAACAACTGGCGGGCGCTTCCCGCGCTGCCCGGCATCGACCGGCTCGACGCGACCAGCAGACTCCTGGCCACCCAGCCTCAGCACCAGAGTATCGGGTGGGCACCGCGCGCCGGCCCGCCTGGCGAAGATCTCGACCGTTTCGTCATCGTGGAAGCCGGCTGCGACGTCACCGGCGACCGGCCCTCCCAGATTGGTCCAGGACTGCCACCCGGCGCCGGGGACGAACTCGATCGCCATGACGTACCCGCGGACGCTGACACCGAACAGTTCCGCGGGGCCACTACGCGATCGATCCCGGGCCCTGGGGACCTCCCTACATCGTGCAGAACGATCAGGAGGACCCGAAGCCGGCTCAGTCGCGCGGACCTGTGGTCTGCCGTGAAGAAGGCTTCGTCATCTCGGCCGGCAGCCGACACACAGTGCTGGTGCACCCTGATGACGCCGCCGGCCTTCAGCTACTGCCCAACGGGAGAACAGCAGCGGGCGCTGCGGACCGACAGGCGACAAGGGACTCAACCGGGCCTGCCCCTGCGGCGCTCCAGTCGCGTGACGGTTCGCCACCCTCACATGCAGAGCGTCCATGATGCATCACCCGCCCGGGCCCGTGATGACAATCAGGGAACGAAGGGCGCCGAGGCGGCACAGGGTCCCACCAGCCAATGGTATGAACATTCACCTCGACTTCACACATTATCCCGTGCCTGTGACCGCCCCGGGCGTGAACCCCAGAGGAGGTCCGTCGTGGCCGGGTTTTCCATACCGTCCCGTCGCGGGCGCCACCGCGACGGGCGGCGCGAGCGGCTCACGGCCGTCGTCGCCGTTGCCGCCGCCGCGCTGATCGGCACGGTCATCAGCCTGGTGGCGCCATCAGCCCAGGCAGATCAGAACACCCAGGGGGTCGACAATCTGCGCACCAACTGGGACCCGAACGAATCCGGGCTCTCCCCGGCGGTCGTCCAGTCCTCCGGGTTCGGCCGGCTCTTCGCCACCCGGTTGGACGGGCAGATCTACGCCCAGCCGCTGGTCGTCGGCGACCAGGTCATCGCGGTCACCGAGAGCAACACCGCCTACGGCCTGGACCGAACCACCGGGGCGATCGAATGGAGTAAGAACTACGGGCCGGCCTGGCCTGCCTCGGCGATCGGCTGCGGTGACCTGACGCCCACCCTCGGGGCTACCGCGACCCCCGTCTACGACTCCACGACCCACACCGTCTACTTCACCACCAAGGTCGATGACGGCACCTCCACGCACCGCCACCCGCACTGGCTGATGCACGCGGTGGACCCAGCCTCCGGGACCGAGCTCCCCGGGTGGCCGGTCACCATCGCCGGCCGGGCCGCCAACGACCCGAGCGTCAGCTTCGACCCCTACTACGAGCAGCAGCGCCCGGGGCTGCTGCTGATGGGCGGGGTCGTCTACGCAGGCTTCGGCGGCCACTGCGACGCACGGCCGTACCGCGGCTACGTGGTCGGGGTGAGCACCACCGAGCACAGCATCACCTCCATGTGGGCCACGGAGACCGGTGCCAGCGTCAGCGGGGCCGGCATCTGGCAGTCGGGCGGCGGCCTGGTCTCCGATGGCGACGGCAGGATCTTCTTCAGCACCGGGAACGGCATCAGCCCGGCTCCGGGGCCCGGCAAGACCGTCCAGGGGACCCTGGCCGAGTCCGTGGTCCGCCTTCAGGTCAACGCGGACAAGAGCCTGAGTACAGCAGACTTCTTCAGTCCCGGCGACGCCCCCACCCTCGACCTCAACGACCAGGACATCTCCTCGGGCGCACCGATGGCACTGCCGGACGGCTTCGGCACCGGTGACCATCCGCACCTGCTGGTCCAGCAGGGCAAGGACGGCCGGGTGTTCCTGCTCGACCGCGACAACCTGGGCGGCATGGGCCAGGGAGCCTCGGGCGGCGACGCCGCGCTGGGCGTGACCGGCCCGTACCAGGGGCTGTGGGGCCATCCGGCGTTCTGGGGCGGCGACGGCGGCTACGTCTACCTGGTGGGCAACTACGGTCCGCTGCGGGCGCTCAGATACGGCGTGAGCAGCGGCGGGACTCCCGCGCTCACACTCACCGGCCAGAGTCAGGACTCGTTCGGCTACACCAGCGGTTCGCCCATGGTGACCTCCAACGGCAGGGACGACTCCAGCGCCCTGGTGTGGATGGTCTCGGCCGATGGTGCCTCGGGGGCGAACGGCACGCTGCGCGCCTACAGCCCCGTCCCCGACAGCCGCGGTCTGCTGCAGCTCCTCTGGTCGGCGCCGATCGGCACGGCGACCAAGTTCAGCACTCCGACCGCCAGCGGCGGCAAGGTGTATGTCGGCACCAGGGACGGAGTGCTGTACGGCTTCGGCAGCCCGGCCAGGACCGCCCTGACCGCGGCCTCCCTGGACTTCGGCCAGGTCGCCGTGGGCAGCAGCGGCTCGGCCGACATGACACTGACAGCAACACAGGACGTCGACATCACCGGCCTTTCGGCTTCGGGCGGGTTCTCGGTCGCTCCCCCCAGCGTGCCCACGGCCGAGCAGCCCACGGCCCTGGCGGCTGATGCCACGCTGGACGTGCCGGTCACCTTCACGCCCACGACGACCGGGGGTGTCAACGGCACACTGACCGCGAACCTCTCGGACGGTCAACGCCTGGTCTTCGCGCTCCACGGCGTCGGCACCAAGCCCGGACTCGGGGCGGCACCCGACGCGATGAGGTTCGGAGAGATCCCCACCGGCAGTTCCTCGACGCTGAACCTGCAGATCACCAACACCGGCACCGCTGCGGAGACGATCGACTCGGTCACGCTGCCCTCCGGCCCGTTCGCCGCCTCCGGTCTCCCGGCCGCGGGCACGGTGCTGCCCGCCGGCGGATCTTTCGTGGCCTCCGTGATCTACACGCCCACCGGCACCACGGCGGACAGTGACGCCTTGGTGATCACCTCCAGCAGTGGCGGCGACGCACACAGCCTGAGCGTCCCGGTCAACGGCACCGGCATCACTGGTCAGGGACACCTGGAGTTCTCCAGCGCCTCTCTCGACTTCGGCTCCGTCCCGATCGGCAGCTCCAAGTCGCTCTCGTTCACTATCACCAACACCGGCAACATCCCGGTGACCGTCACCAAGGCCAAAGCGCCGACGGGCGATTTCAACAGCCCGGTGCAATTGTCCGAAGGCCTGATCATCGGACCGGACCAGACCGCCGTGCAGAACGTCACGTTCACCCCCCGCTCGGCCGCGGACGCCAGCGCCTTCTACGAGGTCACCGCGACCGGGGTCAATCCGGACGGCAGCGCCCAGGGGGCCATGGACGTGCCTGTCACGGGGACCGGTACCGGCACCGCGACGACCACCTCGGCCCGGGACGGACTGTGGCAGGCCAACGGCAAGGCGGTGGTGGCCGACGACGGCAGTGTCCAGCTGACCCCGGCCGCCGCCAACCAGGCGGGCTCGGCCGTCTACACCAGGCCGCTCCGCACTGACGGCCTCCGGGCGACCTTCACCGCACAGTTCGGCCCCGGCGTCGGTGGTGACGGCATGGCCCTGTCCCTGCTCGATCCCACCCGCAACGCCCCGAGCGCACTGGGCGGCCCGGGCGGCAGCCTTGGCGTCGCCGGCCGACCGGGCGTGGTCGTCGCCCTCGCCACCGGTTGGAACAGCACGCTGCGGATGCAGAACTTCGTCGGAGTCGGCTACAGCACCCCCGGCTCGGCGGTGATCGACTACCGCTCGGCGGTCAGACTCAGCACCTCCCTGCGCCAGGGCACGCACCAGGTCGACGTCGAGGTGGCCGGCGGCCATGTACGCGTGCAGGTCGACGGGACGGCGGTACTGGATGCCACACCCACGCTGCCGGCGAACGCCCTGGTCGCGTTCTCCGCCGGCACGGGCGGGGGCGGTGACGCGCACTCGGTGAGCGGTCTGATCGTCAGCGGCGTGCCGGCCCCCGACACCCCGGTCACCCCGTCCTGGTCGCCAGGCCTCTGGGGTCCGGTACGGGTCCCCACCGGTAGCGGCTACACGCCGGTGACACCGGCGCGGGTCTTCGGGCCCCGCTCGGTCGGCGCCAAGGGCACCGTCGGCGTCACGGTGGCAGGCCACTACGGGGTCCCGGCGAACGCCACCTCGGTGCTGGTCGACGTCGGGGTGAGCGGGACCAAGGCGAACGGGGGCGCGGTGTCGGCCGAACCGTACGGCTCTGCCGTTCCCACCTACGGAACCCTCTACTGGAACACCTCGACCCAGTCCGTGGTGCACTCGGCAGTCGTACGGCTCAGCGGGGGCGCCCTGGACGTCCACAACAGCAGTTCCCGGAGCGCGCCGGTGTACGTGGACGTGCTGGGCTACTACGCGCCGAGGTCCGGGAAGCTGCTCAAGCCGGTCCGGCCGGCCTATGTGTTCAACACCGCCGAGGGAGTGGGACAGGCCCAAAAGGCCCCGCTCGGGGCCAGGGCGACGATCGGCGTGCCGGTGCGCGGCAAGGCCGGGGTGCCCACCACCGCCACGTCGGTGGTGCTCAACCTGGCCATCGGCAGCCCTGGCACCACGGGCGGCCTCACCGTCTGGGCGCACGGGGCGACCCGTCCCGGACTGCCGATGCTCACCTGGGACGCCCACGGCGATCAGTCGGCCAACCTGGTGACGGTCCCCCTCGACAGCACCGGGCAGCTCGACTTCTACAACTCCGGCGGCGGCAGCGTGGACGTCGCGGCGAGTGTCGTGGGCTACTACGGCACCACGTCGAGCGGATCCTTCGTCGCCACGGCTCCGTCGACCGTCCTGGACACCCGCTACGGGATCGGGCGCAGCGGTACCTCGCCGCTGGCCGCCCAGAGCGTTCTCAAGCTGCGCGTGGCGGGGGGCGTCGTCCCTCGGGGAGCAACCGGAGTGCTGGTTGAGCTCGGGACGATCTCGAGCAGCGGCGGAGGCTCGCTGACCGCATGGACCGATGGGACGAGCCAACCGTCCCCCGCCAGTGTGTACTGGACCTCCGGCGGGCGTGCCACGACCAACCTGGCCGTGGTTCCGGTGGGCTCCAACGGGGTGATCGACCTGCGCAACAACGGGTCGAGGAGCGTGGCCGTGTTCGGGGTGGTCCTGGGCTACTGGACGGGCTGAGTCGCGCCGGAAAACCTGGTGCGCAGACCAGACGCTCCTGATCCGTCGCACCCGCGCGCCCCGTAGCCCACCGACGGTACGGTGCGCGCGGGACGGTCCGGTCGGGGCGCGTCGGACGACGACCGGCTGGTCGCGCGCTATGCGCAGCGGGTGCTCGGCCGGATCCGTGGCCTGCTCGCCGCAACGTGAACATCCCTGCGGAGATCCCTCGCCCGGGCACGGTTCAAGCGGTCGGCGGCAACGGCCCGGGCAGGCTCGAAGAGCCGCCCCGGGCCGGGGTGCGGACGCTACCGTCCGGTGTAAGCGTCTGCGCCGGGCAGTTTCGATCCTGTGGGTGCCGACAAATCATCCGCCGAGGTGACAGGCCTGATCGCTGATGTGCACGGCTTGGGACGATCACCTCGAAGCTGCCACCCGCACGCCGCCGGGACGGCATCATGAGCTGTCGTGCTGCTACGTCTCGCCTACCTCGCTGCAACGAGTGTCCTGTCGATACTGCGCCTGTTGACGATGAGCGAGCACGAGAAGGACGCCGAGATTCTGGCGCTCCGCCATCAACTGCTGGAGGCCGCCCGCCGCAACCAGACCGCCAGCGCGCGCTACTCGATCAGTCTGTCGACGGTCGTCGTCCCCGGATGACAGGAGGCAGGCGCAGGCCGCAGTCGTCGAGTCATCCGGCGCCCGTCATCCCCATGCAGGTCAGTCGTCGCACCTCCGACCCCGCGTCGGAAGAATTCGGCACGTTAGATCGACTGACCCACCCGACTGACCAGGCAGGCATCTGACCCGCCCCGCACCAGCGGGGCGGGCCTCACCGCGCACCCAAGGCGCCGCGACGGCACAGACCGCTCTCCCCCACTACGTCAGCGACCTCGACCACGTCCCCCGGCCTCAACGTCCGCACCAGCGGGCCAGAACCCCACGGCTTCCGCACGGTCGAGGAAGGACACCTCCACGTCCTCCGTGGCAGCCGACGCACCCCAGCCTCCTCGAGGACCTGGAGAACATTCAGCCCTGACGGTGATGATGCAAGGGGGCGCCTCGCGGGTCTCTACGCGGACATCCCCGAGCACGGCGACACGATGGGAACCGCCTTGCTGACCGTCGACGGGAATGAGGTGGTCGCGTAATTGGTCTACGCACACGTGCCGTGTAGAGGGCATCCAGGTGTCGCTCTCAAACCGCCGTTGTGATCGGCACCCTGCCCAACGGACCGTGACGGCATGTCCACAACGCGACGGCCTGCGCGACTGCACACCGCCCGTGGGAACAGGAAGTCGCGGGTGCCCTCCAGCGAAGCGGTGGAGGGCACAACGGGCGTCAGGGCGGCCTACTGCCGGGCCTGCGCCGAGTGGGGCGCGTCGCCATACGCGCGAAAGCTGAGGAAGCACACCTGCCGGGCCCTGCCGGCGACGCCGATATCGCCCGCGCCGAGGAGCAGCTCGGTTTCCGTCCGCCGCCGTTGCTCGCGCGGCTGTACCGGGAGGTCGCCAACGGCGGTTCGGTCCCGAGTACCGTCTGCTGCCGCTGATCGGCGACGATACGACCGCGGTGTCCAGCTACCCGGCCGAGCCCGCCGGGGCGCCGGACAACGACGATCCTGTGGGGGTCGTAAAGTCATCGCCGCAGGTCGGAAGGGTGACAGCGGTCTCGGCTGGGACCATGTCCGCCGTGATCCTCTCGACGGCGTTGCCGCGGCGGCCAGCTTGGCGCGGCTCGGGGACCGGGTGTCCGGCGGGCGGCAGGCCGTTGCCGGCAACCTGGACAGGGCATGCCAGGATGCGGGGTGACGGGAGGCCCCCCTTGATCGACTACCGACCGCCTCCGTCACTAACGTGTCGGCCGAGTACAGCTAGTGCCGCCCCCGCCAACGTTTGCCCGTCAAGCCGCGGCGTCTGGTGCGTGCGATCGCAAGGCGGCCGGAAGCCCTTGTACTGGGTCGTACCTGGGCTTTCGGCCAACGCAGCGAGCGTGCGTGCCAGGCGTCGCGGCAGGGCAAAGGTTGGCGGGGGCGGCACTAGGCCGATGCCCGGTCCACCGGTTCGGCTGCCAGTGTGAGGTGGCGGGCTGTGCCGGCGTAGCTGTCGGTCATGCGCTCGAGCAGCAGCCGTGCGGCGGCGCGACCCTGCTCGAAGGGGAAGGGCTCGATGGTGGTCAGCGGGGGGACCGCCATCTCGGCGGCGTCGATGTTGTCGTAGCCCGTGACCGCGACATCGCCGGGGACGTCGAGTCCGTGCTCGCGCGCTGCCGCCATGGCGCCGATGGCGATCATGTCGTTGGCGCACACCACCAGTCGGGGCCGCATCCCGTTCTCGAGGATGGCCGCCAGTGCGTTGCGGCCGCCCGCCCAGGTGTATGGAGCCGAGGCCATCAGCCCGGCGTCGCAGGCCCGCCCGAGGTCTTGCATGCCGGCGCGGAAGCCGGCCTCCCGCCGGGGTGCGGTGTTGTGGTCGACCGGTCCGCCGATATAGGCGATCTGGCCCGCATAGCGCGCGGTGACGGTACGCGTCAGGTCGCGCATAGCCGACATCTCATCGACCTCCACCGTGTCCCAGCGCAGGAGGGCTTCGGTGCCCGGGTTGCCGTTGACGATCGCCACCCCGGACTCCTGCAGGGCGCGGGCGTCGCCGGGCGCCAGGGGGTACCCGAACACGATCGCGCCGTCGACCATGCGGTCGGTGAGCGTGCGGACGATCTGCTTCTCCGTCGCGCGCAGCCCGTTGGTGTCATACAGGGCGACCTGGTAGCCCAGGGGCCCGAGGATCTCGCCGGCCCCCCGGGCGACCATTGGATAGGTGACGTGCGTGATGTTGGGGACCACGATCGCCACCGTGTGCGACTTCTGCTGGCGCAGCGCGCGGGCCAGGTGGTTCGGGCGGAAGCCGAGTTCCTCGATCGAGGCCGTGACCCGGGCCCGGGTGGCTTCCGAGACGGGTCGCGAGCTGTTGAGCACCTGCGAGACGGTGGCCTGGCTCACTCCGGCGTGGGCCGCGACGTCGCGCACGGTGACCCGCCGGTCAAACGGATCGCGGGGGGCCGTCACCATAGCATCCTCAAAACGCCCTATCGCACGGTCGGTGATTGCCTGTGATGCACAGGCTAACTTGCCATCGGGTCTTCACACAGACGCCGTCACGGCCGGATTGACCACGGCCCGCGCGGCGTCCAGGGCCCGCGCGGCGTCGACGAACAGCCTGCGGTAGTAGTAGGTGTCGCGGTGGCCGATCCCCTTGGTCATCACGCCCGGCACCTGCGGCCCGCTCCACGCCTCGTCGCGGTGTCGCCGGCCCGCCACGAGGCGCCCCGGCCCCGGGTGTCCATCACCAGGTGCGCGAAGCCGCCGGCAGCCCAGAAAAGGGACGTCTCCGCCCGTCCGCGGCCCCCGCCGTAGCCGACGAACTCCACCACCACCGGCAGGCCCTCGAGCGCGCCGCGCGGCGACCGCAGCCAGGCGTTGACCCGCTGCCCGCCGAAGCCGCCGAAGCTGACATCGAACACGTCGAGCTCGGTGACGGTGGTCTCGGGGCGATCGAGGCGGACGTCCAGGTCGTGCGACCGGGCCGGTGCCAGCGTCTGCGACCAGAACTGGCCGAAGCCGTCGGGCCCCCGTCTGCTCGCTGCGGTGGTCCGGCAGCTCGGCCTCGGGCAGGTCGAAGAACATCAGGGGTTCCCATCGATCAGGGGTGTCGTCCGGGATGCGGCCGCCCGGGTCCAGGGGGCGGCGTACTGTCGTACGCCCTCCCTGGCGGCGTGGACGCAACCAAGTGTGAATCGTATTGCGCGCTACCGCAACTGATTGACAGCCTGATAGCGGAGGCCTAGGTTACGGCCGCGTAAATCGTATTGCGCACTCCCCACCATCCGGCCTCTGGAGGGCTCAATGGCAAGGACCACTTCAACGCAAGGCCTGCCCGTCGCGCGTCGCGTCCCACGGGCCGCCTTCGTCGCCCTCAGCGCCGCGGCGACGCTCCTGGCCTCGACCGCGTGCTCGTCGTCGGGCTCCACGGGAGCGCAGGGCGGTGGATCGGCGGCGCTGACGCTGCAGACCTGGGGTTCGGTGCAGAGCCTGCAGACGATGTGGGGGACGTATCAGGCGGCCAACGCGTCGACGACCGCGGGGCAGTCTCTGAGCGTCGTCTCCGGGGGCGGCAGCGACACCGACTCGGTCAGCAAGTTCCGTCTGGAGCTCTCCTCGGGCAAGAACATCCCAGACATCATGGAGCTGAACTACGGCGAGGTCCCGGAGTTCGTCAACAGCGGCGCCCTGGCCGACATCTCGGCAGCGGTGGCACCTGACCTGGGCAACGTCACGTCCGCGGCGCAGGCGCTGACGAAGTTCGACGGCAAGACGGTGGCCGTGCCGATCCAGGTCAACGAGAAGCTGTGGTTCTACCGGTCGGACCTGTTCGCCAAGGCGGGCATCGACCCGGCTAGCGTGAAGACGCAGGCGGACTTCGAGGCGGCCGGCAAGAAGCTCCAGGCCGTTGCGCCCAAGAGCTTCATATGGAACCTGCCGGCCAACCCTGCCCCGTACCAGTGGGGCATGATCGTCTCCGGTAACGGCGCCTCGTACTCCACGCAGTCCCCGTGCGCGATCACGGTCGGCAGTGACCAGGGGACCGCGCAGGCGTTCCAGGCCGTGAAGGATCTGCGCGGCTCGGGGGTCGTGTCGACATCGATCGGGGACTTCACGCCGCAGTGGCAGTCGGCGCTGGCCGACGGGACGCTTGCCTCGACCCTGTCGGCCAGCTGGCTGCCGACGTTCATCCAGCAGTACGCGCCGGACCTGAAGGGCAGATGGGCAGTCGCGCAGTGGCCGGAGATCGGTGGCGCGACCGGCGGTAGCGAGGCCGGCGGCGCTGTGTTCGTCATTCCCGCGGCCTCCAAGCACAAGGCCCAGGCGCTGGACTTCCTCACCAAGACGCTGATGACGGCCTCGGGTGCCTCGGCCTACATGCAGAAGAACCCCACGTACATCCCCAATGTCACCTCGCTGCTGCAGTCCCCGGAAGTCCAGAACAACTCCTACTTCGGCCCGAGCCTGATCAAGGCGTACCTGGCCGCGAGCAGCACCTACAAGGTGTTCCCCTACGACCCGTCCAACACCGCGGAGACCACGGCCCTGGGCAGCCAGCTGGCGAACTACCTCAACTCCTCGGACAGTTCGCCGAGCTCCTTCCTGCAGACGGCGCAGAACCAGCTGGCCGCCCAGATTCGCTGCCCGTACAAGAACTGACCTCGAGGGCCGGCCCTTGCGCCGTCCCAGGCACCGGGCCGCAGGCCGGTCGCGGACGGCGCCACAGCACCCGCCCCGCCCCGTAGGCCGGCCGCGAGCCTCCCGCCGCGCACGGGATCCGAAAGCCCACGTTGAGGGGGCCACGTCCGGGGTCGGCGCCGCGCGCTGACCCCGCTGCCCACAAAGAAAGCGTGCTCACACATGCCACAACCGCTGATGGTGCGTCACCGGACCGACCACAGACAGCCCCGCCCCGTCCGGCGGCCGGGACGCGGCCGGGCGCTGCTCAACGGCGCAGCGCCCTACCTGTTCATCGCGCCGTTCCTGGTCTCGTTCGTCGTCTTCTTCGCCGCGCCGTCGGTCGTCTCGATCGTCCTGAGCTTCTTCCAATACCGCGGCTACGGCTCGGCGACCTTCTCCGGGCTGCACAACTACGACGCGCTGTTCCAGTCGCCCGACTTCTGGCAGAGCGCCCGGGTCACGCTGTTCTACTGGCTGGTCCCGCTGGTCCCGCTGCTGGGCGGGGGATTCCTGCTGGCGCTGCTCGTGCGCTCCAAGCTCGCCAAGCTCCCGTCGGTGTTCAAGCCGCTGCTGTTCATCCCGCAGGTGATGGCGCCGGTCGCTGCCGCGCTCGTCTGGCGGGTGATCCTCAGCAGCAACGGCGTGCTCGACTCGCTGACCGGCCTGCACATCGACTGGCTCAACGACCCGCAGGCCGGGAAGTGGGCGGTCGTGATGCTGCTGCTGTGGCGTGGCGTCGGATGGTACTTCGTCATCTTCCTGGCCGGAATGACCAACGTCCCCGACGAACTGCTGGAGGCCGCCCACTTGGACGGAGCCAACGCGGTGCAGCGGATCCGCCACGTCACCATCCCGGTCATGCGGCCGATCATCCTGTTCGCCGTCGTCATCGACACCATCTCCTCCTTCCAGCTGTTCACCGAGCCCAACCTGCTCGTCGGCGGCTCCGGGGCCGCCGGCGCGTCGATCGCGCCGCCGACCGCGGCCCCGGTCATGAACCAGGTCGTCGGCAACATCACCGCGGGCCAGTTCGGGCTCTCGGCCGCGGCCGGCTGGCTGCTGTTCCTGGCCATCGGGATCTTCTCGGTCATCCAGTTCCGGCTGCTGCGCGAAAGGGGCAACTAGCATGGCCCGCAGCAATTCCGCCCGCGGCCGCTGGGTCGGGACCAAGGGCGCCCTGAACCTCTTCCTGGTGGGCGCGGCCGTCACCGCCGTCTACCCGTTCCTGGTGATGGCCTTCGGCGGGTTCAAGGCACCCGGGGAGCTGACCACCAACCCCAGCGGGATCCCGGCCCACCCGACGACCAGCAACCTCACCGACCTGTTCACCGGGCCGACCGGTTCACTGATGTGGCGCGGCCTGCTCAACAGCGTGGTCGTGACGAGCCTCTACACGGCCATAACCGTGCTCCTGTGCGCCATGGCCGGATACGCCTTCGTCGCCTACCGCTTCAAGGGCAAGAGCCTGATCTTCGGGCTGCTCGTCGCGTCGATGCTGGTGCCGTTCGAGGTCAACATCCCCAGCCTCTACCTGCTGTTCTCGAAGATCGGCTGGCTGGACACGTACCAGGTGCAGATCCTGCCCGGCACGGCGAGCGTGTTGGGGATGTTCATGGCCCGGCAGTACATGGCCGGACTGCCCGGCGAGGTGTTCGAGGCCGCCCGCATCGACGGTGCCGGGCACTGGCGGGTGTTCCAGCGGATCGCGCTGCCGATGGCCGCTCCCGTGCTGGGCGCCGTCGCCGTGATCACCTTCGTCGCCAAGTGGAGCGACTACCTGTGGCCGCTGATCATGGTCAGCACCCCGCAGCGCGAGCCCGTCATGGTCCTGCTGCCCGAACTGAGCACCAGCCAGAACGGGTTCATCGTCGAGTACCAGCTGCTGCTGGCCGGCGCCCTGGTGATCACGGTTCCCATCCTGCTCGTCTTCCTGCGCTTCCAGGACAAGTTCATGTCGGGCACCACCGCGGGCGCGGTCCGCGGGTGACCCGCCCGGCGCACACCCACCCCACCGCTACACGAGGGACGTTCATGACCAACGGCACGGCAGGCGCACAGTGGATCCGCAACGGGCTGGTCATCGGCCGCAGGCCCGGCGGCGACGGCTCGGAGGTCGTCGGAGACCCCTGCGTCGTGTGGGACCCCGAGATCGAGGCCTGGCGGATGATCCTGTTCTTCGCGCCGCCCGGGCATGGGACGTCGGTGTCCACTGACCCGTCCGCCGCTCCGGGCACCTGGAGCGACCCGACGCCGCTGGTGTTCACCAATCCCGAGCGCCTGCCGGCCGGCGGGGGCACGCACAAGCCCTTCGTCGTCACCGACATCGACCGTCCCAACCGGGCGAGTTTCGTCGACGGCAAGTACTGGCTGGTCACCGTGAGCACCAGCGCCCACGACCGGGACAAGCGCGTGCAGCGTGCCTGGTCCACCTCGCTGGCCGGGCCCTGGACCCTGGAGGACGACGACCTCATCCCGCGCGGGGGCGCCGGGCAGTTCGACGAGAACCACGCCGACGCGGTCAGCGGCTACTGGTCGCAAGCCCAGAACCGGTTCACCTACTACTACATGGGCTATCCACTCAGCCCGCAGCCGTGGGCCCATTCGCCGTTCGGCAGCGCCATCGGCGTGGTCACCCAGTCCCCGGGGTCCGCGCCGCAACACCACGGCGTCATGCTCGCCCCCAGCGAGCACGCTGGCCACTGGGCCTCGGGATACCTGGGCGGATTCCAGCTCCTGGACGGCCGCCACCCGCACATCGCCCCCCTCGCCGCCGGGCACCGCTGGGTCGCGGTGCTGAACGCCTCCCCCACGGCGCCCACCCGCGATGGCGGCCTCACCAGCGAGGAGCCGGCCCCGTCACTGGGCGGACTGGCCTTCAGCGACGACGAGGACCCGACCACCGGATGGCACCTGGCCGACCAGCCCTTCGAATGGATCGACGACATCCCGGCCCCGGCCCGCGAGGCGGGCGAAGGCGTCAACCTGTGGCGGCACCACCTGCTCGTCACCGACCACGCGACACGCCTTTTCTACAACAGCGGCTTCTACGGCCAGGAACAGATGTATTCCAAGCAGCTCGCGTGACCCAGGACCAGCTCAGCCCACGACAGCAAGCACCTCTGGAAGAAAGGGAACCAAGATGCCGCTCGCACGAAGAATAACGCTTCACCGCAAGCCGGACAGGCGTCGGGCCCGACTGTTCAGACCGCTGACAATGTTGACGACCCTGGCGCTGATCGCGGGCCTGGGCCTCGCCGGCGTCGTCGCCTCGGCCCCTGCCGCGCAGGCCGCCGGGAGCGTCGTGGCCTACCCGCTGCTCAACGTCGACCGGTACAGCAACTACACCGCCAGCCCCGCGCCCGACGCCAACCTCTCGATGACGGTCGGCGGGACGCCGGTCGCTGTCCAGGACAACCTGGGCTCGGCGCAGACCCGGTTCGCCGCGAGCGGGCCGCAGACGGTGGTCATCACGGACACCGCAGGCGTCACCAGCGCCGCCATCCGGCCGCTGGCGTTCGGGATGCAGCCGGTCGTCTCCGGGAACACCATCACCTTCACCCTGCCCCAGCCGGAGAACTTCGCGGTCGACATCAACGGGGTCAAGGACGCGCTGCTGGTGTTCGCCGACCCGCTGGAGTCCAACCCGCCCCAGCTGAGCGACTCCAACGTCGTCAACGTCACCGGCTTCTCCGGGGTCAACACCACCGGCGCGACCGAGACCGCGGCCCTGCAGGCCGCGATCGACTACGTGTCCGCGCACAGCTCGACCACGCCCATCCTGTACTTCCCGCCGGGCGTGTACCGCACGGCGCTGCTGACCGTCGGCAGCAACGTCCAGCTGTACCTGTCCAGCGGGGCGGTGCTCCTGGCCGACGGCACCGAGGCCGACTACACGCAGCTGCCGGGAACCGTCGGCTACCCGTCGTCGGCCGTCCTGGCCGCGCGCGGCGCGAGCAACGTCAAGATCTTCGGCCGCGGCGTCGTGGACGGCAACGGCTACAACCTGCAGACCAGCTACGGCCCGGTCATGGGGATCTTCGACCTGTTCACTGACGGCGGCACGAGCAACCTCACGGTCAACGACGTCATGTTCACCAACTCGGTGATGTGGCAGACCTCGATCCAGGGCTCCCACGACCTGGCCTTCACCAACGTGAAGTTCAACAACCCCCAGGGCAACATCGGCAACCAGGACGACGCCTTCAAGATCAACGGCTGTTCCAACGTCACCTTCACCGGCGGCTGGCTCAGCTCCCGCGACGACTCCATCACCTTCGCGGCCGTCAGCTCCGAAGCGATCTACAACACGTCGAACATCAACATGAGCGGGACCGTCGTCGACTCCTCGGGAACCGCCTCGGCCATCATCCGCTTCGCCGACCTGGGCAGCGGCAAGACCATGACCGGCATGAACGTGTCGAACATCTACGACATCAGCTACGGCCGCGGGATGGAGCTGCGCGGCGACGGCGGCAACGCGGCCTACCAGAACAGCTGGGGCAGCGGCACGGTCATCAACAACTGGGACGTGGAGAACCCCGCACCGCTGGTCTACTTCGGGTCCTCTGGCTCGGCGAACGTCACGATCTCGGGGATCACGATCAGCAACATGAACATGGCCGCCGGCAGCAGCGGAGGCCGGATCCTCGGGGACTCCACCAACGCCTGGAACAACATCCACTTCTCGAACATCACCATCGGCGGGGCCGTCGCGTCGGACTTCAGCTCCCTGGAGCTGACGACCAACTCCTACGCCACCCACGTCGACGTCGCCGCCGACTCGGCGAACACCGACCTGGCGATCCCGACCACGTCGCGGCCGTCGACGACCACCACCACGAACATCGCCTCGGGCTACACGGCCTCCTCGGCGACCGACGGGAACTTCGGCACCTTCTTCAAGAGCACGCAGTCCGCGACCTTCCCGCAGAACCTGGCGGTCACCTGGCCGGCCCCGCACGCCGTGTCCGGGGTGACGATCGTCTGCGACTACTGCCAGGGCCAGGCGCCGACCGGCTGGAGCGTCCAGGTCTCCGCCGACGGGTCGACGAACTGGACCACGGTGGCGACCTCCGGGGTCGTCAGCTGGCAGCACGACGACAACTCCAACGAGTCCCGCCTGGTTTCCTTCCCGGCACAGACCGTCCAAGGCGTCCGCGTGCAGATCGGCAGCGCGAACAACCAGTTCGGCCAGTACCAGATCGACGAGATGGAGGTCACCCCGGCCAACAGCGCACCGGCGGCGACCGCGACCACGACCAGCCTGGCCTCGGGCAGCTCCGCCTCTGCGGCGAACTCCGGCCTGTGGGAGTCGTTCTTCAAGAGCGCCTCGTCGCCCTCGTTCCCGCAGTTCTACACCCTGCAGTGGCCGCAGCCGCAAACAGTCGGCGCGGTGACACTGGTCTGCGACTACTGCCAGGGCCAGGCGCCGACGAACTGGGACATCCAGCAGTCCATGAACGGGACGTCGAACTGGACGACGGTCGCCAGCTCCGGCACCGTCAGCTGGCCGGCCCCCAACGACGCCACCCGGCACGAATACACGGTCTCCTTCACGCCCGTCACCGCGGCGGCACTGCGCTTGAAGATCAACAATGCCAACCTCGCGTACGGTGCGTACCAGATCGACCAGGTGGAGACGATGCCGGCGAAGCCGGTGAGCACCCAGTCCTACATCAACTCGGCGTCGGGCCTGTGCCTGGACGACCCCAACGGGAGCACCACGCCCGGCACGTTCGCCGACATCGCCGGGTGCAGCGGCGCGGCGCAGCAGCAGTTCACCTACACCCCCGCCAGCGAGACGCTGACCGCCCAGGGGCTGTGCCTGGACTCCTACGGCGGCGGCAGTACCCCCGGCACCAAGGTCGACCTGTACACGTGCCTGGGCGCGGGAAACCCCAGCCAGGTGTGGACGCTGAACTCCAGCGGCCAGATCGTCAGCGGCGAGTCCGGGCTGTGCGTACAGGAGAACGGCACCGCCAGCGGCTCCCAGCTCGCGTTGCAGACCTGCGACACGACCAACACCGCCCAGGCCTGGGCGGTACAGACCGTGAGGGCGTACAAGAACGGCGCCTCGGGCCTGTGCCTGGACGACCCCAACGGGAGCACCACGGCCGGCGTGTTCGCGGACGTCGAGGGCTGCAGTGGCGCAGCACAGCAGCAGTTCACCTCCAACTCCCTGACCGGCGCGCTGTCGACCGAAGGGCTGTGTGCGGACTCGTACGGCGGTGGGAGCAGCCCCGGCACGAAGGTGGACCTCTACCTGTGCCAGACGGGGTTCCCGAGCCGGCAGTGGACCGTGACACCCGGCGGCCAGATCGTCAGCGGTGAGTCCGGGCTGTGCGTTCAGGAGGCCGGCACCGCCAGCGGCTCCCAGATCGAACTCGAGTACTGCGACATCGGCAACCCGGCCCAGATCTGGACCGCCATGTAGCACTCGCGGCCGGCGCGCTCGGGTACCGCTCCAGACCCCTGGGCCCGAGCGCGCCACGTCGAAGGCACCTGCGCCCCGGCTCCCAGCCGGGGCGCCCGTTCCCGCCAAAAGGAAGACCATGACCCCAGTCCCACCCGCCGCCGCGGCGGAACCGATCCGCCTGAGCGTCGGCGACTACCAGGCGTCGGTCAGCCCGGTGGGGGCTGCCCTGGCGGCGCTGACCTACCGCGGGCTCGATCTGGTCCTGCCCGGCGCCGGCGACCCGCCGCGGCCGCTGTTCCGCGGTGCGGTGCTGGCGCCATGGCCGAACCGAATCGCCGACGGCCGCTACACCTTCCGCGGCCACCGCTTCCAGCTGCCGGTCAACGAGGTCGACCGGCAGTGCGCGCTGCACGGCCTGGTCGCCTGGACCGCGTGGATGACATTGGAGGCCGAGGCCGACCGGCTGACCCTGGCCACGACGATCCACCCCCAGCCCGGGTACCCGCACCGGGTCCACGTGCGCGCCGAGTACGTCCTGCACGCCGAGCGGGGCCTGACGATCGCGGTCACCGGCCGCACCCTGTCGCCGGGCGCCGCTCCGTGGGGCGTGTCCATCCACCCCTATCTGGTCGCCGGGCCCGGCAGGGTCGACGACTGGACGCTGCACCTTCACGCCGCCCAGTTCCTCGAGGTCGATCCCGAGCGGCTGTTGCCGCGCGGCCGCCGCGCGGTGGACGGCACGCGGTTCGATTTCCGCCAGCCGCGGCCGATCGGGGCCACGGAGCTTGACCACGCCTTCACCGGGATCGGGTTCGACGGAACGGGATGGGCGGCGGCCACCGTGACGCCGGGTGACCGGTCGGCCAGGCACGGCGGAGTGCGCATGACCTGGGACAGCGACTGCCGGTGGGTCCAGGTCCACACCACCGACCTTCCCGGCGACCGGGACCACCACCGGTCTGGTCTCGCGCTGGAGCCGATGACGTGCCCGCCGGATGCGTTCAACTCCGGCGACGATGTCATAGCCCTGCCGTCGGGCCACGAGAACACAACCGTCTGGCACATCGAGGCGCTGGGGTAGCCGCGGCGTGGCCGGGCCGCGGACCCGATGTCGCGCCTGCCGACGCCGGCTGCGCAGTAGCCCCAGCAGCTCAAGCGTGGTGTTCCGAGCGCTGAAGCGTGCGTCTTGTCGATGACCAGTGGTGATGCGTCGCGTATAGGTGCGCGACGCATCACCACTGGATCAGGCTTCGTTCGTCGCTCGGGCCCAGTCGGTGTAGTCGGCGACGATGCTCTCAGGACGCTGCAGGGCCAGGTCCACTCGCGGGTCGCGGGGGCGGGGCGCTCGCCGGCGTTCAGGCCACCAACCACTGATGGAGTTCCGGCCCTGCTCTCCAGCCCCTCCTCGATCTGGGCTGGAAGCTGACGCACGGCGAGCTGGGCAACGTCTACGTCGCCTCGCCGGACCAGAGGGTGCGTCTTGGCTACCTGCCCGAAGGTGAGGACTCCACCACACCGTAGGAGAGGATCGCCGCCGCCGGGTCCAGTGGCAGGTGGGTCGATGACTTCAGTGCGGGCGTCGTCAAGGCCATCGGAGCCGTCGAGGTCCTGGCCGCGGCCGGTCTGCTCCTGCCCGCCGTGCTCGGCATCGCGCCGGTT